>JAGKWS010000076.1 GCA_021151685.1 Chitinophagaceae bacterium
GCCTCCTGAGACCGCACTGCCACCTCGTCATTGCTCCGCTCCACATAGTTGTTACTTTGTTCGTTATCCAAGATACGGCCTTTCACGTTTTCGGCAAGCTGTATGCCCAAAATATCTGTCAATTCCTGCCTTATGGTCTTGTCATATATAGGGCAGGCGGCCTCTATGCGGTGGTCCAGGTTGCGTACCATCCAGTCGGCCGACGATATATACACATCGGCATCCTTGCCACTACCAAAGATAAACACCCTTGCATGCTCCAGATAGTCGTCTATAATGCTTACGGCCCGTATAGAGCCCTTTATTTTGCCAATGTCGGTAAAGGCGCAGCATATGCCCCGCACCACCATTTGCACCTGCACACCCGCCCGGGCCGCAGCATATATCTGGTCTATCAGTATCTGGTCTACAAGGCTATTCAGCTTTATGGTGGCAGTACCCGCTTCTTTTTTCTTAGCCAGCTTTACTTGTTTTTCCATGGCGGCCATCATGGCGGTACGCATACTCACCGGCGATACCGGTAGCACCTTGCACTGCCTCAGTGCGGCCGCCTTTTTGTGCGGATGCTCTATATAGTCAAATATCCGGTTGATGTCGGCCAGTATGGCACGGTTGGCCGTTATCAGTACATGGTCGCCGTAGTACGATGCCGTATTTTCATTGAAGTTGCCCGTGCTGATGAAGCCATACTGAACGGTCTTATTAAATTCCCGCTTCTTTATCACGCATATCTTGGCATGCACCTTCATACCCGGTATGCCCAATAGCACCTTCACACCTTCCTCTTCCAGATAAGATTTCCAGTACATGTTCGCTTCCTCATCAAACCGCGCGCGCAGCTCCAGTACCACAGTTACCTGCTTGCCATTGCGCACCGCATTAATGAGCGCATTAATGACCTTAGAATTTTTGGCTACCCGGTACAGGGCAATGCGTATGCTCTGCACAAACGGGTCTATGGCCGCTTCGCGCAGCAGGTCTATCACCGAGTCGAACGAGTGATAGGGCATGTGCAGCATCACATCGCGTTTCTGTATCACATCCATTATGCGGCAGGGTTGCTGCAGCAGCGGGTGTACAAATGCCTTGGGCCTGCGGCGCAGGTTGGTAAATACCGATGACGGGAAATCTATAAAATCTTTGAAGTTGTGTATGCGTCCACCCGGTATCAGGTTGTCTTTTTTGCTCATACCCAGCCGCTGCACCAGATAGTTCAGCAAGGTAGGGTCTATCTGCCTGTCGTACACAAAGCGGGTAGCACGGCCTTTCTTGCGGTTTTTTATGCCTTTTTCCAGCTCGTCTATCAGGTTGGTATTTACGTCATTATCCGTTTCCAGCTCGGCATCGCGGGTCATTTTGATGATGTAACTCAGAAACCTGTCGAACCCGAATGGCGCAAACAACAGGGGCAAGTTGTACCTGATGATATCTTCCAACAATATTATGTCGGTAGTGCCTGCTTCCGATGGCATGATGACAAACCGGGGCAATACCCTTGTAGGTATTTCTATAAGTGCATAGCGTTGCGCCATAGACTCGGCCGTTTTGCCCAGCACGCACGCAAGGTATATCGACTTGTCGCGCAGCAGGGGCATCTGCGGTATAGACTCTATCATCAGCGGAATGATTTGTGTGCGCAGCTCATCTTCAAAGTAGCGCGTCACAAACTCTTTCTGCTGTTTCGATAGTTGTTTTTCGTTCTTTATATGAATTTTCTGATGCTCCAGCTCACGTATAATGCCAGAATAAGATGCGTCGAATTCTTGCTGTTGCGCCAGTACCGTCTGTTGTATCTTCTTCAGTATTTTGGCCGGGTTGTTTTCCAGATGCACATGGGCCGATTTGCCCAATAGCAGCATCTTGTTGAGCGTGGCTACACGCACACGGAAAAACTCATCGAGATTGTTGGAGAAAATACCCAAAAAACGAAGGCGATCGTGCAGATGATTTTCCGGGTCGTTGGCTTCCTGTAGCACCCGTGCATTGAACGCCAGCCAGCTTATATCGCGGATAATTGCGTTTTTCGTCTTTTTATACATGATGTAAGCAATAGCAATTGTAGTGCTTCATAAGCACCTGCGGTAAAAATAGGCGCATCTACCCACGCCACCAATGACTTGCCCGTTGGTACTGAAAATTTAATATTGCGATAATGGTTTTTGTGTAGTATTTGGAGGGGGAACGGTTTATTAGCTATAGAAATGTTACTGCCAACACTGTGGTAGCAAGTATGTAGTAGCTGTGCTATTTTTGCCTAACTTACCATCTTGTAGTAGTTACTTAACGGTATCATATGATTAAGTCAATATCGCTCCAAAATTTCATGGGCTATAAGAGTTTCAAAAGCGATTTTGCTGTGGTCAATGTCATAGTTGGTAAAAATGACACAGGTAAAACGGGACTTTTGAAGTTGCTCTATGCTACCGCAAAAACTGTGGATGTATATAGCCGTAAGAGCCAAAATCAAGAGGTTAGTCTCAAAAAGCAGTTGGCAGAAAAACTCTATGATACGTTTCAGCCCGGCAAAAAAGGTTTGGGCGAAATGGTAACCAAGTGAAGTAAGGAGAAACTGAGTGTAGATATAGAGTTTTACCATCGGTCACTTACATATGAAGATCGTTTGCATTTCACCTTTGGCGAAGCCACTAATAGTACAATTGTAGATGGTCAGGAGAGTATAAAAGCCATATCTGAGCAGTTTAGGTGCCTATTCATACCTGCGAAAGAAGTACTCACCGCCTTAAAGGCTATAAGGGCCACACGCGACAATTTGCATATTCATGGGTTCGACGATACGTATCTCGATTTGATAAAATCACTCGTAGTGCCCACGCAAAAGGGCAACATTACGAAAGAGCTTACCAACGTAAATCAAAAGCTTAAAGAGCTATTTGGGGGCCGCATTGAACAAGGAGATGATGATGATTTTGTCTTCAAAAAAGGCAATGCAGAGTTTCAGATGCAAATGACCGCCGAAGGTGTAAAGAAAATAGGTATCCTGACCACACTAATACGCAATCGCCAGCTAAATGCCAATTCTGTCCTTTTCTTGGATGAACCAGAGACAGCTTTGCACCCCGAGGCCACACGCGAACTGGTAGAAATGCTGATGCTGATGGCAAAAGCCGGCATACAAATATTTATAGCAACGCACAATTATTTTGTACTGAAGCAGATGTACATCTGTGCAAAAAGAGATAATGTAAGGACAAACTGTTACAAGCTGGACAAAGAAAAGGGGAAAACGGTGGAATACAGTGTGAATGATCTTGCAGAGCAGTTTCCCGAGAATACAATTTCGCAGGAGGCCATCAACATGTCAGACGATGAAATAAAACTTGATCTGGGATTCTAAAATTTAAGACGTACTATGCCCGGTTTCACAGAAAGCAACATTACACACGATTTCCCCGACAACAATTTTTTTCGTTTCGCAGACTGTTCTGGCTTCAGGAAGCTGAGCGGTGCCAACTTTAAGGAAATGGATGCCTGCTGGCACGAGCACGGCAGCAATACCTATTGGCTCATAGAGCTCAAAGACTTTACCGCCAACCTTGACGCGGGAAACCCTATTGAGTCGCGAGTATGGGACATTGTTAAAAAGGCAGTCGATTCGTTGCAGATGTTCCTCTCTGCAAAACACAATTATTCGTATAGTGTCAATGAAATGTTGCCCTGTATGCCGGTAGTTCCCGGTGGTCTCACAAATTTCAAGGTCTTTACCATTGTACATTGCCCGTCTGAAAAGAAAGCAGACATCCAGCATTTGCATAATTCTTTTCGTGCCAAATTTTTACCCTATGCCAGATTGTTTGGCATTACCAATTATGGCGTATTGGAGCACACACAGGCAATGCGTTTAGTACCGCAGAATATTGTTAGGTAAGCTACTGTTTACTGGCGTTCATGGCCTTTACTTGCCACTGTGGGTATTCTTCTATTAACTGTGTAATAAAGCATGTTTTGTGAGGTGTTGAATATGTTAATGTGACTTTTTTGATGCGTAGGGCAGTCAGTTGTGTACATTCCGGGTTATCATTATTGTCTGTCGATTTTCAAAAATTCAACCCGTCTGTTTTGTGCTTTGTTTTCTGATGTGGTATTGGGTTTCACCGGCTGGGTATCGCCGTACCCTTTTGCTACAATTCTGTTGCTATCAATGTGGTTTACAATAAGGTATTTGCGTATGGCGTTGGCACGGTTAAAAGATAAATTTCTGTTTGCTTCCGCATTGCCGTCATTGTCTGTATGTCCCGACACCTCTAAATATACAGATGAATTTTCAGTAAGAAACGATACAAGGTCTTGCAAATAAGCGTAGCTGGCTGGCTGAATTGTATATTTATTCACATCAAAATATATGTCGTGGCATACAGTGTGTTGCCTGTAAGTATAGAATCTAAAGAGTTGTTACGTGGTTTGATGGCCACTTTTACGTTTCTGTATTTCACTTTACTAAATGCACTGTGCAACGCAATTCGTATGGGCGAATAGCCACAGGTATCTATGGTAAGTACCAGTTTGTTGTCTATGTACCAGTGTATTTGCCGTTGCCGGAATGAAAGTGCAAAATGGTGCCATTTTGCAAAATCAAATGTTGTCCGTAGAGTAGTCTCCTTTTTATACTTCCTTGGAAATTTAGTTTCATAGCCCAACAAAATGTCATTGGTTTCGGTGTTGGATATGCGGAAGAGTACTTGTTCGCAGCCTGCTACCCGTCCCGGTAAAACAAAGTGCAAACACTGTCTTATTTTTTCTGCTGTATCTGTAAATGCAAAATCATACTCAACTGTAAACTCGTTGCTCAGGTAAGCAGTGCGATAATAGATGTTGGGCTCAATAAGTGGTGGGTCGTAGGCATTGGTCTCTAAAAAACAGGAATAGTCTGCGCCGTGTACTTTGTATTGCTGTATAGATGCTAAAAAGTCACCACCATTGCATTTTGCCAACGTCCATTTCCCCGGAAATTTCCCCGGATTAGTACCGCTAAAATCATCGTAGAAAATAATTTTAGATTGCGGTACAAAAGTATCACCACCTGTTTGTGCAAAAATTGCATTGTTGCAAAAACAGTATGCACACAACATCAGGCTCCATAAGAAGTGTTTGTGTATTATTTTGGCAATCCTATGCGGCATAATACGGGTGTTTAGTCTATCCGATACTTTTTACCGCAAAAATAATTGGCGGGATATGGTTGTGGTTTGTAATTGTCAGGCAGAGGGTCGCCCGGAAAATTTTCATCTTTAAGCCGTAGCAGATTATACGAAAATCGAATGCTGTCTACTTTACTAATATCGTCTATTGTAAAATACCTTCTACTACCACCAGATAGCCCGGCAAGGCTATTCTTCCCCTGTCTTATCCTTTGTCGGTCTTTCATAAATAATATTTGCGATTTTTCAGGGAAATCGCAAGTGGCATTGAGTTGTTCCAGCTTATTCAGTATATAGTTACTCCATGCATTATCATAGGTAGTAGTGTGCATTATCAACACATGCAAATCGCTTGTAGGAAAGCCAAGTTTTTTATAAGTAGGATAACCATATTTATCCAGAACATATTTGATGAGTTCAAAGCTTGTACTGTCGGCCCTGTAGAATACTTTGTTAACCAACAATTTTATTGCAGATGACGTATCGAACATCTCTTCTCTCGACAGAAGTAAGCCACTCCTTAAGCCTTGATCAATTGCAAACGCAGATACGAACTGCCTGTATAAATCAAGGTTCATTCGGCTTCTATTTTCTGACAGTTTTTTATTGATGGCTATTGTGTCCATTCGGCTATAAATGAGCGGAGATTCCCCTTTAATACGGCTTAACCCATCTCCACTATGCAAAACAGCCTTGGTATAGTACACTGTCGCCGAATCGGCATAGCCATAACTGGCATATTTGCGTGCCAATAGCCAGTAATAGTCGCCCACATTACTGTCATCCAGAAACGATATGGCATCTTTTAGTGATGCCATGCTCATTATGGTATCATTTCTTTCTTCGTAATACTGACTTAGATGGTATATTCTATTAAAACAATCGCATTTTGTTTGCGCAAATGCCGATAATGACACAAACGTCAGTAAGGTGGAAATAATTTTCTTCGAAGTCATAACCAATTGTTTAGTACTATCGTCCAATAGCAACACAGTGTCTCCTCTGCATTGTTACATACTGTAAATTCCACGAAATCTACTTGGGTATATTCCTTATGACTTCTGGTGGCATCAACAATATATAAAATATTTCGTGAAATTTCAGTTTTCATCCGTCACTTACTGTGCAGATTGGCCCAAAGGCATTAAAATGCGAAAAAAGCACATCACCTTTTTCTTCACTAATCCTCTATGTCGTCCAAACACACCATCCCCCCTTCCCCCCAAATCCCTAATTTTGCACTATGGAAAAACCCCGTCTCGATAAGTATTTATGGGCCATACGCCAGTTCAAGACCCGTACACAAGCCACCGAAGCTATAGATGGGGGCAAGGTGCGCCTGAATGGCGATACCGTAAAGCCCTCGCGCTCGGTATCTATTGGCGATAAGTTTCAGATAAAGACCCCCGCAGGCCGCAAAACCATAGAGGTTACCGGCCTGCTGGACAATAGGGTAGCCTATCCCGAGGCTATAAAACACTATATAGACATTACCCCCGAGGAAGATAAGATACAGGTGAGCATGGCCCCGAGTTTCTATACCGGCAAACGCCTGAGCAAAACCGGCCACCCCACCAAAAAACAACGTCGCGACCTGGAAGATTTCCTGAATGAAGCCCCTGCCGACCCCGATGCGGGTGAGTAAATTGGTTGGATTTTATTTCGCCATTCTTGCTGACTGGTAGCAAAAAATTAACACCAACACCACGGAATAAACCTACCTTTGCGTGCCTTTTCAAAAAAACGCATGGTTTTGCCATGTCATCCTTTATAAAATTAAACCATACATGAGCGGTAATGCTGGCGGAGGAACTGAGGGAGAGAATTCTGGAAGGCAGCCTTCCGGACGCGGGTAACCGAAGTGGGGATGAAGACTACCCCGCCGAGGTAGCACGCTTATTGCAGGAGCTGGAGGAGGACGAATGCATCAATGTATTCCTTACCACGCCCGAAGATTTACAGATAAAAACATTTCCGTTTTTCGACCATGTGCTGCAACGGCACATACTGGACGAGATGCCGCAACCGCAGGTCTCGGTTATACTCAACAATCTCGAGTCGAACGACAGGGTAGCATTCTTCGAATCGCTGGATGGTATAGAGGTCACCGAATTCCTCAATCTGCTGAACGACCGTAACCGGCTGGCCACTTACGACCTTTTGGGATACCCAGAGGAGAGTGTGGCCCGCCTTATCAATACCAAGTTCACTACCGTACGCAAAGAATGGACGCTGGGGCAGGCCATAGAGCACATACGCCGCTTCTATACCGATACCCCCGCTGCCAATGTGATATTTGTAGTAGATGGTGCCGGGCATCTGGTAGACGACCTGCACATACGCAAGTTGGTACTGAACGACCCCGATAGCAAGATAGAAGACATAATGGACGGCTTCTATATAAAGCTGGACATACAAGATAAGATTGAAGATGCCATTCAGAAGTTTAAGGAATACGACCGCGTAGCCATACCCGTTACCAATAGTAACAATGTGGTGCTGGGCGTTATTACCATAGACGATGTGATGGACGAAGCCGAAGAGCAGGACACCAAAGACATGCAACAGTTTGGTGGTGTGGAATCGCTGGACCTGCCCTATGTAAAGACGGGCTTCTTTACCATGATACAGAAGCGGGCAGTATGGCTCATCATTCTGTTCATAGGCGAGTTGTTTACCGCTACTGCCATGGCCTTCTTCGAGATGGAGCTGCAAAAGGCGGTGGTGCTGCAACTGTTTGTACCGCTCATCATATCTAGCGGGGGCAATACCGGCTCACAGGCGGCTACCCTCATCATTCGTGCCATGGCCCTCAAGGAGCTTTCCTATAAAGACTGGTGGTACGTAATGCGCCGCGAGATACTCTCTGGTCTTACACTGGGTTTGTTGCTGGGCTTCATAGGTTTTGTGCGGCTGGCTATCTGGCAATACATGGGTTGGTATAACTATGGCGAGCATTTCAACTGGTTGTTGGTGGCATTGACGGTATTTATGTCGGTAGTGGGTGTAGTGCTGTGGGGTACCCTTACAGGCTCTATGATACCCATGTTGCTCAAGCGTTTCCGGCTCGATCCTGCTACCTCTTCGGCTCCGTTTGTGGCTACGCTGGTAGATGTTACCGGTCTTGTTATCTATTTTACCATAGCGGCAGTGGTGCTGGGTATATAGTGGGCGCAGCATAGCCGTCGTTATTGTACTTTTGGTGTTTTAGCCGTGTCGCAATATACTATTACCAGTGGCCCCCAGCGTACCGAGCCTATTATGGCCGGGTGCATCTTTGTGGGGTTGTGGGTGGCTTTGTTTGTGCTCTATTTCCCGGCAGCGCGTGCCGGTTTCGTGTCCGACTTCACTGGTTGGCTCTACGACCTGCAACACCATTCGTTTGCAGAGCATATCAACCGTACGCATTTCAAGGTGGTAAGCCTGTATCAGGGCACACAGTTGGCTACGTGGCTCTACTACCAGTGGGCGGGCATAGACCCGTGGCGGTGGCATATGCTCTTTATTACTCTGCAAGCACTGAATGCTACCCTGCTCTACAAGCTGGTAGCCTGCATGCTGCGCGATAGCGGTACCGACCGCTACAGGGTGATAGCCCTTACGGGCAGTGTGTTGTTCTGCGTGTCGCCATCCTTGTCCGAGGTGCTGGTATGGGAACCTTGCTACCATTATTTGCAAGGGCTATTCATGATGTTGCTTACCCTGCACTGGGTGCAGGAGTATGTGTATACCCGCAATCCTCGGTTGGTATGGTATAGTATTTTCCTGTTTGTTTTTGCTACCCATACGCTCGAGATATTTTACCTCACCCCATGGCTTGTGCTGTTGCTCGCATTGTTTTACCGGTATCAGTGTACCGATGGCCGGCAGGTGGGTACCCGCATTATCGCTAAGTTTTTTATACCCTTGCTTCTATTGTTCGGCCTGCGCCTGTTAGAGTTCCGCCTGCTTCATGGCGACTGGGTATCGCGCATAGGTTCGTCAACCGTGCTCTCAGTAAGCGATATGGGCCTTGGCAAACCCGCCAAATACCTCTACCACCTTATTGCACTGGGCCGTTTCTGGCCCGGTCATTTTCATATTGGCAGCCTCACACTGGCCTCGGTTCGGCAATCCATTTACCAGCTTTGCGATAGTGGTTTGGGCATATTTTCATTTTGGTCGGTGGCAATAGCCGTCACCGGCTGGTGTATGTTCCGGTACAAGTACATGACCGGCAGCGCACGGGTAGCATTCATCATGTGGCTGTGCATGCTGGCGGCATTGGTGCTGGTAATGCCCCTGTGGTTCTACGATCTGTTGCTCATCTCTATGGACAGGTATGCCTACTTCACCATCCCGTTTCTGGCCATGTTGGCAGCTATTGGCATATGGCGCATACGCCGCAGTTGGCTACGGTACGCCCTGCTGCTGGTGTTGCTACTGGCCAATGTACGTTATACCATACAAGCCAACAGGTATTGGATGAAGGGCGAGCGCATTACCTATAGCCTGTTACATACTTTGCCGGTACACAACAACAAAATCACCGTCCTGCTCAATCTGCCCGAGTCGATGCATGGAGCCCCAATGATAGGCGCGTCTGATATGGGCGAATACAAGCTGATGCATAACCTGCTGGTGCCAGGCAGCCAGCTTACCGGCACCGTGTACGATGCTATGGGCTACAACATGCAGTCGCCCGAAGATGGTGCCCATGTGCAGGTACTCCACGACTCTGTACTGCGTGTACGTCTCAATCAGTGGGGTACATGGTGGTGGTACAATGCACTGGGCGGGCACGATTATGAAAATGCCGACTATAGCGTACACGTGGTAGATGGTAGCTGCTACGACCTCACCATGAAAAAGAACAGTAGTAATTATCTGTTTTTTTACCAGACGGGCAAAGAATGGAAGCCAGTTGACCTCGCACATGCAGGCGAACAATATTGATGTAATTAGTCCTGTCTTTTGTCATTCTTCCATAGAATAGGTATCTTTAATAAGAGACGTTTACCGAAAGTCTCCTGAACGGATATGAAGTATATAGCTAAAGGCAATCAGAACCGGCATTTCGAGCTGAGAGATACTGTGGGCGAACTGAAAGGCAATCTCGATTATACATCATGGTTTTCGCGCCGTGCTGCCGAAGTGCAGGTGCCCGGTGCCAGCTATACTATAGCACCTACAGGTACTTTGCAAACTACTGTAGCATTAAAGAGCGGAGAAGACCCGCTGATAACAGGAAAATTCAACTGGAAGGGGCAGATAGTCTTGCACACCCCCGAAGGTCGCTCTTATATACTGAAACGCACCAGCGTTTTCGGTGGCACATTCGGCCTTTTCAACGACGAGGAGCGCGAGATAATGGTACTCAATCAGCACTTCGAAATAAAGGGTTGGAGCTTTTGTTACGAGATTGATACCGACGAAAGCCATCGCGAGTACAAAGACATACCACTTATATTGATGCTGTTGTATTGCATCAATCACATGCATTTGGGGGCTTATGCCCCCTCGGTATAGGCTTTTGATTAGTTTGCCCCAACTATAGGTTGTTTGTTACTGTCTACTACCGTAGACAGTCTTTTGATATACCGATTGACAATTGATGCGCTTTTACTATTTTTGAGATTCTAACAATGATACACATGAGAAAACCAGCGTTCCTTTACCTCGCTGTATTAATAACCATCGGTGCCCTCATCGGTCTCTCTTGCAAAAGGGTAATACACTCCAATGCGCCTACACCCAACAATGTAAGGTTGCTTGGCTACAGCAAAATCACTACCATATCGCAAACCGTGCCGGTAGCATTGCCCACCAGCAAAATCACCGAAAGCTTCCGCTTTTACTACGATGAAAGCAACCGTGTGAGCCAGATACTGTACGATGGCAACGACGCTACAGAATTTCACATGCGTATCGATTTTAGCTACAAGAGCGATACCATATTAAAAACAATCACCGATATTCTTACCAATATGGTGGTAGAGCGCGATACATTCATCAAAAATAGCGATGGTGCTATTGTAACAGCGTACACCCCTGGTTACAAAAACACGGGTGTAAAACACACCTTCGAGTATTACAACAAACTGTTGTCGCGCATTACCAAAACCGCTACCAACTGGACACGCGCCTCGGCTACCTCTTCCGTCACCTATACATCGGTTAATGGCGACTGGCTGAAGCAAACTGCAGGCAGCAAGTTAGACTGTGAGTTTACCAACATGACACAAGGGTTAGATATAGACTGGATAACCGATACCAAATACTTTGGCCATATCGAAGATCTGATGTCTTATAAATATACCTTCGACCCATATACACATACCAAGGACATCAGAATTTGGGTGCAGGATACACTGCAAGATACTACAGAACTCATATATCCCGCCTGGGAATGGGCCAACGAAGGATACCACTTCTATACCGAAAATGCCAACCGTATAGGCGACTGGTTGCAGTTGCAGTCATTTACCATGTATGGCCAAAACATATACCGCAACAGCCATCTGGTAGAGTCTATCGCCTCGCGCAAGCAAAACGCCTACATAGATTACCGTTATGATGCGCAAAGCAAAATAACCCAGACATCGGTAGTGGTTACCGACAGTTCTATGAATAAACGAACGTACACATACGATCTCCAGTACGAGACGTTTTAGCGCACACAACATTTGCACAGGCTTCTATGCCGTAGCACAAACAGGAAAGAGACATACTCTTTCCTGTTTGCTTTTTTGGTTTAGCCTTGCGGTAGGTACAAAGATGTAGCTCTTATTGCACATTGTCCGGACAACGATGGTGGTGTATACTATTAGTCATAGGGTAGTCGAAAATATGTGGGCCAAACAGGTAACTTTTTTATTTCTTTGCAACAGATTTTTACATTCCAAATTTCTCTTACAATGCTTCCAAAATACAGCCGTGTTCTGTTAAAACTTTCTGGCGAGTCCCTGATGGGCGACCGCAATTTTGGTATTGCTCCGCAAATGCTGGAGCAGTACGCCAAAGAAATAAAGACCATAACAGACATAGGGGTACAAGTAGCCATAGTAATAGGCGGTGGCAACATATATCGAGGCATGAACGAAGCTGAAACCGGCATAGAGCGTGCTCAGGGCGACTATATGGGGATGCTGGCCACCGTCATCAACGGTATGGCCCTGCAAGCTGCGCTCGAGAAAGTAGGTGTCATCACCCGTCTTTTGTCGGCCATCAAGATGGAGCAAGTGGCCGAACCTTACATACGCCGCCGCGCCATACGCCACCTCGAAAAAGGCCGTGTGGTAATATTTGGTGCAGGTACTGGCAACCCATACTTCACAACCGATACAGCAGGCTCACTGCGCGCTATAGAGATAAATGCCGACGTGATACTGAAGGGCACCCGTGTAGATGGCATCTATACCGCCGACCCCGAGAAAGACCCCTCAGCTACCAAATTCGAGACATTGTCATTCAGCGAGGTTATCAGCCGCAACCTGAAGGTGATGGACATGACAGCATTCACCCTGTGTCAGGAAAATAACCTGCCCATAATAGTGTTCGACATGAACCGATCTGGCAACCTGCTGGACGTGATTAGTGGTAAGCAGGTAGGCACCTACGTCAGCTAAGGCACATAATTATTGTACAAGTAACATCACGAACGCCCGCACATGCGGGCGTTCGTGATGTTATAGGCAGGTGCGCTGCTTGTGCTGTTTACACCCAATGCAACACTTTAGCTACCTCTGCAATCAATATTATTGCCAGAAACGTTATGGGCACACCTGCTACAAGGCTCATACACAACCGCAGCCACACACTCCGTTCGTTAGCCCACCGCCGGTACAACCACCGGCACACAAGCCATGTGGGTATGCCATAGAGCAACAAACCCGCTATGTTTTCGGTGTGCAACAAATCTGCCCACTTTTGGGTATCGCTATCCATTAGGCCCAGTAGGGCAAATGCTATAGCTATTGCAACAATAGATACTATGTGTACCACCGGTTTCCTATTCCAGATGTCTATGTTGTTGTCTGTTGATTGCATATGGCAAAAGGGTTTATATCTATACGCAAAAAAGCCTTATTTATTGTGTATCAGCACAATCATCCGGTGCTACCAAAAGCAAAATGCATAGGTTGTTCTTTATACGTCAAACAGTGCTTTTTTTAGTACCGTACATCCAGCCCCTGATACATTTTGGGTATAGGCATAGCACTGATAATAGAACCAGACATATCAAGCTGATGCATTTTGAAGGAGAAAAATGGCGAGGGAGCAGTAAAATCTTGCGAGGTAAAAATATAGCGATCTGTACAAGGCTCTATAGTGGCCGATAGCAACTTTGGATTGATGTTTATACCAAGGTTGGATAGTACAGCAAAGCTGCCGGTTGAAGGATTTATCTTAACAAATTCGAAGGTACCAACTATACCCGGCGACTGGCGTAGTGCGTATAGCATGTTGTCGTTAGGGTTGTACCGAAGCCCCCAAAGTTGCGTTGAGGCCCCTCCGGTATATACTACAGCCGGTGTGCCCGTGCTGCCATAGGTATGTTTCCGTATTTTGAATTGGATGGTGCTCGCATCATATGTCTGAAAGTAGACATCACCGGTTGTGGGGTCTGCCGTCGAAATGTCGTTGTATATTGGGTCGGGGCTGGTAGCTATGCTATTGGTAATATAACTTGTGCCGCTTATTACTATTTCGCAAAGCGTACTTGAGGTGCCCGATGTGACAAAACATAGTAGTTTTCCATGATTGCGGTCATACACCAATCCATCTATTATGTCGGTGTCGGCGATAGTACCTGTATACGATAGCATAGTGCTACCCGTGCCCGATATCTTATACAAATGATTATCAGTATCACTCCGCATAAATGAAAAATAGGCGTTTTCGGCCAAATTGTATGCACTTTGATTGAAATGAGTACTGCTACTAATGGCAGTTGTGCCGGCTATTGCACCCGAAGCAAGATCTATCATGCCTGCATTGCATGGCATGTAGGGCGCTGCCGAATTGCTGTCGCTGGTATACCCGTATAGTACTCCCGTTGTGGGGCAGGTAAAAGCAGATGTCTCTGGTTCTTTTTTGCAACCTTGCAAGGCAATAAGTGCGGCACAGGCTACTGTTAATAATCGGGTGGTCATATTGGTGTATGTTTTTATTAATAGACAGAGTTAGTTGTTAAAGGGTTGGTTATTCATTATTTGTTTATCACTTTGCTTTAGCCCAACAAAGGCAACATGGTTATATACAATACTCTTCGGCTAAAGCCTGTCAATAGCACATACTCTATCCGCCCTTGCTGTTCTCCCAAACCATACAATATTTCAACATCAAATTCCGCAGTATGGAATCTCCTTCCACGCAATAGACACTTTTGCCTTCATGCCAAAACAATGTGTATTGATTATCAATGCATTACATTTCTGGCACGCCATTGGCAATATACCTTGCAACAAACAAGCTAACAAAAACACAAACAAATAAAAACGAACTACAATGAAAAACATCATCAAGTCTCTCGCCATTGCTGCTGTTGCTACTTTCGGTTTTGCTACTGCTTCTCACGCTCAGGCTACCGCAACTGCTTCTGCATCTGCCACCATCATTACCCCCATCTCTATCGTTAAAGACGTAGACATGAACTTTGGTAATGTGGCCGTATCGGCAACATTGGCTGGTACCGCAGTACTGGCCCCCGCTGGTACCCGTACCACAGGTGGTGCAGGTGGTGTTACATTGCCAGCTACTACCGGTACTGTATCTGCAGCCAGCTTCACAGTAAGCGGTCAGGCAGGGTACACATACGCTATCACACTGCCTACATCATGTGTTATCAGCGATGGTGCTTCACACACCATGACTGTTGACAACTTTACCTCTATGCCATCTGCCACTGGTTTGCTGAGTGCAGGTGGTACAGAAACGTTGAATGTGGGTGCTACGCTGAATGTAGCTGCCGGTCAGGCAAGTGGTTTGTACACCAATGCTACAGGTGTACCGGTAACAGTGAACTATAACTAATATAGCCCCCCCCACAATACTGCGGACGAGCGACAGACAACAGACGAGAATGAACCGCACACTAAAGCACTGCCACACGGCGGTGCTTTTTGTTGGCACAAGGGGAGATAAGTTCTATTGCCCGCCCAGTCCCGCCTGCACCAGAGCTAACAATGCAGTATTGTCTGCATGAAAAAATGCCGGATCAAAAAGCTCGCGTGGAAGTATGAACCACGACGGCACACCATTGGGCGCGGGGGCACCATGACACATAACGTCACCTGCCATCTTTTGGGTATCGGTGCGCTCCTTATGTGCTACATTCCACCGTATGCCTATGTGTGGGGTGCCTTCCCAGTCTATAGTAGCCAACGAAAAGCCATCGGGGCCGCCGTCGTGCAGTATATGAACACTGCGTATGTAGCGGCGCGGATTGGTAATGCTATGGGGTGGGTGGTATTGCATGGTAGTATAGCGGTTGGTTGAGATGAGTGCGGTTGCACATGTGGGCAAGTGGTAGCACTCATCCAAATTTGAGAAGGGGCAGTATAAACAGGTATGCAGTGTTTTACCCCGTTGGAAAGCTTATGCCGTCAGGTTGCACAAATGTAGTCTGACGGCTGTTCAAAATGCTATTTATTGTTCATGGCCATGGTCAGCAGCAAGAAGCTTTCTTCGCAGGCAAGCACACTATGGGTGATGTTTTCATGCAGGGCTATCATGCCCCCTGTTGTCAACTGCGTAGTTGTCTGTTCGGTAGTGAAATCTATTTTCCCTTCCAATACTTGCACACTAAGCATGCCATTGGCCTTGTGCGGTTTCAGGCTGGCGTTGCGATGCAGCCCCATGAGCACAATGCGCATCGTGTCTGATTTGAGGAGCGTGATGGCATTACGGTCGCTCCCGGCCCATGTAGTTTCACTCTTTAGCCGGGCAATGAGCTCGGGTAGCCTCATCGCTACCTGCTGCGCATCCAATACCCGGCTACCTTCGGGCCGTTGCGGGGTGGCTTCGTTCTTTTTTATTTGTACAGAATGCTGCAATTGGTGGGTTTGCAGTTTCTCTACCAGTTTCGATGAGGTCTCATCGGCCGATATGCCATACCCGTTTACCAAAATTCCTTTTACGCCATGTTTGGCCGAAGAGATTGCATACACAATAGATTCATCATCGGGATTGGTAGCCCCTTCAAAACGATAGACCATATCAATCTGAAATTCATCGGGCGATAGCACCGTGTTGTTATGATGGCATATCAGGCATTCCTGATGTATGTTGAAGTCCAGTGTATAGCCTGCTTGTACCAAACTGTTTACTGTCTCCGATAATGTTCCATAGTTTTCATTCATGGTGTGTTGTTATTTGTGGTGATGCAAAATAGTTTGTGCGTACAGTCTTCTTTATCAAGTCTTTATGCCGTCATGCGCTGCGGCTACAGCAGCAGATTGCAGGAGCCTTATCAGGAAACGGTATCCGGCTTGTCCAGTCAATCTCAACTGCTTTTGTGTTGAAAACGAATTCGCTACATTAAAGTTAACTACTTTCTATTTCAAATACCCTGATAGTAAACAGGGGCCAATGGCGAGGCTTTTGGGGAGATGGGGGAAGTAACACAATTTGGCATCAGTGTCATGCACGGCATCGATGCATACAGCCCTACCCCCTCCGGTACATTTTGTGCCACGAAAAGTACGATACAAGGGTGACGGCAATAAGCACGGCCATCATGCCAAACATAATGCCCGATGGCCCGGCCTTGGCGGTAACGGCATAGGTAGCCCCCACCATATCGAACATCAGGCCCGCATAGGCCCACTCCTTTATGCGGTAGTAGCCGGGCATCAGCAGGGCTATGCTGCCCAGTATCTTGGCTATGCTGATGAACGGCACAAAGTAGGCCGGGAAGCCAAGACCTACTATAAAGTTGACGGCCTCGGGCTGGTTGATGGCACCACCAAATGACGAGACAATCATAAAACCTGCTATTAGCACGGTGCTTACCCAAAAGGTGATTTTTGTTTGCTTCATAACCTCTGTTTGTATGCTATAAAGATAGCAGGCTTTGCCGGGCTTGCAAGGTGGTACTTGCGACAATAATGGGGGAAATTCCAAAGTCCAGATTATAAATTTCGGATTATAAATCCCAAAAATCCACTGGCCGAAGCGTTGAGTTTCGGCCAGTGGATATAGGTATTAAGAGATCTGCTTAGAAGGCCGTTAGTGTAGCGGCCATCTCGTCTTTCGAGTTTTTTGTCATGGTGGCCTCTATGGTCATGCCGTCGGTTATTGGTTGTTCGGTTTTGTAATAGTACCAGTTGTTTTTGTCGTAGGGCACCAAAATCATGAACTTCTGCGTAACGCCGGTAGGTGCCAAGCCTTTGTAGGTAAGCGTTTGCGTTTCTCTATCAAACGACTCCTGATACATGGTAGTGGCTACACGCTGGGCGGAAAGCCCCATGAAAGCAGTACTCCAAACGTTGCCTGCAAACGACATGTTTGCGAGTTTCACCTTCACCGTAATGTTTTGCCCCGTACCACTGTAGGGGTGGTGGCACCCCACCCAATTGAATGATGTGCAGGAGTCGAACATATAGTAATCGCCGGCAGTAAGTACAACAGAAGATGTGCTTACGCTGCCCGGCCCCAATACCTTGGTGCCCAAAACGCCATCGCTTCCTCCCCATGTAACCATGCCATCTTTGGCATATGTATTGCCAAAGAAGAGCTCCCTTGGGCCGGTGCCCGGGGTTAGATTGGTGGGAAAGCCTATGCCATATTTATTCACTTTCACTTCGTTCCCGCCTATTGTTGCCTTTATAAATACTTGCCCCCCGCTGGTGAGTACCGCTGCAGAGGTAGTGGTAGATGTATAATATTTCAGCATGTCGCCGGCTTTATACATTTCTGTCAGTTCTATACTCACATTGCCACTTGTAATGACATTGCCGTTATTGTCTCTGAAAGAATTGGGGTAAAAACGAAGAAAAGTACCCTGCGGGCCTACAATTTCCTGAGGTATGCCTGCCGTTACGCTGAGTGCCGTGGACGAACCTTGCAACTCTTTCAAGATCGCTACAGTATTATCTATCAGTATGGTAGTGTTACCACCCTCGTAGTTGCTTTTCTTGCATGCTGTAAGCGATAGTGCAGCGGCCGCTACGGCGAGCTTTGCTGTGTTGGTGTAATTCATCAGGATATTTTTTGGTGTTTTTAGAATAGACGTATTTGCGAAGATAATGGTTGGGTAACAGCCAATTGTGTTTTTTTTAAGATTGGCTTTGGTGGTGATGGATGGGGTGTACGTAGGGCTATTCCGGATTGCTGGGGAATGCGAAACTTAGACCGGGATAGAAAATTTGATTAATTAGTGAATACTCGGTTCGGCTTTCGGAAGGAAGTGATCTCATTTGTAATATAATGTTTATATTGTAGCATGCAAGCCCGATTGATTATAGGAATATGCTGTCTCATGGTATTTGTGCGGGTAGAAGGGGTTGCTGCGCAAGAGAATTTGTTATATCCGCTTACCAGAGATACACTCAATCAGTATGCAGATAGTCTCACACTGACTGGTAAGATTGAATACTATTCAGGCGTGTCTCCTCAGTGCGGTTCCATATGTACATCATCCGTTCTTGTTTTCAGATTGACTGAACAATCGCCAGATTACCCACATTCACATATTTATGTGGCATTTACTTGTTTTCACAGAATAAACAAGAAGGACAGGAATAAAACGATGCGAATAATAGTGAAGAAAATTGCTATGGATGATCGTAGTTGTTTTTGGGAGGAACGCCGTACTAACCCATTCGATACAAAAGGGGTGCCGTTTTACCATTTGGTTGGGTATGCAGTTGAGGGTAAACATGGGCATTGATGTTTGCAGGTTGTTCCGGTTTTCACAGTTATAGGGTATACTGGTGAAGATCGAAAGCTATTCCCGACGGTAATGCTGCAAAAACAGTCAATAATGTATTCTGTTCGCTTCTAAAGTGTAAGGGTTAACATTGAAGTAATAAAAGACGCGAATCAAGCTATCTGGTAATATTTCGCCTACCCAAACATTTGCCCTAGTGTTTTTTAGTAGTAAAAATCCAACACTTATTTGGCGGCTACCGTGAGAAACGGAGTCAAGGTAGCTGCTCATTTCTTTTATATAACCTATTGAATATATTATTTTTGTAATTGTATCTCTTCTGTTGCTAAAAAAGAAAGAATCTACCTGAGCGTCAAATTTTGTTTGCCACCCATTACCATTTATGTCGTAAAGATATGTGTTCACCACACGGTTATATGCTTCTATCCCTTTTAGTTTGGAAGAAGACATAATGCAGCCACCAGCTATTTTATACTGAAATCCAAATTTGGGGGCAAGAAACATCGCTTCCTTTTCCGACATCTTTGGTTTACCAAAGAGTATTATTTTGGGCCTACCCCTTATGATGTCCCATTTCGCAATAAAGTAGTTGTATGGGGTAAACAGACCGCAACAGAAATGCAGGATTGTCAACAAAGCTACAAATAGCATTGCTGTTACAATTATCACCGTCCTATTTTTCACTGCTAGTAGCACACCTTATGGCAGATTAAATGCTGCACCTCAAAATTAAAGAAGCGTAAAAAAGGAAATTCCACACTTGTGTTAGTGGCATGAATTCCGGCGAGTCCTGTAAGAGAGGGCTCGCCGGAAATTTGTATGTCTTAGCCGAGTCTCTCGAAGAGGACTCGGCGGCAATATGATTGTTCCGGCTGTCTCGGTCAGGTGATGTTGGCGTAGTTCGGAAGCGATTTTTGGCCAATGGGGGGCAAGAGAGATACCTCGGTAAATAAAAAAAAGTTAAATAAAACACATTTAACCACAAAAACATATGTATCTTCATTCAAACGCTATACCTTGAAAACACTACTCGCCACGCTGCTTTTATTGTGCCACTACGGCATAGCCACCCACAGCCATGCACAAGCATCTTTCTTCGACCCCACATTTGGGGTGGGGGGTAAAGTGATAGTAAACGAAGAGGGAAGATTCAATGCAGTAGCGGTGCAGCCCGATGGAAAAATAGTGGTGGCAGGGCCAACAGAATTTGGCGCACTGGTAGCACGGTATAAGGAAAACGGCACACCCGATAGCAGTTTTGGGGTA
>JAGKWS010000077.1 GCA_021151685.1 Chitinophagaceae bacterium
TTGAGGACGATTTGATGGATGGCATAGATGCCATGGGCTACGAAACCGCTACCCCGGTACAAGAACAGGTAATACCCCTGGTGATAGAGGGCCGAGATATAATAGCCGCCGCACAAACCGGCACCGGAAAAACAGCCGCATTTCTGTTGCCGGTATTGCACAAACTACTCTCCGAGCCGCACCAACACAATTCGGTAAACGCATTGATAATAGTGCCCACACGCGAGCTGGCCATGCAGATAGAGCAAGCACTGGAGGGCATAGCCTACTACACTACCATTAGTTTTATATCGGTATACGGGGGAACGGGGGGCGCACTGTTTGCTACAGAGCGCAAAGCACTGGAAACAGGGGTAGACATAGTGATATGTACACCAGGCCGCATGATATCGCACCTGAACATGGGCTATGTGAAACTGGGCGGACTACGCTACCTGGTGCTGGACGAGGCCGACCGTATGCTGGATATGGGCTTTTACGAGGATATTGTAAAAATTATATCGTACATGCCGGCAAAACGGCAAAACCTCATGTTCTCGGCCACAATGCCAGCTGCCATACGCAAACTGGCCAATACAATACTCACCAACCCGGCCGAAATAAACATTGCCATATCCAAGCCGCCCGAGCAGATAGTGCAGGGGGCATGGCTGGTGTACGAGCCGCAAAAGGCACCACTCATCAGGCAGGTATTGCAGGAAAAAGACCTGACCAGCGTAATAATATTTTGCAGTAGCAAGCTGAGCGTGAAGAAGCTGTACGAAGAGCTGAAACGCGCCAAACTACCGGTGGGGGTCATACACTCCGATCTGGAACAGCAACAACGCGAGCAGGTATTGTTGGACTTCAAAAGCCATAAACTGAAAATACTGGTGGCTACCGACATACTGAGCCGCGGTATAGATATAGAAGACATAGAGCTGGTAATAAACTACGATGTGCCGCACGATGGCGAAGACTATGTGCACCGCATAGGCCGTACGGCCCGGGCCGCCAGCAAGGGTACCGCCTACACATTTATTACCGAGAAAGAATATCACAAGTTTCAGCGGATAGAAAAGCTGCTGGACCGTGTGATAGAGAAACTACCGGTGCCTGCCGAGCTGGGCCCGGCCCCAGACATAACCACCATCAGCCAAGCGGCCCGCCCCAAGAAAAAACGCTACAAAGGCAAGAGCAAAAGCGGCGGTGGCAATAAAAGCAACGGTGGCGGCAACAACAGCCGCAAACAATCATAAAGAACGAACGCGCATCTATAGGGTGCGCGTTCGTTCTTTTTATGGCATTCCACATTTTTTAAGGGCAGGTTTGTATCTGGGTTTCCTTTACTTAGTTTCATGTATGCAAAAAAATATATCCAATGTTACGTATTGTTTCTATCCTGTCCTTCCTACTCCTCTCTGTTACCGGGTTGGCACAAACCTCCGAAACTCGCTATTACAAAGACGAGTTCCTGCGAAAAGAAGTGCCCGCCAATAGGGCTGGTTACTCACAAACCGTTAGATATGACACCGATGGCACGACCTCAACCGATGGTAAAAATTTGATAACAAGGAAAATCATTAGTAGCGAAACCTACAAAGGCAATGAGCCGACAGGCATATGGATGTACAGAACCGTACATGGAATGGATAGCTTAGACTATAGTTTCCCACTCGTTTATTCCGACAAGATTTGTATAGATACCATTGCTGGCCTAAAAGACTATTTCAAAAACAATGACACCCTACATTATGTGGCTCCTAAGTTGGAAGGCGGCGACATCATGAATGTACTGATGAAGACCATTGTTTACCCTTCTGCAGCAAGAGAAGATAACATCACCGGCCGGGTAGTAGCCAATGTTACTATTACAACAGCCAACGGCAAAGTGGAAAATGTGGTAGTGACCAAAGGAACACACAAATTGCTGGACAAAGAGACGGTAAGGGTTTTCAGAGAACTGAAATTTTTGAGTGGACCTACACTCAATGGCCAACCTGTAAGCGTATGTGTTGCCCTGCCGTTATCATTCGTGCTCGAGTAGTATCACCTGTTGGCCGTGCCACTCATAAATGTTTGACGAAAAACACATCATACGGCACCGGCACCCACTGGGTTGGTCGGTGCTTTTTGTTTTGTATTGTAACCCATTTTGGTTTGCAACCGGTATACATAAGCACAGTCCTTGCCAGCAAATAGAACATGCCTATTTCGCCACAATTACTACAAAAAAGGGTTGAATCAGGAGACTGTAAGTATACCTCCAATGCTCCAATCAATTCACCGCTTCAAAATGCATCTCGTAACGAATGTTGGTGAGGGTGTCTCCGTGAAAACTGAAATAGAATGTTTCGGCGGCATCTTCTCCCCATACCACTGCAAAATCTGCAAGAGCTTTCGATTTCAGTTTTGCATTGAGTGTCGATTTTATGCAGCCAATAGCCACATTTGTGTCCCAAACAATATTGCTGGTGTGTAGATTCATTTTCCACAGAAATGGACCGCTATTGGCTTTTGCATAAATAATGGTATCCGTTTGGTGCGTGAAGTAGATTAGTGTGTCTGTTTCGGTATCATCGTCGAAGTTGATTTCTTTGGTGCCATGGTATGTTTTCTGAAAAGCAGACGTATTGGTAAGCGAATTGAGTGTGAGTACCGGAGAAGACCTAACCAATCTTGAAACAAATGCCTTATCGAAAAGTTCTGTTGTATCAGGCGTGACATCTCCCGTTTTCATAGTTCGTCGATCTTCGCACGAACACAGAAAGGAAATTGCACACAGTACGATTGCTGTTGCAAATAAATTCTTCCAATTCATCAGGCATATTTTGGGTCCGGTAATATAACCATTTAGCAAAGCAGATAGTAAGAATCTATCTCCCCACGCCTTACAGCACCTTCACACTCCTACCTCCCCAACGTATCTAAAAACTCATTGATAGCCCCATAGATATACTCCAGATCTTCGCTGCTGATGCAGTAGGGCGGCAATATGTATAGTATATGCCCCAATGGCCGTAGTAGTATGCCCCTATCCAGAAAGAAACGGTACATCACATCGCGTATAGAGCTGTGGTAGCTGGCGGTGCCGGCACTCAGCTCCATGGCCAGTATGGTACCCGTTTGGCGTAGATCGGCTATGTGTGGGTTGCCGGCCAGCGTAGCCGCAAAGGCAGTATGGGCAGCTATTATGCGTTGGCGGTTAGCGGTACACTCGGCCGATTCGGTAAGGTCCAGACTGGCCAGTGCTGCCGCACAGGCCGTAGTATTGGCGGTAAACGAGTGCCCGTGATACAGCATGCGGGAGCGGTCATCGTCCAGAAACGCATCGAATATATGCTGTGCTGCGGCTGTAATACCCATGGGCATTACCCCACCGGTAAGCCCTTTGGAGAGGCACACCATATCGGGTCCGGTAGCAATCTGCCCCGATGCAAACAATGGCCCCGTGCGGCCAAAACCCGTCATTACCTCGTCTGAAATGATGAGCGCACCATCTCTGCGGCAGGCAGCAAACATATCTTCCAACACGGCTGTGGTGTACATACGCATACCCGCCGACCCCTGTACCAATGGTTCCGCAATAAACGCAGCTACATCGCCCTGTGCCAGCAAGGCGTTCAGGGCAGTCATAGTCTCTTGCTCGCACCCCGGTGCAGGGAAGGGTATAAAAGATACATCGAACAGCAGATGCGCAAATGCATCGGTAAAAATGCTGCGCCCACTCACGGCCATGGCACCAAAAGTATCGCCATGGTAGGCCCCGTCTATAGCCACTATGCGGCGGCGACTCACACCCTTGTTGCCCCAGTACTGTATGGCCATCTTTATGGCTACCTCTACGGCAGTAGAGCCATTATCTGAATAAAAGATACGGGCCATATTGCCAGGCAGCAACGGCAGCAACCGCTCGGCCAGTTGCACCGCAGGTTCGTGGGTAAAGCCCGCAAAAATGCAGTGTTCCAGCGTATTCAGCTGTTCCGACACGCGGGCCGCAATGTAGGGGTGTGCATGCCCGTGCAGGTTCACCCACCACGATGATATGGCATCTATATACCGGGTGCCGTCTTCGGCTATCAGGTAAGTGCCATTGCCAGACCGTATGCCTATAGCCTCCGGCCAAACCTTCATGGGTGTGTATGGATGCCAGATAACCCCGGCATCGCGCTGAGAGATGCTTGCCATGGGCACAAAAATACGGGAATGCCCTATACCATATCATTCTGCCCGAGGCATCCCATTAACGATCCTGAAGATGTAACGCACATTCTTGCTTTCCCCAATTAATTCTATCTCATCATCAGTATGTTGTCGTTTTCGCATTTAATCTGAGGGCTACAAATTTTCTTTTTTACAAATGGAACTACTACACACCTCAGTGCAGCATATATGTTCGGTATGTTTTCTGCTGGTTACCAATCAAACAGCCAACTTTTGTCCATTACGTTCATTTCAATGATTTTATAGAAGAAAAAATTTGCCACAATGGAAACAAATTGAAACGCAGAACTGCTCATCATGTGTCTACCAAAGGCAAGAAGGGTTTAATCCTTTTGACGGTATTTATGGATCTAGGTGTTATGCGATTGCCTGTTGCAAGGGCAAAACAGCAAAACAAAAAACTTCTGGCAAAAGGCACTGACAGAGATAGCCGGTCTGGTATTTTCCATAGACAACATAAAGGTGAAAAAGAAGAATTACAGATTAACTTTGTAATGGCAATCAAAAGCAATCGCAGGGTTGCAGGAAGTGCAGCAGAAAAAACATGTCAGTATCGAGTCGCAACAATCAGAACTGCAAACCGTGGCGGGGGCGGAATCGAAGAGTCGAAACTTTCGCTGTAGCTTATCTCGAAAATCTTCAAATACAGAGATGATGCAATCGGTGAATAATAGACGGCATGTAGCGATTTGAATATACAGCATAAACATTTCGCTGCAATATATACAAACGGTGTAGAGCACAAGTATACTATAATCCATAAAACAATGCAAGTGTCGCCTATGCATGCGGTCAGAATGTAATGCAGCTCCTTTGTGTTGTCTATTCTGGCCAATGTAAAGCTCGATGGATTAAATGTCAGATGCAACAAAAATCATATTGTTATGAAGGCCAAAATCTATCTCGCTGCTTCAAGAGCGGCATATAAAGAACTTCAAATGTTATCTGCAAAATCTCGATATCAGGTCATTTAACAGCGCATTTCGCTACATAAGGCAAGTTCATGACGTACAAAAGCAAAAAATCTTAAACAGAGTCCAATAAAACACCATCATGCAACAATACACGCCCGATGAGCGGTTGATGCCATATGTACGTTGCATTGCCATTTCTGAAAACGAAGTAGCAGCCACCTACAAGGTACTACCTGCTACTGGTTTGGTAATGGGGTTCCAATATAGCGGGCGGCTGGCTACTGTACAAGCGGGCAACACGCAGCCAATGGCTACGGCGGGCATTACCGGCATAGCCGATACTTACCATATCTTTCAGAACACGGTAGCTACGGGCAGTGTGCTGGTCTATTTTACCGAAACGGGCTTTGCCCATTTTTGCGAACAGCCGGTACACGAACTTTTCGGGCACAGTGTGGCGTTGGATGAACTGTTTGACAAACAGCAAGTACGCGAGACAGAAGAAAAACTGGGGTTGGCTGCTACCGCAGCACAGCGGGTACACATTGTAGAACGCCTGCTATTGGCCCAACTGAAATACATAGCTGCCGACAAAATGGTGGTGGCTGCCGTGCGGCTGATACACGAAAACAAGGGCAACATACGCATCAAAGAGCTGGCCGCACAACTACACATCAGCCAGAGCCCGCTGGAAAAACGATTCAGAAAAGTGGTGGGTGCCACACCCAAGAAATTTGCCTCTGTAGTACGCTTCAATGAGGTACTGGGTAGCCTTGCAGGCCCCAAATCGCTTACCGATATTTGCTACGAACATCACTTCTTCGATCAGGCACACTTCATCAAAGATTTTCAGCAATATACAGGCCATAGCCCCGAGGCTTTCAGAGGTCAATTGTAGAAAAACGATTTTTTACAATCACACGCGTCATTGGGTTATGACCTTTGCATCAGCATAGCACCACTACCACTGTGCGCGCAGGCAGTACAATGGTTAGCGAATGTATGCACACTGTACATATTATCTGTAACTCAAAAAAACACATGACAATGTTTACCGCAGAACAAATAATGGCCGCCCATGCACAGGTGAAATCGGGTGCCGACTTCCCCGCCTATATTCAGGCCATAAAGGACATGGGCGTTACCCACTACGAGGCCTATGTAACCGATGGCCACACCAACTATCATGGTGGCAACAACCATACTGCTACCGTACCGGCAAAATATGTACCGGTGGCCATAGCAACACAGTACAATGCCAATGGCTTTGCTACTATATTAAGGGCACACCAGCAGGGCAAAACCGATTACAAAACCTTTATTGCCGATTGTGCTACGCTGGGCATAGAAAAATGGCAGGTATGTATCGATAAAATGACCTGTACATACTACAATATTGCCGGCCAGCAGGTGCTGGAGGAAGCAATACCGCACTAAAAGCGGGAAAGTAATGCAGATACAACGCAAGATTATTTACCGCCATTCTTGTGCAAGAAAACCCAAACAGACACTAAGGAAGAATGTCACAATACAAAACAGGTGTACCGGTGCCCCGCTCAAAGGCTGCATGTGCAGGCAGGGTACTGGTACCCCTTAGTGTATCAGCCTGCGTATATCTTGCGCCACCTGCTGCGATAGCAACTCGGCACCCAGCTTATTGAGGTGCTGACTGTTGTAGAAATACTGCTGAGAAGAATCGAGATAGTTGCGGGTATAATCCAGCATGGGTATCTGGTGCAATGCCGCCACCTTGCTTACCTCCCCTTTTATGTAGTTCAGGTTGGTAATGTATTTTTCGGCTTTGTAGTAATATGGTGCGTACACAAATATCAGTTGAATGTGCCGGTCGTTACAGAACTGAATATAATCTTGCAATAGTTGCAAACTACTGTCTTCTATAGGCAGTGCATAGCCGCTGGGATGCAGTCGCACAAAGTCGTCGAATGAGGTATCCCAAGGTAACAGCTGCCCCTGAAACCCCCTTACCTTGGCACGAGCCATACCATGGCCTGCAAAACTCATGATGCCTTCTTTCAGCAGTACAAGCTGATTATTGTACTTGAACAAAGGAAAATATCGGTCGGCGGGCGATACATTGCTGTATTTTTCGGTATAGATGTGCCATACGTCGGCATCATTCAGCCACGGCAAAAACTGCTCATAATGCGGCAATTCCTTTGCCCGCACTACAGTGGTATTCAGGCTCACCTCTTGCACTATGTAGCGGGGGGCAGGGTTGTGTTTCAGATATATCTTCAACCGCTCAAACTGCAAATCGAGGCTGGTGCCATCCATACCCAGATTGTAAGATTGGGTACCGAGCACACTGTCTATAATGGTTGGCGAGAAATGCACCCATGCCCGCGACGAGCCCATAAATAACATATTGGCCTTGATGCGGCCACCAAATATGTCGCCCCACTCGCTGTAGAAGAAGTGCCCCGACTTTTTTAGCCCGGTATCTACCACCCACGACAAAGGCAGCAACAGAGCCAATGGTACTGCACAGAAAATAGCCAGCCTTATCAGAAATCGCTTCATACACCCTCTAAAACTGGAAATAAATAAATTCGCGGTTAGAAAACACCCCCAGATATATGATGGCCAGTAGTAACATGTAATAAACACCCCAGCGCACTATCAGCGGTTTGCGGTCTATCATGTTTGCCACATTGCCATTACGCTGCAACAGATGCACGCTCTCCAGTACCGCTATCACCACAAAACACAATAACAATCTGAACGGTGCTATAGGTATGCCATAGCTCCAGTTGCCTGTACGCACCATGGTGGCTACCTCGCCAAAGAAAGCGGGTATTTTTCCTATCATCACCAACGCATCGTGCGTGCTGTTGGCCCTGAAGAATATCCATGCAATGGTTACCAAAACAAACGTCTCAGATTGTTGTACCAGCCGGTTCAGCCACGGCACACGCTCCAGCCCAATGGCTTTGCGTACCTTCAGCCTGATGTCGTAGGTAACATTGGCCAGTACCAAAAACACACCATGCAAAGCCCCCCAAATAATAAATTTCCAGTCGGCACCATGCCACAGACCACTTACCAGAAATACAAAAAACAGATTGAACTGGCGACGCATGTAGGGCACGCGGTTGCCACCAAGGGGTATGTACAGATAGTCGCGAAACCACGTAGACAGCGATATGTGCCAACGCCGCCAAAATTCTGATATGGTGGTGGCACTATAGGGCCGGTCGAAGTTCTTCATGAGATGGAACCCCATAACCCTTGCCGACCCCAATGCGATGTCGGAATAGCCCGAAAAGTCGCAGAAGATCTGAAAAGTGAATAATACACTGGCTATTACCGTTGCAACAGCACTTTGCTGCCCCGGTGCATCAAACACCATATCTGTCACCACAGCCAGCCTGTCGGCAATCACCACTTTTTTGAACATGCCCCACAGCATCAGCCGCAGGCCACTCACCGCATTTTCGTATTTGAATGTATGCTCTTCGTGAAATTGGTGCAGCACATTTTGGGGACGTTCTATAGGCCCGGCCACCAACTGTGGGTAGAACATGACGTAGAGCGAGTAGATGCCAAAATGCCGCTCGGCCTTCTGATGCCCCCTGTATACCTCTATGGTATAGCTCATAGCCTGAAACGTGTGGAACGACAAACCTATGGGCAGTAGTATATTGAGGTAAGGTATGGGGTTCTTCATCCCAAAGTACTCTGCCAGCCCCGATATGTTGCCATTCAGAAAATTGTAGTATTTGAACACGGCCAACACGCCAATGTTGGCAATAAGGCTCATCACAAGGTACTTCTTCTTTTTGGCCTTGTCGTGCTCCTGCTCCAGCAGTATACCGGCATAGTAGTCTATTACTATGGTAAAGCCCAGTATCAGAATGTACACGGGCTTGAAGAACATGTAGAAGTAACAAGAGGCCGCTAACAGCAACGCCCACCGATACTTGTGCGGCAGCAGGAAATACAATCCTGTTACAACTATAAAGAAAACAACAAATACAAGGGAGTTGAACAGCATACCGCAACCTACTGCACCGGCCACATACCACCAGATACAGATGTGACGCGAAGGTAATAATTAGCATGCGAAATGCCTACCCATTACACAAACAGAACATGCAATGGGCATAGGTGCCCATTGCCGCAGAATATTATAACCGCCTGTATGCCTTTTGGCTGCTAATTTTGCAGGTACTATGTCGGTAAAACTTTCTGTAAACATCAACAAGATAGCTACCCTGCGCAATAGCCGCGGTGGCAACAACCCCAATGTACTGCAAGTGGCGGTAGACTGTCAGCGGTTTGGTGCCGACGGCATTACTGTACACCCCCGCCCAGATGAACGCCACATACGCTATGCCGATGTGCGGGATATAGCACCCATCATCACTACCGAATTCAATATAGAAGGCAACCCGCGAGAGGATAAGTTTGTAGAACTTGTACTGGATGTGAAACCGACGCAGGTAACGCTGGTGCCAGACGATCCCGGTCAACTGACATCGAACCACGGCTGGGATACCATAAAAGAAAAAAACTACCTGCGTAGCATGGCAGAGGTGTTTCGCAACGCAGGTATACGGGTGTCTATCTTTACCGATCCTGTAGAACGCATAGTAGCCGCTGCCGCCGACACCGGTACCGACCGTGTGGAACTGTATACCGAAGACTATGCCCGCCACTATGCACAAGACCGCGAACATGCCATAGCCGCTTATGTGGTGGCCGCCCAAACAGCTGCAGCACACGGACTGGGCCTGAATGCCGGACACGACCTGGACCGCGATAACTTGGGCTACTTTGCCACTCACATACCCGGCCTGCAAGAGGTGTCTATTGGCCATGCGCTGATAGCCGATGCACTCTATTACGGGCTGGAAAATACGATACAAATGTACAGGCGTGCGTTGCACCAGTTTATGAGTAACCGCTGATTTTCAATTCCACTTCATGCGCATCATTTCATCGCTATACCTTATTATACTGGCCTACATCATTGCCGCCCTTGTCTTTTGGGAGATGAGCCTGCAGCAACAGAGTGGGCGCATCTATGCGCAGGAGGTTATTACCCTGCGCTCGCAACTGGATAGCATGCAGTACCCTGCCGAGTATGCTGCCGAAATGAAGCAACTGAATGAAAAACTGGCAAGCCGAACCACACAATATGTGGCAGAAGGTACCACCTTTCTGATAGTGATATTGATAGGTGCCGCCGTAGTGTATGGGTCGTTTAGCCGCCGCATAGGCCTGTCGCGGCAACAAAACAACTTTATGCTGGCGGTAACGCATGAACTCAAATCGCCATTGGCCTCTATCAAACTGAACCTGCAAACACTGGCCCGCCACAAATTAGACGAAGAAAAACGCGAGAAACTGATAGAACGCTGCATCAGCGAGTCGAACAGGCTGAACGACCTGTGCAACAATATGCTCTTCACTTCTCAGATAGAGGGCCGGCAATACAAACCAGCATTAGAACCCTTCAGCCTGTCTGAAATGGCCGAAGATGTATTGACCGAATTTGCCACACGCTACCAGCGGCCGTTTCAGGAAGATATTGCTACGGGAGTGCGCATAACCGGCGATAAAGCCATGCTGCGCATAGCACTTACCAATCTGGTAGAAAACGCTATAAAGTACACACCGGCCAATGGCATTATAGGCATTAGTCTGGAGGCTACCCCTACTACCGCCATACTGCGTGTAGCCGATGAAGGCCCCGGCATACCCGATGCCGAGAAAAAGAAAGTCTTCGACAAGTTTTACCGCATAGGCAACGAAGAAAGCCGAAAAACAAAGGGCACAGGTCTGGGCCTATACCTGAGCAGCCGCATAGTAGCCCAGCACAAAGGGCGCATGGTGGTAAAAAACAATACTCCTATAGGAAGCATTTTCGAGATACAATTGCCGGTGTAATGTGGCGGATAGAATAACGGTTTTTAATCAGCGTCTTCAGTAATTCCAGTGTTCGGGGTTCAACTGTGCTGTATTGTAGCATCTGTAATCTGTTAGTTCGTTGTCTAATATTGCAGCGGCAAGATATATGGTTTTTAATGAGAGCCATTTAGCATTGGTGAGTACTTCTCTTATTTTTTCATCACCGTAATACCTGCGGCATGCACGAATGTCGGGCACATCGCCACGTTCAAAAACCCGCTCTATGATGAAACCAGCTTTGCCGTCATAATCGAGCGTATCAAAACTTACATCCCAAAATATGCGCCTGCTGAATATAGGAGGTTCCTTCCGCATCATATAGTAAAGTTGCGAGGTTTTAGTTGGTGTGGGGAATGAACAACTTTCTCTATAGGGCCTATCTTTTATCAGAATCAAGTAGAAAACGGCTGGTTACATACCAAATGAAAAGAGACTACTCCCCGGCTCCCTGCCGGTTCATCAACTTTTTCAGATTGCCTACCGACACAAACCGGAATACAAACATGAGCCCCATACATACCGCCATAAATACGATAGCCTGTAGCCACCATGTGCCCTGCCACCATGTAGCGGTAGCATAGCCAAGGCCTGCCACCAGCAGGGCATAACCTATGTGGGCCAGCGTCCACCGTACGTTATGCGGCAGCCCGAAGATGCGAATGGCAAACACCATAAACACCAATGCCAGCCCCGTTTGTGTAGCCAGCGAGGTGGCCGCACCACCCAGCGCACCATAGCGGGGTATCAGCCAGTAGTTCATGGCCAAATTGAAGACCACCCCACCAGCTGCAATGCTGTTCAGTACCTTCATATTGCCATTGGCAGTAAGCAGGGTAGAGTACACATACATAATACACCAGCCGGGAAACGACATCATAAGGCAGGCAAATACCTTGCTATAGTCGGCACCTCGCAGGTGGTACAGTGCCCCGTTGTGGTATAAGATATACATAACCTGATTGCCAAAGAAAAAGCAGGTAACCGCAACCGTTACGGCAAAGGGCACCATCATATTCACGCACAGCTTCACAATGGGTTGCACATCTTCTTTGCGGGCCAGCATGCGGCCAAAGACCGGCAGCAGCATAGTGGCAAACATCAGCCCCAGTATATTGGCCATATCCAGCAGGCGAAACGAGGCCGCCAGTATGGCGGTCTCGGCCTTGCCGTCGGCACTCATACGTTCCATCATCACGGCATCGGCCCTGTTGTATAAAGACATCAGGAATATAAGCAGTGCATAGGGGAAACTACTGCGTATCACGCTGAATATCTCTTGCCGATTGAAGGAGAATTGTAGCCTTACCTTGCCTATGCGCCGCAGCACACCATACCCCAGTGCCGCTGCTGCAAAGTAGCACACCACCTGTGTGGCAACAAACCATTGTATACGGAACGCACTGGCTGTAGGTGGCCACAGCAGCAGAAAGCCGCATATCAGTATCATCAGTGTGCGGTCGGTAATAGACAGCAGGGCATCGGTCTTGAAACGGTGCAATGCCGCTACATTGCTGCGTATAAACGACAGCAGCGCATTCAGCGCATGTATGAGCAGTATACCCGCCAGCAGCCCCAGCTCCCAGCCACGGTAGCCCAGCAGGTAGCCCGTGGCCGAGGCCAGACAGATGTACACCCCCATCAGCACCAGCCTTGCCGATAGCATGGCCGGGAACAATGTAGGCAACCGTTCGGGTTGCGCTGCAATGGTTTTGCTATTGTAATTGCTGATGCCAAAATCCAACACGGTTTGAAAGATGATACCAAAGTTGAACAACGCCTGATACGTACCGTACTCGGTAGCAGGCACCGTGTTTTGCACAGAACGGTCTATGAGCAGTACCCAAATGGGCTTCACCAGCAGATTCACTGCGATGGTAAATAATATATTTTTTACAAAAAAACGCTGCATATATGCCCTTACACCAATGCTATAGATACATAATCAAATACTGTGCCCCATAAAAGGTTGCCGGTAATACCATCACAAGTAAAGCGGCTGAAAGGTAGTGCTCAATTTCGGCTTTCTTTAACGACATCACAAAGAAAACTTCATACTGCTTTTAGTATAAGCCTTTGTGCAATATATTCTGTCTTAGTTCTTTAAAGATAAAGACTATAGCATTCAAGATAGTTCATGTAACCATCTTTCAAGCCACGAAGAAATGTATATGATTTTCTCTTGTGGAAGCAATTCAGAAAGCAAATGAGATATTTTATGTCGCACATTGGCGTTTAATAGATTCACGCCTTGGTGCCCTTTGTGGCAAAGTTCTTCTGAATGGCTTGTTTTGAAGCCCAAATGGCATTACAAACCTATCCCTATGCCCAGCTCCCCCATTTCGGCCACATTCAGGTGCGATTTTACCCCCACCAATACCGATAGTTCTTTGAACGGCCCACGCTCGCGCTGCACCATGTAGTAGTTCAGGCACACCTTCTGATACACATCCTCGCGGTGTAGATAACTATGCCATACATAGACCCCCACTTGTGTAATAATGCCCACACGCCCCAGTAGAAACTCATTGCCGGCAATAATTGCTGCCTTGCCCGACTGCGCCACCTCGTGCCCCTGCGCCAGCCCATTGTTGTGCAGGTAAGCATAGGTAGATTGATGCCACGAATAGTCTACCCCGGCAAATGCCTTATTGTGGCTACGCCAGCGGCGGCTCATAGCCAGTGTGCCTATATACACAGGGTGCAAAGGCCCGCCCGGTACAAAAGCCGATACCAACGACATACTGTACCGCGCCTGCACCAACCATCTATTGCTAAGCGCAGGCAGCGGCCGGGCTATACGCACCGGTACAGATGTTACCGGATAATAACTAACGCCCAGCCCGGCCCCCACCACATTGATGCCCAGATTGGGCTTACGTACCGAGCCATTGGAAATATGCGATACAAACAGCCCACCATTTACCGACCAATGTGGATTGATGCGGTAGCGGGCATCGGTACGCAGCATAATAAAGTCATTCAGCGAGGCCCCAATGGCTACGTTTACCGTGTTTACCGCGCCAGTACGGCTATATTTGTTGGTTACATAACCTATCCCATTGCCTATGCGTACAGTCCACTCGGGGTTGCCATTCATCAGCGGCAGGGTAATGTTGGGGTATATGCCGTACACGGTGCCATACACACTGGCCATACCATAGTCTGCCATAGCTACCGCCAGCCCCAACCGGGGGTAATGGCGGCGTTGCTGCCACGGTTGGCGGCCATAGGTGTGCCATACCATATTCACATCGGCCCCGGTAGTAAGGGCAGGTAAGGGCAGGGTAAACTTGGCCTCGTGTTTTACCACCTTGCCCGCCAGTGCATTTACCTCTATACCCAAGCCCGGCTGCGCCCATGCATGGCTACCTGTCAGCCCGGCTGCTACTGCAAGCAGCAGGGGTTTAGCCCGCGGTGCCAATGTATAGATGTTGCCCATAGTGCAATATTAAGTGAAGATATCACAAATAGCAGTGGCTGCAACAGGCAACAGGCGTGGCGCATTATCCGTAAATTTGTGACGTAGCTAAAACACAACATATGGCCACCAAGCAGTATAAAGCATCGGTATTGATTGCAGAAGACGAAGAGAGCATGAGGGAGACCCTGAAGCTGAATTTGGAGTTGGAAGGCTATGAGGTGACTACCGTAGAGAATGGCCCATCGGTGATAAGGGCTGTAAAGAACGAGTACTTCGACCTGATAGTACTGGACATTATGATGCCCGATATGGATGGCATAACCGTATGCGAAACCATACGCATGCAGCACAACGACGTGCCCATCATGTTCCTATCTGCCCGTAACAGCAGTGCCGACCGCGTAGAGGGCCTGCGCAAGGGCGGCGACGACTACCTGACAAAACCCTTCAATCTGGAAGAGTTGCTGCTGCGGGTAGACAAGCTGGTAACCAAGAACAAAAAGATACGCGAGCCACAAACCATAAGCGACACCTACGAGTTCGACGGCTGTGTGATAGACTTCTCGGCCCACGAATGTGTAGACAAAAACGGCCAGCGGCAAGAGCTGAGTAAAAAAGAAGCTGCCCTGCTGCGCCTGCTCACCGAGCACGAAGGCGAAGTAGTATCGCGCGAGCAAATACTACAGATAGTATGGGGCTACAATGTATACCCCACCACCCGCACCATAGACAACTTCATCCTCAACTTCCGCAAGTTCTTCGAAAAAGACAGCCGCAACCCCCGCCACTTTCATTCTATACGGGGTATAGGGTACAAGTTTACGAAGTAGAGGGCAACCCCCGCAACCTTTCCACAGCTGCTTCCAGCGTGGTTTCTTTCTTGGCAAAGCAGAAACGGATGAGTCTATCGTCTTTACCGTTTTTGTAGAAGGCACTTACGGGTATGGTAGCTACGCCATGCTCGCGGGTAAGCCATTCGGCAAACTGATGGTCGGGCAGGGGGCTGATACGCTCGTAGCTGGCTACCTGAAAGTAGCTGCCCTGCTGGAGGCATGTATGGTAAAGGGTGTATCGGCCATCAGAGCCAAAAAGTGGTTGCGCTTGCGCTCCCTCAGTTGGTGTATGGGCTCGGTATGGTGTGCCAGATGGGCCGCCAGGGCATACTGTGCCGGCGTATTGACGGTGAAGCACAGAAACTGGTGTATGCAGCGGAAGGCGTGGTAAGTGCCGGTTACTACCACTTTTTCTGGGTAGCGGGGTCGTGTACTATTTCTTCTGTTACCCGGCACACCACAAAGCTATAACCCTGTGGCCGGTGGGTGATGGGGATGCCCATGAAGGTGCGCGGCTCGCTGGTAGACCAATCGTATAGCGTAGTAGTTTTGCCCTTTATAATATCGGGAAAAGAATGGTTTGCCTGTCCCACTATTATGATGTCGCCTTTCTTCACCATAGTTGGTTCAAATATTCTTGCATCGTTGGGGTTGTCGTACAAGCACCAGAAGGCAACCGAAATGTACACATCGGGGTATTGTTCGGTTATCCGTTTTACTTCGTTGCGGGCATTGTCGTAGGTTTTGCCATCGGCAAGGTAGTCTTCAAACAGCACCACGCTGCGCACAAACATCAAAGACCCGGCAATAAAGGAGAATAGGGCAATACTACCTGTTATAGCCAGTCGCTTTTGTGTGGCCAGCTGTCCTATTACAAATGCAGAAATGGGTAGTACGAATTGCGATGCATTGTATACTGCCGGGGATGCATAAAGCACAAATTTTACCCAACCAATGAGCAATACCACCTGTGCAATACCTACCAACACTTTTTTGTCTGTGGATGTGCCACGTAACTTGACCAGCAGTAAACGTATGTAGAATACAGCACCCAACAGAAATATGCCAAGGAAACAAAAATTGAATGGATACAACACCCAGTAGAAAAAGAACAGATACAAGCTACGGTCGGTTCTGCCCAAGACCATATTGGCGTGGGCTGCTATGCCATCAATTGTGGGCCAAAAACCATTGGGCGACCACGCAATAGCAACTGCCCCCACAATGAGTATGCCTATAAACCGCAGCACATTCCGGCCCACGGTCTTCAGCACATTTTGGGTCTCCAAAAGATCGAATGTAACCAGCACCAGAAAACAAAAAAAGCAACTAAGCAACTGGGTGGCCAACATCAAACCACACAAGCCTACTACTATAGCATGTAGTGCCAGTGCGGGTATTTGCCTGCGATGCTGCCATGAAAGATACACCAGCAGAGCCATAAAGGACGTTAGTGTTTCGGGGCGGCCCGATGTGGGTAGCAGATACATGCCCATATTGGTTACCGAGGCAATACATACTACACGTAGCCATACAGGCATAGCCAATGTAAGCGTACGGGAGATATGCCGCGCATATAACAGCAACGAAGAGGTGCCGAATGCTGCACAAAAAAGAAAAATAGTGCGTACGCCTGGCCTTATTTGCGACAGCCAACCCAATAATTGAGCCTGAAAGGGCACATAGTAATTGAATCTGTTGGTGTGTGTGAGGTCTGTAACTTTGGTGACAAAATAAAGCGGATTGGCTAACCCCTGCCCTTTGGCATATAGTAGCGCAGCCGGTATGTATACCATAGAGTCGGTACCCGGTATGGGAAATATGAAGTATGCATACAGTACGAGAATAGTGGCAACTATGCAGGCAATAAGGAAAAGCACTTGCTTTTTCATGCCGATAAAGGTACTGTTTTTTTAATGCCATGCACAGTGCGGCAACCCGGGTAGCATGCGGCTGGCATTATATAGGGTAGGTGGGTTACTGGCTTGCAGTAGCTTTTGGCCCACTGTTTGCCCGGTACTATTTGCTCGGGATATATGGTACTGCATAGTGATTGCCTTTTGCAGGAAAATGGTGTAAGACCGGGCTGTAAATGGGACAGAGGGAGCGTGAGAGGTGAGTGCGAAGAGAAGGGGCGAGAAAGAGAGCGGAGAGCGGGTTTGGACCACAGTCCGCCTGTGAGTAGAGATGTGATGGGTAATGCCCCAATTTTTGTAGTGTTTTTTCATGGTTTTTGGGGTGTGGGTTATATTGGTGTGTTGATTGTCAATTGATTGTGTGATTTTGTAGATGCCCCATGGTGAGGAAAATGGGGCATGTTGGGGCAGTGTGTGCGGGTGATAGATACATAGGGCGGTGCTTTGGTTTGTAGTAAAGATGGGGCATGGCTACCAGCCTGCCAACTGCACATTATATGTTATGACACACAGCTTGTATAATAGCCCCGGTGGTGTATATGATGTAACTGCAATTGCCCAGTGGGTGCGGGTTTGAGGGAGTTCAGTGTGAAAGAAAATGTAGCCGGACGGAATTCGGCCACCTTGCCTGCCGTAGGCAACAGCCTACGGCAAACTTCTATCATCAATTTTACGTGCTACGGCCAACATGGAGTGTGGCTGAGCCTGCAGGCCGTAGCTTACCATTGTTGCTACTGCAAAAGTAGAATATGCCATCAGCGTCACAGCACTGATTGCGGTAGCGTACTCTGCAAGCAATATGGGGAGGCAAGAAAAGCCAAACATTAGTTGAAAAAGCCACCCAACTTGCTGCCAAGGTTGCCGGGCAATGCGTTCAGAATATTATCGGGGGCTGCGCCAGCCTTACCGGTTAGTTGCTGTAACAGACCCGGCAGGGCTGCTACTATAGTGCTGGTCACCGAGGCTGGCAGACCAAATTTGCTGGTAAGTTTTTCGGCAAGGCCTGCGGTAATGCTCTCTGCATTCAGGCCGCCAAGCATAGACAGAATGCCATTGGCATCTGGCCCCGGCACCTTGCTGGCTACATGGCTGGCTATTTCGTTTTGCACTGCATCTTGCTGGTGTGCGGGTATGGCGGCTGCTATGGCGGGGTTGTTGCCTATTTGCTCTTTTACGAGCGTCAGTATCTGGTTGAACATGGTTTGGTATGTTTAGGGCTGCAATCTATGTTTTTGCATGCGTTTGGGGTGCTATCGAAAGGTTAATTAAGAAGGTTTGACGAAATGATGAAACACGGTTTTTGATAGGTTTGTGAAAATATATTGCAATTTCATTATGTGTTGATGCGACATCTTCAAACTGATGGTTCGGAAATGGATATCTATTTGTTGTTGCTTGTTATGGTCTTTGTTAGCACCTATAGGGGGCGCAAGAAAACCTGACAATAGGGGCAACTGTTGAAATTTGACCATGCCGGTAACTCTCAAATCAATCTATGGTATGCAGCATTTGGTGGCACTGTGCCACCACGCATTATTGGGACGGGATGATAATTCCTACAGGAATAGTAATGTGAACCGGCCAAATGCATCAACTATTCAATGAGGACAATGGAACAAATACCATCATGGTGCCAGTGACAATTGCAGTCACTAACTACCAATTCACTGTTAATGCATTTTGACGGGCCAAAGTTGCAATATTCCGTGATTAACCCTTTTCGGTATTTTTTGACAGGTACAGTAATTTATAACAGGAGTATTGCCGGCGGTTCAGGATGGTTTGTAGCAATTTGGAAGAGTGTATAAAAAAGTAGGCAATGTGGCGCACTACCCAACAAGCTTTGCTATGAGGGGAAGTTATCCTGTTTATAAAAGTTTGAAGTGGATAATTGGCTACACATTCGTGATGGTCAAATTCCATCAGGCTATAATTTGTGTTCCTATTCCTGCCTCTTTTTCCAATTGCTATTGACTGCATAATTGGCTGTGCACTGGCGTGCTGCTACTTTATTGGGCTGTTGAAAATGGTTTACAAATGTAGCTACCGCCAACGGAGGTAAATAAATACTCCAGTAACAGCCCGAATTTTATCCGCAGTTCTTATTCTGTTTTCTTTGTTGTGTCGTTATTTTTTTACCACAAAAGAGGTACTACAATTGACGACTTCATCTGCTAAAAGGGATTGCGATAAATACAAAATTTAAAAAATAGGACATTGATATTCTATATATTCGTATCCAGTATTCATCTCTGCCTTTTTCTTCAAAACAACTGCTTATGAAACAAAGTGTACTACCGGCTGCGGCCTTAGCCATTATACTATCGGGCCATTGCGCCCATGCGCAGGCCCCGCAGGGCATCTCTTATCAGGCAATAGCCCGCAACAGCGAGGGGGCTGTGCTGAGTAACGAAACGATAGGGGTGCGCTTTACCATACACGATAGTGTGGCCACCGGCACTGCCCTATACAGCGAAACCTTTAGCCCCACCACCACGGCCAGTGGCTTGTTTGTGCTGCAAATAGGTACGGGCACACCAGTTATCGGTGCTTTTGCCGGCATCAACTGGGGTAGAAACAGCAAGTTTTTGCAGGTGGAACTGTTGCCACCCGGTGCGGCCGATTACATAGATATGGGTACGCAGCAAATGCAGAGTGTGCCTTTTGCGCTCTATGCCCAAACTG
>JAGKWS010000078.1 GCA_021151685.1 Chitinophagaceae bacterium
CGCCGCTATACTGCCAGAGGTAGCATACTACCGGTGCAGGTACCGGGTATTATGGGCTTCCTGTGCATCGGCTCGCTGGTGTTTGGCTTCACAGCCGCATCGCGCGTGGTAGCATCGGGCCGTGCAGTAGTGTTCAGCAACGACACACCACTTATGGGTAGTCAACAGCAAAAAGGCAAACCCCTGGCCCTGTTGCCCGAGGGTACCACGGTACGCATCATCAACGATGCCGGCCCATGGCTGGAAGTAAGCCTGCCCAATAGCCGCACCGGCTGGGTTGCCGCATCGGCCATCACCCGCATATAACAAGCCATTACTGCTCCAATGCTTTTTTGAAAAAATAAGTCGTAGCGAAATCTGCAATACAAGGCACAATACCATATGTACATGATATTGGTGCAAACACCTCGTGAACTGTTATGTCCTTATATAGGTCGTAAAACTTTGTGTTTCTTCGTGGCACCAGTGGTTCAGAATCTTATCTGTGCCATATTATGATGTCAAACTGGTATACACAAGGAAGAGCACAACCCCACAGGCCAGTATAACGGCCGCAAAGCCTCATGCATTTTGTGGCATACCCAGCCCCAATGATATAGTGCGCACTCTACCCATACCCCCAAAACATGCAGATGAAGAAACTTGTGTTCTGGATAGGTCTACAAACCCTGAGATTTGTAACCACATACTAATCAGGACAAAATCTTTCGGATTGAAGAACGATTAAGTACCTCCTATAAGATTTGCTTATTACCCAAACCAACACCCTATGGTACGGGCACAGTTAGTTAACTTTGGGGGTATGAAACTATACGCAATCAATGCAGGATACTTTAAGCTGGATGGGGGTGCCATGCATGGCGTGGTGCCCAAGAGCATGTGGCAAAAAGCAAACCCTGCCGACGACAATAATATGTGTACGTGGGCTATGCGCTGTCTGCTGGTGGTAGATGGAGATCGCCGCATACTGATAGATACCGGTATGGGCGATAAGCAGGATGCCAAATTTTTCAGCCATTATCACCCGCATGGCGATGATTCGCTGTTGGGCAACCTGGCAAAGCATGGTTTTGCCGCTGGCGACATTACCGATGTGTTTCTGACGCACTTGCACTTCGACCATTGTGGTGGTGCCATACGCCGCGAGGGCGACGAATTGGTGCCCACCTTCCCCAATGCCGTGTACTGGACCAACAAGGCCCACTGGGTTAGTGCCATAACGCCCAATGAGCGAGAGAAAGCCTCGTTTCTGAAGGAGAATATATTGCCTATGCAGGAGCGTTGCGACCTGCGCTTTATAGATGTGACCGATGGTATGGAGTGGCTGCCGGGTATCTGCATCAGGCTGGCCAATGGCCATACCGATGCCATGATGCTGCCGCAAATAACCTGCAATGGGCGTACCCTGCTGTACTGTGCCGACTTGCTGCCCAGTGTGGCACACCTATCGCTGCCATGGGTAATGGGCTACGATATGCGCCCGCTGGATACACTGAGCGAGAAAAAGCGACTGCTGCAAGAAGCAGCTGCGGGCAACTGGCTACTATTCTTTGAACACGACCCCAAGAACGAGGTGTGCAGCGTACAAAACACCGAAAAGGGTGTACGCGCCAGCGAGGTGATGACGCTGGATGCCAGTGGCATGAATGGATAATGGAAACCTTTCAAACATCAAAGAAAGAGAAGTACAAGTTTCTTTACCACAAGAGGCACCAAGGTGTAACACAAAGAAGCACAAGGATTAACGGCTTTTTTAAGGCCACAAAGGCTTGTGTTTTGTTGGTAATGTTGTCTTGTAATGAAAAGTAAAATCTGGGTAGCGACATACGCTACTCATCGTATTGCAGGTATACGGGGTTGGCACTCATGGTGCTGCCCCTGTACAGCATTTTCACCTCTTCGAAGTAGAGCTTTACACCAGGGCCGGGTGTGTTCTTTATTACTGTCTTCAGCGAGTCGGGAAGGTCGGCACCGTCTATATACACAGGGCCATAGAAACCCCTATTGGGGGCTATCATAGAAAATTTATACTCCGTTACGCGGCAGTTGTTCAGGTCGGCAATCAGCATGCTGTTCTTTAATACCTGTGCGCGGGTAGTAGCGGCTGGCAGGGGTTTGCCATTTTTATAATCGATGGTTTTGATGCGGCCCAGCGTAATGACGGGCACCCTTTGGGGTGCATCTTGCCCGGCAGCCCGCAGGGCGGCGGTAAGCAGCAACAGGCAAGTAAATAGCTTACTTTTCTTCATTGTAATAGTACTCCAGCGCGGGCGATGTAGCGTCGGTTTCATGACAATTCAGGTGAATGTCCTGTATGTGCAGGGTGATGTTCTTTTTGTCTTTCCAGTTTTTGATAATGCTCTGCTGCATCTCGTTCATCTTATCGCCAATGGCATTGATGGGGCCATAAAAAGGTTCCCCAGGTGCTGTTAATGAAATAGTGAAGACCGATACGCGACAACCGGGAGAGTCGGTAACCATAAGCGGATTGGCCATGATGGCATCGTACGTGGTGTTGTAAGATGGTATGTTGGCTATCCACACACGTGGTGGGGGTAGCTGTGTGGGTTGCGGCGTTTTTTTGCTTTTTTTCTTTTGCGCATCGGCCGTAAAGGTGGCCACGGCTGCCAATGCAATCAGCAATACCTGCTTCATACCAAAGAGATTGTTTGATGCAATAGTACCAAAGAAATCGGTTATGCCGAAGTGTGCGGTGGTAAAATGATGTGAAAAAATGATGTGTGTTGGTACAGGGAAATAATTGATGGCTACTTTTAAACTTTGAAGCCTGTTTATCGTCTTACTATTACATGGCCGGTATTTACGATCATCTGGATGACACTGCATTGATCATGACCTTTCGCAAAGCAGAGGCGCGGGAGGCTGTGTTCACTACGCTGGTGCGCCGGTATCAGGAGCGTTTGTACTGGCACATCAGGCGCATGGTAGTGGTACACAACGATGCCGATGATATTTTGCAGAATGTATTTGTGAAGGTATGGAAGGGGCTGGAGGGTTTCAGGGAAGAATCGAATCTGTACACATGGTTGTACCGCATAGCTACCAATGAGACGCTCTCGTGGCTGGAGTCGCAAAAGCGGCATGCGGCCGTGCCGGTAGATGGTAACGAGGCATTTTTTGAAAACAAGTTGGTGGCCCAGCGCGACTATGATGGCAACCGTATAGAGTGGCGATTGCAACAGGCCATAGGCAAGCTGCCCGATAAGCAGCGGGTGGTCTTTAACCTGAGGTACTATGACGAGATGCCGTATGAAGATATGTCGCGGGTGTTGGAGACATCGGTTGGGGCGTTGAAAGCCTCGTATCACCATGCCGTGAAAAAAGTAGAAGAATTTTTGAAGGGTGGTTAAACTTTTGTGAAAAAGAACCGTCATAATAACGAGAAAATATGAACAGGGATATACAGGACGAACTGGAGGGATTGGGTAACTTGCCTGTACGCAGGTCTATGCCTTACGAGGTGCCGGCCGACTATTTTTTGAAAGTAGAAGACCGGGTAAAGGCGGCGATGAATGAAACAGGTACGGTGCCACAGGGTGTGGCTACCCCCTACGAGGTGCCTGCGGGCTACTTCGAGACCCTGCCTGCACGCATCATAGCACTGGTAGGTGAGGCAAGCAAACGCCGTGGCATGGTTATAACACTGCGCAGTATACGCTGGGCGGCTGCCGCACTGCTGATACTGATGATAGGTGCCGGTAGCTACCAATTGCTGGATAGGCCACAGGTAGCAACACAGGAAGCCAACTGGTTGAGCAATGTAGATGAAGCTGCGGTAGAAGAATATCTGGACGAGGAAGCAGGTGTAACTGAATTGGCACCACAAGATGGATTGGAAAAAATAGATGCCGGGGCAGAGGATATAGTAAGTTATCTGGACGAAACCGGTTGGGGCGAAAATGGGTATTAGGCGGGCCTTGAAAATGATGAAAATGATGAAATGGCTTATTGCATGTATAACGTTGCTGCTGCTGGTGCTACAGACACCGGTAGTGCATGCCCAGGATAAAGGGCTACAACGAATACATGCCGCCAAAATGAGTTATCTGGTAGACAGGCTGAAACTGGATGACCGACAGGCATCGCGGTTTATGGCTATCTATAACGAATACGAACGCGACTTGAGGGTAATACGGAGGTCTTTCTACAAGAAACACCATGTGCGCCTTCTGGAGATAGACCGGGCCGAAAATATGGCTGCCCGCCAGCGGGTAGAGGAAGATCTGGACTATCAGCAAAAGGTAATAGAACTGAAACGAAGCTATAACGACCGCTATCTGGCCATCATGAGTGCAGACCAGCTTGCCGATATGTATGTAGCCGAAAAAGAGTTCAGACAACTGCTGATGAAGCGACTATCGGTGAAGAAACTGAGGTTGCGGGCGAAATAAACAAACAACACAAAAATCAACAACACACATAACCACTAAATTGCCACTGATTATGAAACAATATGGAATAATGAAGGGAATAGGCATATTTGCGCTTGCCGCCAGCATCAGCCTGTTTGTAGCATGCAACAAGGAAGATAATAATACTACCGATACCACTAAGGAAGATACCGGCTATGCCAGCGACCAGAGCCTGACGGAGAAGATATTTGACGATGCACAAACCATGGCCGACAAAGGTGCCAACAATAGCGGTGCCGGTGCATTCAAAACTACGGCATGTGGGTCTGTAACCCATTCGGGTTCTTCGTTTGTGGTAGATTTTGGCCCTACCAACTGTCTGTGTGCCGATGGTCGCTACCGCAGGGGTAAAATATTGGTGTCTTATACTGGGGCCTATGCCGATAGTGGTTCGGTACATACCATAGGTTTCGATAACTATTACCAGAACGACAATAAAGTAACCGGTACCAAAACAGTAACCAATATGGGCCGTAATGGTTTGGGGCAGCCCTACTTCAATGTAACGGTAAGTGGCTCGGTAACCCGTACCGATGGTACTGTAATAACTGGCAACTGGAACCGTGTACGCACATGGACACAGGGTTTCAGCACGCCTATCAACTGGTTGGATGACGTGTATGAAATAACCGGTTCGGGCTCTATTACCCGTCCTGCGGGTACTGTAGGTATTAGTATAGCATCGCCGCTGGTAGTGGCACTGAACTGTGGCTATATAGAGGCGGGTACTGTTGTGTATAGCCTGCCCAGCGGCCTTACCCGCACACTGAACTATGGAACAACACCTGTGTGCGATAATGCAGCAACACTCACTCTACCCAGCGGTGCCATTATTTCGGTAACGTTGCCGTAGTAGCTTCTTTTTTTGACGATAAATGATAGCAAGGGGTCGCCACAAGCGGCCCTTTGCTATTTTTGTGTTTTGCCATTCCAAAATAGCCAACCACTGAGCGCACCAACCGAGATACTGAAAAAATACTGGGGGTACAGCAGTTTTCGCCCGCAACAGGCCGAAATTATTGACAGTATACTGGCCGGGCAAGATACGCTGGCTCTGCTGCCTACGGGTGGCGGCAAGTCGGTATGTTATCAGGTACCGGCCATGGTTATGAAGGGGATGTGTCTGGTGGTATCGCCGCTTATAGCATTGATGAAGGATCAGGTGGAACGCCTGAATGATATAGGCATACCAGCTACTTGTTTGGTATCGGGTATGCACTACAACGATGTGGTGCGTACGCTGCAAGAGGCGGCCAATGGTAGCTACAAATTGCTATATGTATCGCCCGAGCGGTTGAAGAGCGAGTTGTTTCGTGATTATTTGGTGGAATTTGATCTGAGTCTGCTGGCGGTAGATGAGGCGCACTGTATCTCGCAATGGGGGCACGATTTTCGTCCGGCTTATCTGGAAATTGCTGCTGTGCGCGAGGTGCATCCCCGTGTGCCGGTACTGGCACTCACTGCCAGTGCTACTGCCCGTGTGGGCGATGATATTGCAGCATCGCTGAAGATGAAGCAGCCCGCCATGTTTCGCAGCAGTTTTGCGCGGCCCAATATCTTTTACAGGGTGCTGCATACCGATGATAAAACCAATGTGCTGCTGCGCAATATAGGCGATGAGTGCAGCATAGTGTACTGCCGCAGCCGAATACTTACCGAAAAATTGGGGCAATACCTGACGCACGAGGGTGCAGGGGCTACCGTATACCATGCAGGCCTTACCCGCGAGCGCAGAGAGGAAGCCCAAGCGGCATGGATGGACGATAAAAGCCCTGTAATGGTGGCTACCACAGCCTTTGGTATGGGCATAGACAAGGCGGGGGTACGCAAGGTGATACACTACGATGCGCCCGAACATCTGGAAGCCTACTATCAGGAGGCGGGCCGGGCCGGGCGCGATGGCAAACCGTCTGATGCGCTGACCATGTACTATGGGGGCGATATAGCCCGTTTGCAGGCAAGTACCGAGCTGCAATACCCGCCGGAAAGCTATTTGCGGCAGGTGTATCAAGCCGTGGCCGATTATTTGCAGGTACCCATTACGGCCAGCCCCGATAGGTATTTCCCGTTCGATCTGCATGAGTTTTGTAACCGCTTCCGGCTGCGGCCAGCCGAGGCCATGCCTGCCCTGAAGTTGCTGGAAAGGCAGGGGCTGTGGACGCTAACAGAGTCGGTATACCACCCGGCTACGGTGCAGTTTATTGCCGACAGGCGTACGCTGGATTCGCTGAGTCTATCGCACCCGCAACTGGCCTACCTCACGGTGGGGTTGTTGCGGATGTACAATGGCATTTTTCATTATCCGGTATCGGTACGCGAGGCTGCCGTAGCACGGCAGCTACGCATGAACAAGGACGAGGTAGTGACCCTGCTGGGGCGGCTGCACGATATGGAATTGCTGCTGTATAACCGCCCTACCGACGGGCCGCAACTATTCTTTCATCACTACCGGGTAGATAGCCGCTTTCTGCACATCAACATGAAGCGCATCAACGAGCTGAAACTACACCACCAGCAGCGGGTAGATGCCATGGTGCGCTTTCTGGAAAATGAGACGGAATGCCGCGAACGGTTGCTGCTGCAATACTTTGATGAACAGGTAACCACCAATTGTGGCCACTGCGATGTTTGCGCCGCCAAAACAACACCCCGGCAATCTGCCAACAAACTAAAGACCGATTTACAGACCCGCCTACCCCCGGCCGGCCGGGTATCGTTGTTTGAGGTATGCGGCTGGTACCCACCCACCATTACCGACACGGTGATAAATACCCTGCGCCTGATGGCCGATGAGGGCGTGGTGCGGATACAGCAAGGGTTTGTGGAGTGGGTGGGGTAGAGCTCTATAAATGTATGTGTTGTATATTGCTGTGTAAAGGCGATTATGCGATTCTTCCGTAATAGAAGTTACACCAACCAATTGATAAAGCACTATGAAAATTACTTTGGTGGTACCGGGACACGTCTGAAGATGTCGAATGGGCCAATTGAAAAATTGCACAAGGACTTTATTGTAATGGAGTTTCCGCCCAGCGGGAGGCATAATTTGTTTTGCTACTGTACTGTCGGAATGTCGGTTGACCGAACAGACGATAACTTGATTGAACTAATTGTTTATTCTCCTGAGGCATCTATGTCGATTGTAGAATTACTGACAGTGTGTGCTTCGTATCACAGAAATGTGCTTCCTCTGAATCTTAATCATACGGTAAATATTGGTCAAGGATGGTTAATTGATTCTAATTGTGATAACGGCTTCATTTCTCTGCCCTATCTTGAAGGGAAGAAGTTAGAGGACTTTGAGTATAGTGGTAAAACAGTACACTGTTATTGGTTAATACCCATAACACAGGCAGAGCGAGATTACAAAATTAAAAATGGCTGTGAGGCTCTGGAGCAGCTCTTTGAAGAAAAGCAGATAGAATATGCTAATCCGAAACGAGATAGTCTTGTCTGAAATGGGGATGTTTTCTATGTTTGGTATTTTGTATGCCAAACTTTATGATGCTACGGCCGACATGGGGGCGCAAGTAGAAAAGACTTGCAGGGGAATAGACACAAGTCGAGAAGACTTGCCAAAACTTGGGACAGGCTTTGTCAAGGCGTGATCTGGTATCAAGGCACTTTTGCAAGAACGAATATTTAAAATGCACAATATCATGAGAGAGTTAATCTTAATTTGTGGATTATCTGTAATGACGATGCTTTCTGCAAAAGCACAGGGGCTTAATGTGAAAAAGGAATTTAAAAGTAAGACTGAAATTCTTGAATGGGGAAAAACCGAATTCGGATATGTCGGTGATACTGTTTCCTTTAACATTGATGGTTCAGCTGTTTTCGTGATAAACGGAGATTATGCCTCCGGCGTTTCGTATAAGACAGTTTTTGTATTTTGTAAATATGGAACAGAGAAAAAGGCTGGATGGTCGCTTCTTTGCATGCGGAATACAAATACAAGCTCTGTAAAAGTTGAAGTTGATAAAAATCACAAACAAGTAGTATTTAGCTCGAAATCGGGTAAAACCTTAATGATCTTGCCATTCGAAACACTCAATTTGGCATTTGAGAAGTCGGAACAGTAGGAAAAGTTATTTATTGCCACTGGCACTAAGGGTGTGGTTTTCCATGCTTCATGGCCACAATACCGACATCTTGATGCGATGTGTTTTGAGCTAATTGTTTGCCGAGACGTATTGATTGCGTGTTATGTTTTGCGATACCATATGCTACCCCGTTTGGGGCCAGTGTTTTCCACTGGTGTCTAAGCCATCGCAAGTCTTTTCGACTTGCGATAAAAACAGGTCACAGATGGGTGGCTTCCGTCTTCGCCATGTCTCTCTCTCAGCACTCCCCGGCAATCAGGGTATGCGACTGATGAAATTGTGAAAGCATGTAGCTTTTCCCTGTAGACTGTACTTTTGGTGGGGCAATCATCATTTCCTAATCCCTCGTTTCCTGGTGTTGTAGTCTATGTGTTTGTATATGGTGTTGCCCAACATATTGGCTATGTTATCCATTTCCTGCTCTGTAAGGTGCTGATGGTACAATCGTTCATATTTCTTAACCTCCACTTTTTCTCCTGTCCCTTCGCTACAATCATCTACCCATACTTCATACTTCACCTCATCCATTTTCACATTTACATAGTAGTTGCAGCCAAATGTTTGCAGCCCCCCACTGGTGAATGTTCCGTAGAAGGTTTGAATAGTAAGTGTAGTAGGCAATCGACCAATGTTTTCAATCTTGTTATGCACACCCTCTACAAACATTTGAGACACCTGTTGCGGTGATTCATTGACAAACTCAACATAAACGTCTCCCGGATGCACAAACACTCTATGTTGTGTGCCCATGAAAAACCTATTAAACTTCTGGATAACCGGAGTGACTTTTTCCACAAAGCGTGCCATCCATCCATCGCAGCAATACAAGAAAGTCTCTTTTGAGTATTTCATTCTGATGTGTTCCTCCGCATCTGTGCTCCTCAGTTCCATTTCCAGCATTTTTATCTTTTTGTCCAGGTCATCAGGCTCGTCTATATCCTTGCCTTCTATGGCGGTTAGTATCAGTTCCTGCGAACGAATAATCAAACCCGCCATGTACTCAAAAAACACATCTGGCGCGCCCCCATATCCTTGTATATCGCCCAGATACTGATAGTAGGCGTTGCGTTCATTCTCCCTTATGTACAGTGGCGGATAGCCGTATGCTATCAGTATCAGGTTGGTAAGTATCCTGATCGTGCGTCCGTTGCCATCGTAAAACGGGTGTATGGTTACATACTCAAGGTTAAAGCGCAGGGCCAGTAGTACAGGGTGCAAAGCTGCCTTGTCCTGCCTTGTAATCCTGTCGCGCTCTGCATTCACCCAATTTACCAATTGGTGCATTCTTTCCGGTACATCGGCAGGTGCCACAAAGTCGAAGCGTTCATTTTTGTAGTTGTACAAGTAGTTCTTGTCTTTCTTCCATTGGCCTATCTGCACTTTCTTTTCCGGGTCTTCCTCGTGCATAATGCCGGTATGTATATCCCTGATGCGTTTTTCCGATAGGTTCAGTTCGCCCTTGCCCATCTTCATAATGGTGCTTATCACCTCGTCATGCCCCTTTACCTCCAGCACATCTTTTATGGGCTTGCCGCTTACCGTTATGTTGCCTATCATCACACTACGGGTTTCAGACTTGGTGAGCGAGTTACCCTCCATGCTGTTGCTGGTATAGTTCCATTCCAGCCTCAATTTGTAGTCGATTTTCTTCAACACATCGTCAGGCAGTTTCCCATAAGCATGTATCTTTTCTTGCAGTTCTTCTATCTGCTGCAACTTCTGTTCTAAGGACATAATCTTATGTTTTGCTTGTCAATTTACGTTAAATGATGTTACCACAACGGCAACGGCCACTCGGGAGAGTGGCCGTTGCCGTTATATACAGTTCTATCGGTTTTATCAGAACTTGAAGTTGTAGGTAATGGACGGCAGTATGGGCAGGATGTAGACCTGGAATACCTTGATGTCTATACCCTGTGCAACCGTACCCGAATTGTCTACGTACAGGAAGTAAGGGTTCTTGCGGTTGTAGGCATTGTATACCGAGAACGACCAGCTACCTTCCCAACGGTGCTTTTTCTTGTGCTCCGGCGTATAGTTTACCGACAGGTCCAGACGGTGGTAGGCGGGCAGGCGATAGGCGTTTATTTTGCTGTATAGCTGCATCAGCTCGCCATCTATAAAGTAGTAGGCAGTTGGCAGCGTAATGGCATTACCCGATCCGAATACGAATACCGCAGAGGCAGTCCACTTTTTATTGAAGCTGTAGCTGCTGGTAACCGATATGTTGTGGCGGCGGTCGTACTTCAGCGGGAAGCGGTCGCCGTTATTCAGCATCGAGAAGATTTGGTTGGTCCATGCCAGTGTATAACCTACCCAGCCGGTAAACTTGCCCTGCGTTTTGTTGATGAAGAACTCGGCACCATAGCTTTCGCCCTTGCCCACTACGTATTCCAGCTCGGGGTCGCGCAGGGTGTTGGGGGTATAGCCGTCGCGGTACTGCAACTGGTTTTCCATTTGTTTGTAGTACACTTCTACAGAGGTTTCCAACTTGTTATCGAGGAAGTTGTGGAAGTAACCTGCCGATACCTGACGGGCTTTTTGCGGACGCACCAGGTAGGTACTGGGTGCCCATACATCGGTAGGCAGGGTAGAGCCATTGTTGGTCACCAGGTGTATGTACTGGTAGGTTTGCGCCATGCTGGTTTTGAAGGAGTTGTTTTCGCCCAGTGCAAAACGCAGGTTCAGGCGTGGCTCCCAGCCGCCATAGGTTTGTACCAGGTCGCCTTTTTTGTACTTGGTACTGTCGGTTACATTACCGGCAGCATCCATATTGAGAGCAGTATAAGGGCCTACCTGTCCAAAAAACGAGTAACGGATACCAGCGTTTATCTTCAGCCATTTGGTGGGTTCAAATTCGTCCAGTATGTAGGCACCAGCCTCATGTGCATACTTGGTATAGGCATTGCTGGGCTCCAGAGTTATGGTATCTACCCGGCCCGATACCTGACTGGGTATAAATGTGTGCCATGTATACACGGCACCCGCCTTTATGCGGTGGTGGAAGGGGGTAAAGTAATCGAAGTCAGTCTTGGCATTATAGTCTTTGATGCCAGACGATAGTTTTACCGAAAAAGCACTCTGGTTGAACTGCGACGCAAAATCATAGTCGTTGTACACAAGGGTGGTGTTCGAAAATAGCTTATCGGTAAATTGGTGGTTCCAGCGCAGGGTGGCGGTGTTGTTGCCCCAGGGTATGTCGGCTTTGAAGGAGCCGCGCGAGTTGGCAAATTTGAATTTGTCTACCCCCGTATATCCGCTCAGGTACAGCCTGTCGCGGTTGCCCAGTATGTAGTTGGCTTTCAGGTTGGCATCGTAAAAGTAGTAGCCGGTGTTCTGTAAACGTTCAGAGAATGGACGGGCCAATACATCTATGTAGGTACGGCGGCCCGATACCATAAAGGAGCCTTTTTCTTTTTTTATAGGTCCTTCAAACGTCAGGCGCGAGGCTATGAGCCCTATACCACCCTCGGCATGGTATTCTTTCATGTTGCCATCCTTCATGGTCACATCCACCACCGACGATAGCCTACCGCCATAGTTGGCCGCAGGGGCTCCCTTGATGAGGGTAACATCTTTAATGGCATCGCCATTAAACACCGAAAAGAAGCCAAACAGGTGACCAGTGTTATAGACCACGGCATCATCCAGCAACACCAGATTTTGGTCGGGGCCGCCACCGCGCACATAAAAGCCCGAGTTGCCCTCGCCGGCACTCTGCACACCGGGCAGCAATTGCAGGGTCTTCAATACATCTACCTCACCAAAGAGCACAGGCAGTTGCTTGATGCGGGCCATAGACAAGCTTATTGTACCCATATCGGTCTTGGAGACATTCTCGTCTTTGCGGCCGGCGGTTACTTTTACCTCCTTCATGGTGGTACCGCTCGATAGTTCGGCATTATACTTTTTGCTGGTGGTCAGGTCCATCTCCATAGTGATGGTTGTATACCCCACATAAGAGAAGATTACCGTGTATTTGCCGGCAGGTACCGTAACCGAGTAGAACCCGTAGTTGTTGGTGGTGGCACCCTGGTCTGCCCCTTTAATGTAGACCGTACCGGCTATGAGCGATTCGCCAGTGGCGGCATCGCGCATATAACCACTTAGTGAGACTTTTTGTTGCGCAGTTAGCGCAAATGGCAGGGCAATGAGTAGAAAAGAGATAAGGAAACGCATGTGTGTATTTTAGTGGTGCAAAAGTACAGCAACCATAGTCCTGGCAATGGATATGGTGCGCCACATAGAAAATTAACAAATTGAATAGGATTGCTTTTAGTTAAATTTTGACACTATACACAACAGCCGGAACGATTGGTTCCGGCTGTTGTGGGGGTGGTTGGTTTTATCTTGGTTGAAAATCGGTACCCGGCGGCGGCATGCCGTGTGGCATATCGCGAGGGGTTTCTGTTTTGGGTGGTGTACCCCCTTTGAAGTTGCGAATGGTGTAGGTGAGCTGTGCCATAAAGTATTGGCGCAGTACTTGTGTATTGGTGTTCTCTATGTAGGTTTCGGTAACGGTACGGGCTATGCTGGTGTTTTGGTTCAGCAGGTCGTACACGCTGATGCGGGCCTCCATGGCTTTCTTCATGAATTTGTACCCCACGTAGCTATTCCATAGCCAAAAGTTTTGCGCACCACTACCACTAAAGGCTGTATAATAGTTGTTGGCAATACTGCTATTGAAGACAAAGTTGTTCCAGAAAATCCAGTTGATGCGGAAGGTGGCGGCGTGGTTGTAGAAGTTGGTAGATTGGTTTTGTATGGTGTTGGTCACTACATTGTAGTTGGCGGTGTACGAGAGGGTGAAGTCGAGCTTTTCGCTGATGTTGCTGCTGAGAACCGCACCCAGCGAGGGCACATAGTTGCCCGAATAATTGACTACATCGTTGATAAGGCCCGGTGTGCGGGTGTAGTTGAAGCCTGCATTGAAGTTGAGATTGCTCTTGATGGGCTTTACCGGCAACCCAAATGTGGCAAAGAAGCGGCCGGTGGCATACCCATCGAGGTTTACCGGGCGCGATAACTGCCCGCCTCGGTTGATGAGGATGGAGGTGTTGGACACAGGATCGGTATAGACCGAGTCGGTACGGGGTATGTAGGTGGCAGTAGCTATATAATCTTGTGTCGCATTCAGATACAGGTTCACAAAAAAGTTGCGGGCAGTTTTGGGGTCAGTATTGCCATAGCGTACAATAAAGGTATTCTCGAATGTTTGTGCCAGCCCGGCATTACCGGTACGCAGCAACAACGGGTTCGATATGTCTATGGCATTTTGCATCTGCTGTACCGATGGCAGGTTGGTAGCTGTGCGGTACATAATGCGCAGGTTGCCCGCTGTGCCGCGCTTTATGTTCAGCATGGCATTGGGCAGCAGGTTGTTGAATGTGCGATTGAATGAAACGGTTTGCGGGTATTGTTGATCCGAGTTCAGGAAAGATTGCTGCATATTCAGCCCGGCATTAAAGCTCACTTTGCTGTTGCGCTCACCCACACGGTAGCTCACACCTCCCTTTTGGGTAGTATAGGTGTTCTGGTAGGTGTTAGAGAATATGGGGTCGGTAGTTACATAGTCGTTCAGTACAGTATCGCGGTTGCGGGTCTGTTTGTCGGCATTGTTGGCATTGAGCGATGGGTTGTAGGTGAACATAATTTGCCCATTTTTACTCACAGGCTCGGTATAGGTAACGTTGATGCCGGCCGTGTAGCCATTGCTATACTGGTCGTAGCGTTGGTCGCGCAGGGTATTGCTGGTGGTTGTGTTATAATAGCTGTTGCTGCTGTAGTTGGTACCATCGCCACTGCGTTCGTTCAGCGAGCCATTCAGGTTGAATGATATAGTGCGCCGGGGTTTCGCAAACTTGTGCTGATACAGCAAATTGCCCGATGCATTATAGCCCGCACTGGCCGATGTGGTTGACGATGCTGTAACACTTTGCAATACCTCGCGCAGGCTGTTGCCCGCATAGGTGCCTGCATCGGTAGTGGTTTGCTGCAGGCTGAGGGAGGGGGTGAAGGTGATTGAATTAGATGAATCGATGGCATATTCCAACCGTCCATTGAAGCGGTGGTTGGTATTGGCGGTATTGGTAGCCGAGCTTTCGCGATAGTAGAGTGTATCGGGCGAGGATGTGAAATAGTTGCGCGACAGGCTGTCGGTACGGGTAGTATTGCCATTGTTGAAGAAATAACTACCCGATACTTTTATCTTCTTGCCCCAGTTATCGCTATAGTTCAGGCCCAGTGCATGGGTGGTAGCTATACCAGCTTGCTGGCCTACCATAAAATTGTTGGCAGGGTTGTTGCCAAAACCGCCGCCACCGCCCCGGTTGCCTCCACCTCCACGATTGCCTCCACGGCCTCCACTGCTGCCGGTAGCCCCCAGTATGTCTTCGCTGCTGAAGTTTTGCTGATTGATGTTGTTGGTAAGGCCCAATATAGAGATGCGCCTGTCGCCCTTAAAGATATTGAGGTTGCCCCCACCTGTGTAGCGGTTGTCGGTACCATAGCCACCATATACCTTGCCAAAATAGCCCTCGCTTTTGTTGCGGCGGGTAATGATGTTCATGGTTTTTTGGGCACTGCCATCATCAAAACCCGTAAAGAGCGATTGGTCGCTCAGCTTGTCGAACACCTGTATCTTGTCTATCACCTCGGCTGGTAGGTTCTTGAGGGCAGCCGCAGGGTCCGATCCGAAGAACGGCTTGCCATCTACCAATATCTGCTGTATGGTTTCGCCATTGGCCTTTACGCCATTGGCATCGCTGGTAATGCCGGGCATTTTGGTCACAAGGTCTTCAGCGGTAGCATCAGGATTGGTCTTAAAAGCATCTGCCCTAAACTGGCTGGTGTCTTCTTTCTGCTCTGCACGTATCTGTTTGCCGGTTATGTTTACCGTTTTCAGGTCTTTGGCGGCTACCGAAAGGGCTAAAGTACCCATGTTTACATCGGTACCGGCTACGGTAACCCTGCGGCGCAGCGTATTGTACCCAAGGTAGTTTACCGATAGCAGGTAACTGCCGGGTGCCACAGCCGATATGGTGAAATGCCCATCGTAGTCGGTAGCGGCACCATTTTTGCGGGTGGTATCGGCCCGGTCGATGAGCAGGATGATAGCACCCGATATGGGCGAATTGTCTTTTTCGTCGGTAATGGTACCGCCTACAGTAACTGTCTGTGCGCTGAGTGCAAAGCCTGAAAACAGGCAAAGCAGCAGGAAGCTGTAAAATTTCATGTATATATTATTGTGCAGCAATACGGTAAATATGTTATATGATTGGCTGCAATGAATTGGTGAACCCAATAGCGTTTTTCATGAAGCCATTGTGGAGCGGTGGGATGGGGCAAAAGTATTAAAACCAGATGAAAATGAACGGATACCCCCCCTGTATTGTGGCCAACGTAGCGAATGTGGACGGCATTGTGTAATTTTCCGCCACATATCTGAGAACATAGCAATGGAAGACAAAAAGATAGTAAAGACAGATGCAGGCATAACCATAAAGCAGGTGTATTGCGAGCCCGTGAAGATGGACGAAATGCCGGGGCAGTTCCCCTTTACCCGTGGGGTACACGCAGCTATGTACCGCGACCGTTTGTGGACCATGAGGCAGTATGCAGGGTTCAGTACTGCGGCCGAGTCTAACAAACGTTATCACTTCTTGCTCAGTCAGGGGGTGATGGGGCTATCCGTAGCGTTCGACCTGCCTACACAGATAGGCTACGACTCAGATCACGACATGGCCGAGGGCGAAGTAGGCAAGGTGGGTGTGGCCATAGACTCGCTGCGCGATATGGAAGAACTGTTCGATGGCATTAAGCTACAGGACATTACCACCTCTATGACCATCAATGCCACCGGCTTTATATTGCTGGCATTGTATATAGCCCTTGCCAAAAAACAGGGAGCAGACATCCGCAAAATATCGGGCACCATACAGAACGACATACTGAAAGAGTATGCCGCACGGGGTACTTACATATACCCTCCGGCACCGTCTATGCGCATCATTACCGATATTTTTGAGTATTGCAGCAAGGAAGTACCCAAGTGGAACACCATATCTATATCGGGCTACCACATACGCGAGGCGGGCTCTAACGCGGTACAGGAGCTGGCCTTTACGCTGGCCAATGGCAAGGCATACCTGAAAGCCGCCATCGAAAAAGGATTGGACATTAATGTATTTGCACAGCGTTTGTCATTCTTCTTTAATGCGCACAACAATATTTTCGAAGAAGTGGCCAAATTCAGGGCGGCACGCCGCATGTGGGCACACATCACCAAAGAGCTGGGTGCTACCGACCCACGGGCGCAAATGCTGCGTTTCCATACACAAACCGGGGGCAGTACGCTTACCGCACAGCAGCCGCGCAACAACATTGTAAGGGTAGCCTTGCAGGGCCTGTCGGCTGTACTGGGTGGTACACAGTCGCTGCATACCAATGGGTATGACGAGGCCTTGTCTTTGCCTACCGAAGAGGCGGCTTCTATTGCCCTGCGCACACAGCAGATACTGGCTTATGAAAGTGGCGCTACCGACACGGTAGACCCACTGGCAGGGTCGTACTACGTAGAGGCACTAACTGCCGAGATTGAAGAAGCCGCATGGAAACTGATAGAGAAGATAGATGCCATGGGCGGCTCTGTAAAGGCCATAGAGCAGCATTTTATGCAAGACGAGATAGCCCGTGCTGCCTATGCCTATAACAAAGCCATAGAAGATGGTAGCAAGGTGATAGTGGGGGTAAACAAATTTACATCGGCCGAGCTGAGCGACCCGCCGCTGATGAAGATAGACGACTCTATACGCACCATGCAAATGGAAAAACTGGCCAAACTACGTGCCGAACGCGACAACGTAGCAGCCACCAACAGCCTGAACACCATACGCGAAAAGGCACTGACCAACGAAAACCTGATGCCGCACGTAATAACCGCCGTAGAAAACCTATGCACACTGGGCGAAATAGCCGACACACTGCGTGGCGTATGGGGCGAGTACCGTGGGTAATGTGATGTACGGCATAACAATACAAGCATAAGGCCACCGATTGGTGGCCTTATGCATTACTATAAGTTGGGTTGTTTACTGTCTGTTACATATCTACACACCCCTACTCGCGGTTCTTCGTATCCATCAGTATCGTCACCGGGCCATCATTTACCAATGCCACCTGCATATCGGCCCCAAATACCCCGCTGGCCACAGGTTTGCCCACCAGTGCGCCCAACTGCTCCTTAAACGCCTCGTAGAGCGGTATTGCCTGTTCGGGCCGCGCCGCCTTTATGAACGATGGCCTGTTACCCTTCTTGTACGATGCGTGTAGCGTAAACTGGCTCACCACCAGCACCTCGCCACCCACTGCCGCAAGGTCTCGGTTCATCAGGCCCTCCTCATCGGCCATCACCCGCAGGGCCGCCACTTTGGCCGCCAGCCACGCCACATCGTCCATGGCATCCTCATGTTCCACCCCCAATAGTATCATATAGCCCCTGCCTATCTGGCTGTGTACCTGCCCGCCTATGGTTACACTGGCCGTGGCCACCCGTTGTATTACTGCCCGCATTCTGCACTTTTTTTTGGTAGCCAAATGTACGCCAATAGTCACAGGCAAATGCGCCACACCTACCCACACCACATGCCACCCGCCCACCGTACCTTTGCACCGTGTTGCACCATTCCACTACCGATACCATTGTAGCCATTGCCACCCCGCCCGGTCAGGGAGCCATCGGCATCATACGCCTTAGCGGGCCCGAAGCTATTGCCATTACACAAGCCATGTTCCGGGGCAAAGACCTTGCCACCCAGCCATCGCACACTCTGCACTTTGGCCGCATTGTCAGTGGTACTACCACGGTCGATGAGGTAGTAGTGAGCCTCTACAAAGGCCCCCGCAGCTATACCGGGCAAGACGTTACCGAAATCAGTTGCCACGGCTCCACCTTCATACTACAGCAGGTAGTAGCCCTCTGCATAGCCCACGGTGCCCGTATGGCCCAGCCCGGCGAGTTCACCATGCGGGCATTCCTCGCCGGCCGGCTCGACCTCACGCAGGCCGAAGCCGTGGCCGACCTCATAGCCAGCAACAGCAGCACCGCCCACCGTGCGGCCATGCACAACCTTCGTGGCGGCTTCAGTACCGATCTGGCCGACATGCGCGAACAGCTCATACAGTTTGCCGCCCTCATCGAGCTCGAGCTCGATTTCAGTCAGGAAGATGTAGAATTTGCCGACCGTACCCGGTTCTACCAGCTCATACAGCACATTACCGAAGCCACACAAGCACTGGTACAGTCGTTTCAATTGGGCAATGCCATACGCAATGGCGTAAGCGTAGCCATAGCAGGCAAACCCAATGCGGGCAAAAGCACCCTGCTCAATGCCCTGCTGAACGAAGAACGCGCCATCGTATCGCCCATAGCCGGTACCACGCGCGACACTATTGAAGAACTGCTCAACATTCGCGGCATCCTCTTTCGCATTATAGACACGGCCGGCATACGCACCCACACTACCGATGTGATAGAACAAAAAGGCATAGCCCGCAGCCGCGATGCCATGAACCGGGCCGATATTGTCATTTACCTGTTCGATGCTCCGGCCACAGCCACATCGCCCACCGAAATGGCCGACCTGCATCAGCAAATAGCCGACCTGCAAGCCGCAGGCAGCCGCTACCTGCTGGTAGGCAACAAGATAGACCATGCGCCCCCCGGCACTGCCGCCACCCTGCTGCAAGCCACCGGCCAGCCCGTTATATGCCTCTCGGCAAAAGAAAAGGAAAACGTAACCCAGCTTACCGAAGCCCTCTACCACCTGGTAACCGATGGCACCGTACGCACCGAGGGCACCATTGTTACCAACGCACGCCACCATGCCGCCCTGCAAGAAGTACTACGCTCATTAGACGACATACGCCAGGGCATGGACAACAACCTACCCGGCGACCTCCTCGCCCTCGACATCCGCCGCTGCCTGCACTACCTTGGCGAGATCACCGGCACTGTTACAACAGAGGATAAGTTGGACTACATATTTTCTAAGTTTTGTATAGGAAAGTAGGATTTTAGAAATTATAGCAATTTACCTTCGAGACAACATTATGAGCATGTTTCTTTTCTCGGTTGATTATTTGTAAGTTTTTCTTTGAGTCGAATATTTCCGTAGTAATCGTGAAGGAAAACAGGAAATGCACTCAAAACTGCTACCGAAGATGTAATATTTACATAGCCCTCTAATTGTTTAGAGAATATTTGAATTTGACTCTGAATAGCTGAAGGAAATGAATAATTATTATTCACAATAAAATTCATTTTCATCAAATGGGC
>JAGKWS010000079.1 GCA_021151685.1 Chitinophagaceae bacterium
GCTTACTACCCGTATATTAATAAAGTTGTCTGGCGATATGTAGGCAGGTGCCGAACCCGTAATACGTATACGGTAACCAGTGCCCGCAGGTATGCCCGCAGGTATGGTACAGGTAATAATACCTGAAGTGTTTGACGAAAGGGTGCCAATGTTGGCCGGAGCCGCAAAACTACCCGATGCGTTAGATAGCTGTGCAGTGAATACATTGCCAAGACGGTAGTTAATGTTTACGGTATAGGGCAATGTCAATGTTCCACCTGCACAAACCAGCGTATCGGTATAAGGTTGGCTGATGAGGGCAAATGTGTCTACACGCAGGCGGGTAATGAAGGCATCGTAGCTGCCACCGCTAAAGGCTGGTTGTGCAGCACCTGCTGTAGATATGCCTGCTGTACTGGCGGTACGGCCGGCAAAGTAGGTTTGATTGGCGGCATCGCAGTGCACGCCAAATGCATGTTCGTTAAGGGCTCCGCCGAAATAGGTTCCCCATATCTTCTGGCCAATGGTAGAATACTTGGCAACAAAGGCATCGAAGTTGCCACCAGATGTTGGCTGCATGCTGCCTTGCGTACTGATGCCCGTAGGGCTCAGTGTAGCACCAGCTACCATCACATTGCCTACCGGGTCTATAGTGATAGATTCGGCATAGTCGAGGTCGCTGCCTCCGAGGTAGGTACTCCAGTTACGTACACCAGCAGCCGTGAAGTGAGCAACAAACGCATCTTGTGCACCACCACCAAACGTGGGCTGCTGGGCATTGGCCGATGCTATGCCGGTTATACTGGTGGTATTACCCACTATGGCTATATCGCCAGTAGCAGTACGGTTGATGATAGCTGTAGTTTGCTCGGTACCCGCCCCCCCAAAGTAGGTGCCCCATGCACGGGTGGTACCTGTATTGTTCAGCCTGCCTATGAAGGCATCATTAGTACCATTCAGCGAGGTTTGGTAAGCCCCGGTGGTAGCAATGTTCACAATACTGGTAGTTTGGCCGGTTACATATATGTTGTTTGCAGCATCGGTGGTTACACCATAGCCTTCATCTACGCCGGTACCACCGTAGTAGCTCGAGAATGTAATGGCACCTGCATTGCTGAACTTGGCCACAAAGGCATCGGCAGTACCACCCAGTGCAGTTTGGAATGCACCACCTGTGGAAATGAGTGTTGGGCTTTCGGTACGACCAGTAATAATCAGGTTACCCGCAGCGTCCATCGTCAGGCCATTTACATAGTCTACTCCGGTACCTCCATAGTATGTACCCCATGCACGGGTACCTACATTAGTGAAACGGGCAAGGAAACCATCAGACGAGCCGGAATTGGTAGTACGGTAGGCGCCGGCAGTACTCAAACCGGCAGAACCAGTTGTTTGCCCTGCAATGTATATGGCAGTGCCTGCACCATCGGCAGTAATGCTGTTCACACGGTCGTTGCCTGCACCACCGTAGTAGGTAGTAAAGGCACGTGCACCAGTGGCGGCATCGTAGCGCGAGAGGAAGCCATCGTAGCTGCCTATAAGTACGTTGAATGGGGCACCAACCGCCAGCGAAAGACCGGTAGAGTTGGTGTAGCCACCCACATAACTAGTGCCTACAGAGGTAGTGCGGATACACGTAGCCACATCTTCGCCGGTACCACCAAAGTAGGTAGACCACAATATAACAGGGTCTATCGTTAGTTTTTTGTTGGTTTTGCCTGTGGCAAAGCTCAGTACATTCCCATTCAGTTGAAAGGCGGCAGCTACCGGCTTGCCCGATGCTGTTTCCCAAGCTACAGGTTTTTTCTCGCGTACGGTACCCATGGGGGTTGTGGCTACAATGCCACCGTTGGCATCGGCTGTAAGGGCTGTGGTGCCATCATACCGCAGCTTTATCTGGCTGGCATCGGCACCGGGGTGTACCACAAAATCGTACTCCACATTGCCGTTCTTCACGTACAGTACCCAGTCTATACCGGGGTATATGTCTTTGAATGTTACCTCGTTGTACGAATGGGCCAAAAGTCCGTCAGGGCCTGTTTTTTCGTTATAGTATTGCTCAAAGTAGGTTTGCCTGCGGCCTGTTATCACTTTGGCATGTTTATTGGCACCTTCAAGGGTTACATCCATGCGGTACACATCGGTCTCGGGCAAGCCATACACATTGGTACGTTGCTTGCGAAACTGATAATGCAAAGAACCACTACCAGCATACAGGCTCATCCCTGCCGATGACATACTGAATTGCACATCCGTAAGCGGCTGGCCATGTTGGTCGGTGTACTGACCTTTATTTTCAATGAAAAGTAGCGGTTTGGGGATGTCCTGACCTACTGCCGGCATGGTATTTTTGGCAAGGGCAGACAAAGACAAGACGCAACCCAAAGACAGGGCTAAGTACTTTGTACCACTCAAATACATATGGAGGTATTTTTAGTTAAAATATAGTCTGCAAAATAAGAAATATAATCGGCATTTCTTAGCAGCCTATGCAAATAATACAAGGGCATAATATGCACGCGCCGCCTGTTGCAGCACCATATGTGTATATCACTTTAATTGAGCGTTATTGCATCTTTCCTACGCTCTGTGCGTAGCTGCATGGTGTTGCTTGTTTTTGCACCTGTTTGGTGCCTGTGTAAATGCACACACCGAAATATAAATGGCCCCTATAAGCCATGGAAGTACTTTAAGAAACTTAAGCATGATTGCCACCATTCACAGATGTACCTATTGCGCTGCAATTTTTGTGCCAGTTAGTTCCCATTCGGGCAAAACCAACCCAAAAGAAATAGTATCGTAAAATACGCCTTCAAACAAATAGTCTTGCCGGGTGTGAGCTTCTTGCCGGAAGCCGTTGCTGCGCAATACTTTGTGCGATGCATGGTTCTCAGGGTCGGTATGGCCTACCAAAGTGTGTAACTTCAGGGTATTAAGGGCAAATGCAATAACATGATGCATCGCCTCTGTCATGTACCCCTTACCCTGCCATTGGGGCATTAGCTGATAGCCCACCTCGCCGCGATAGTTTTCATTATCGAACCGCCATATGGCTATAGTACCCATAATTTCTTTTTGGCCATGCTGGCATATACCCCAGGTAAGACCACGGTTTTCATCCACATTGTTATTAATCATCGTGATGAACGCAAGGCTTTCCTCATACGATTGATGTGGTGGCCGCTTCACATGTTGCATCATACCGGGGTCCGACCGCATAAAGAATATTTGAGGAACATCTGCTTCGGTAAGCTGGCGCAATACCAGCCGGGGCGTAACTATTTGTGGAAATGGTAAGAGCGTAGGGGAGAACATGGTGTGTTTTTTATGGTGCCAAAGATAACCGCTACTACCCAATATGCCGCCTACAAATACCTGCCCGTATAGCTTTCCTTCACTTTTGTTAGTCCGTCTGGCGCACCAGCATAGAGCAGCTGCCCGCCACCGGCACCGCCTTCGGGGCCTATGTCTATCAGCCAATCGGCGCATTTTATAACGTCGGTATTGTGCTCTATCACCAGTACCGAGTGGCCTTGCTCTATCAGCGCATTAAACGACCCCAACAGCTTGCTGATGTCGTGAAAGTGCAACCCCGTTGTCGGCTCGTCGAATATAAACAGCAGTTTATCGCGGCTTTTGCCCTTACCCAGAAACGATGCCAGCTTCACCCGTTGCGCCTCGCCACCACTCAGGGTATCGCTGCTCTGGCCCAGCTTCACATAACCCAGGCCCACATCGCTCAGCGGTTGCAGGGCATTGGCCAGTTTCTTTTCTTCGGCAAAGAAGGTTATGGCTTCGTCCACACTCATTTCCAGTACATCGTACACACTCTTGGTGCGCCATGTTACTTCCAGTACTTCGTCTTTGAATTTGCGCCCCTTACAGCTCTCGCACAGCAGGTGTACATCGGCCAGAAACTGCATTTCTACCACCACCTCGCCCTCGCCCTTACAGGTATCGCAGCGGCCACCATCGGTATTGAAGGAGAAATGTTTTTCCTCAAAGCCACGCATTTTGGCCAGTGGCTGGCGTGCATATAGTTTCCGTATCTCGTCCCACGCCTTGATGTAGGTAACCGGGTTGCTGCGCGATGATTTCCCGATTGGGTTCTGGTCTACCATCTCTACCATGGCTATATTGCCCAGTTCGCCACTCAGCGAGCGGTGTATGCCCGGCCTGTCCGTTCCTTCGCCAAAGTGTTTCAGCAGGGCAGGGTAGAGCGTTTGTTTCACCAATGTGGTTTTGCCGCTACCGCTTACACCGGTTACCACGCACAGTACATTCAGCGGGAATGATACCGTGATGTTTTTCAAATTGTTTTGCCGGCAACCTTCCAGTGTTATTTTGCCCGATGGTTTGCGGCGTATAGCTGGTGGCTCTATTTGCATTGCTCCGTTCAGGTATTTACCGGTCAGGCTTTTTTCGTGTGCTATCAGTTCGGTATAGTGCCCGGCGGCTACTACCTCGCCCCCAAGGTGGCTGGCCAGTGGCCCCATGTCTATAATATGGTCGGCCTCGCGCATCATCATTTCGTCGTGCTCTACCACCACCACGGTATTACCCAAATCGCGCAGCGATTTCAGCACATTTATCAGCCGTTCCGTATCGCGGCTGTGCAGCCCTATACTCGGTTCATCCAGTATATACAGCGAGTCGGTAAGGTTGCTGCCCAGAAACTTGGTAAGCTGTATGCGCTGGCTTTCCCCGCCCGATAGCGAGTTGGCCAAACGGTTCAGTGTCAGGTAGCCAAGACCCACATCCAGCAGGGTTTTCATGCGTTGGTTCACCTCTATCATAATGCGGCGGGCTATGGTAGCATCGTGCTCGCTCAGTTGCAGGTTTTGCAGCCAAACCGAAAGGTCACTGGCGGGTAGGCTCATGAGATGGCTTATGGGGGTGTCGGCCACTTTTACATACAGTGCTTCTTTGCGCAGGCGGTTGCCATCGCACTCGTGGCATGCAGTGCGGCCACGGTAGCGCGCCTGCATTACCCGGTATTGCACCTTGTACAGGTTTTGCTCTACCATCGCAAAGAAGTCGTCTATACCATTTACCTCCGCATTGCCTTTCCACAATAGCTTATACTGTTCGGCTGTCAGGTCGGCTATGGGTTGGTGTATGGGAAAGTCGTAGCGCGATGCGCTGCGGATGAAATCTTGCTGCCATTCGGCCATTTTCTCGCCACGCCAGCAGGCTACAGCACCTTCGTACACACTCAGTGTTTTGTCGGGTATCACCAAATCTTCGTCTATACCCAGTACTTGCCCAAAGCCCTCGCATTTGGGGCAGGCTCCGTATGGGTTGTTGAACGAGAACATATTGGGTGTTGGCTCGTCAAACAGCATGCCATCGGCCTCAAACCTGTTGTTAAAGGTATGTAGGTCTTTGCCGTTCACCTCTACATGGCATTCGCCCTCGCTTTCGTAAAAGGCAGTTTGTATACTATCGGCCAGCCGGTGCAGGTCGTCATCTTCCCACACATCGCGCACGGCTATACGGTCTATCAGCAGATTCACACTGTAGCCTTCTACTTGCGTATTGCCCTCCAGTACATCTTCTATACGTATGGGGCGTTCGCCCAGTGCAGGCACATAAATGCGGCTGAAGCCCTTTTGCATCAGTATATTCAGCTCCTCGGTAAGGGTACGCTGGTAGCGCAGCACCAGTGGCACTATAAATTGTACCCTGCTACCCACGGGCAGTTGCTGCACAAACGTCACCACATCGGTTACGGTATCTTTTTTTACCTCCCGCCCGCTGATGGGCGAGTAGGTTTTGCCCACACGGGCATACAGCAAGCGCAGGTAGTCATATATCTCCGTCATGCTGCCCACCGTACTGCGAGGGGTGCGTGTAGTTACTTTTTGCTCTATGGCTATGGCAGGGCATATACCGTGTATATAGTCTACATCGGGTTTGTCCATACGCATCAGAAACTGGCGTGCGTATGCGCTCAGGCTCTCGGCATAGCGGCGTTGGCCCTCGGCAAACAAGGTATCCATCGTTAGCGACGATTTGCCACTGCCGCTTACCCCCGTTACCACCACCAATTTGTTGCGGGGTATGGCCACATCCACATTCTTCAGGTTGTGCATGCGTGCACCCTTTATGAATATCACATCATCGGCATGCGCTGCCACCGGGCTTGCCGCTGTTGTTTCGGTAGTCGTTTCAGTAGCTTTCACTGCTTTTTTACTGCCGCTGGTTCCTGCCTTACTCTTTTTCTCTGCCATAGGTTTATGTCGCAGGGCAAATGTACGTCTAAGGCATCACGCAACCCATACCGGGGTATACTTACTATCTATACCGTGTGGTGCGGTTTGTCTATGTACTTTTGCATTTTATCTGTGGTTATGGTACAAAAGCATATCGATGCTTTGCTGTTTATAGTACAATGCATAGTAGGAACCCTTATAGGTTTCTGGTTGTACAGGCTATTCCCTATTATGGGTTTGTGGAGCATGTTATCTATTATATTGGTACTGGCACCCACCCGCGAAGACTCTATGAAACTGGCCCGTGTGCGCATCAAGGCCAATCTGGTAGGGGCCGTTACCGGTCTTGCCCTCTCCTTCATACAGCCCTTTAGTCTGGTAGTGGTTTGCGTAGGCATTGTCATTGCGGTACTCATTTGCGAAGCACTCAAGTTGCAGGAGGCTGCCCGTTCGGCAGTTATATCGGTGCTCATCATTACCATGCACGAGCCCGGCCTGTACCTGCGAGATGTAGCTATAGAGCGTGCCATTGGTGTAATATCGGGTTGTGCCATAGGTATAGCACTCACCTATGTATTTCATTTTGCATTCATGAAATACAAGAATGCAACCGCTGCCCATGGCAGCCGCAAGGGTAGTGACGAATGATGGACTGTCTCGTTATGCGCATTCCTGAAATGAAGTACTTTATAATTTTTCGTTAACAGTCTGTGCGGGCGCGGCAATAAATGTATTTTTACAGCCGTATAACCACATACTTTTATGAAAATTGTAAAGCGGATATTTCTAACCCTTGGTGCGCTCATAGTATTGTTGCTGGCTGCTGCCGTTATTATTCCGGTAGTGTTTAAGGACAAGATAATGGCATTTGCCAAAAAGCAGATGAATGAGCAACTGAATGCTACCGCCGATTTTAAGGATGTAGATATATCTATTCTGCGTAGTTTCCCCCGCCTGTCGGTAGCTATAGAAGAATTGAGTATAGTAGGTAAGGCTCCATTTGCCAACGATACACTGGTGAGTGCCAAACGTATAGACGTAGCACTGGACCTGATGAAGGCCATAAACGGCAACTACGAAATACTGAATGTGGGGCTGATAACACCCCGCATACATGCCATAGTACTGGAAGACGGCAAGGCCAACTGGGATATTACCAAACCATCGACCGAGCCCGAAAAGCCCGAAACAGAAAGCGCACCCTTTGCCATGAAGTTGCGCAAATACGGAATAGAAGAGGGTTATATAGAATACGACGACCGTCAGGGCAAAATGCACGCCATCATCCGCAACCTGAACCATAGCGGCAGCGGCGACTTTACAAGCGATGCCTTTACCCTCTCTACCAAAACCACTGCCGATGCGGTTACCTTCATCAATGCAGGTGTGCCATACCTGAACAAGGTAAAAACATCTATAGATCTGGATTTGGGCATAGACAACAAAAACAGCAAATACACCTTCAATACCGATAAGATACAACTGAACGGCCTGAAGCTGTTTACGAAGGGCTGGGTGCAAATGCCCGATACCAGCAACATGCTGATGGACATTCAGTTTGGTACACCGTCTAACGACTTTAAGGATATCCTGTCTCTGGTGCCGGGCATTTATACTGCCGACTTCAAAGACGTGAAGACTACAGGTAAACTGGCATTGGATGGGTACGTAAAGGGCAAATACAACGCCACACAAATGCCAGCCTTTGCGGTGAATCTGGGAATAGAAAACGGTTCATTCCAGTATCCGGCATTGCCACAAAAGGTGAGCAACATACAGGTGAAACTGAACGTGCTGAACCCCGATGGCGTTATAGACCATACTGTTACCGACCTGAAACAATGCCACATAGAGTTTGGTGCAGAACCATTCGACCTCAGGATGCTGCTGCGCAACCCTATGACCACACAGTGGATAGATGCTGCGGCCAAAGGCCATATAGATTTGTCGCGCGTTACCCAGTTTGTAACGCTGGAAGCCGGCACCAAACTTACCGGCGACATAAAGGCCGACGTGAGTGTGAAGGGCTCTATGGCACAGGCGCAGAACAAACAGTTCGAGAAGATAGATGCCGCCGGTTCTATCAACATCAACAACCTGTTCTATGCGTCTAAAGACTATCCCGATGGCGTGAGCATCGCCAGCTTGCTGATGACGTTTACACCACAAAACGTAACATTTGCCAACCTGAAAGGCCAATACCTGCAAACCAACTTTAGCGGTAGCGGTAGTGTAGACAACCTGCTGGGTTATGCCATGAACAATCAGGTGCTGAAAGGTCGCTTTACACTGGCTGCCGACAAGGTAGATGTGAATAAGTTTATGGGTACCGACCCTGCTACCGCACAGGCTGGTGCAGCCCCTGCCAATACTGCTACAGTAACCCCTGCCGCTACCGACCCATTTGTGGTGCCAGCCAATATGGATATGGAGCTGACCACTACAGTAGGTACAGTAAAGTATGACGACATCATTATGACCGATGTAAGCGGTGGGGTAGTGATACGCGACGAAGCGGCCGTGCTGAAGAACATAAGCGGTAAGGCATTGGACGGTATGTTGAAGATGAATGGTTCCTATTCTACCAAGGTAGACAAAAAGAATCCTGCTATCTCGTTCGATTATTCGGTGCAGTCGGTAGATGTGAAGAAGACTTATGCGGCCTTCCCTACCATGCAAAAGATGATGCCGGCGGCTAAGTATATGTCGGGCAAGGTGTCTTCATCATTCACCATGAGTGGCAAGCTGAACCCGGACATGACCCCCGATATGAACTCTCTTTCCGGCAAGGGCGACCTGATGTTGCTGGCTTCGCAAATAACAGGGCATCCTATTACCGAGGCACTGGCCGAAAAGCTGAAGCTGACACAGTTCAAGACATTCAATGTGAAGGATATGAAACTGTTCTTCGAATTCATGAATGGCCGCGTGAATGTGCAGCCCTTCAAAGTGAATTTGGGTTCGGGCATGGAAGCTGAGGTAGCCGGTAGTCATGGTTTCGACCAAACGCTGAAATACGGAGCCAATGTATCTATACCACGCGCACTAATGGGTGGTGCGGCCAACACAGTAGTGAACAACTTGCTGAGCCAGGCTGCCGGCAAGGGTGTACCGGTAACACTGGGCGACAAAATAAATCTGGTGGTAAACGTAACGGGTACAACCACCAAACCCAAGGTGGAAACCGACCTGAAGAGTCAGGCAAACAATGCCGTGGCCAATGTGAAGGAGGAAATAAAGAAGGAAATACAACGCAATGTAGATAGTGTGAAGAATGCTGTAAAAGATAGCCTGACGGCCGTGAAGGACAAGGCGGTGAATGATGCAAAAGAAGAAGTGAAGAAGCAACTGACAGGCCAAAGCGACAAAAAGCCTGAAGAAGCGGTAAAAGACGCTGCCGAGAAAGCCAAAGAGGGTCTGAAAGGATTGTTTAAGAAGAAATAACGTTGCGCTGAAACCTGGCACGATTTTTTATTGTAAAATTGTATACAGATACATTGTAACACGATGTTGTACCGTTTATACCATATCAAAGATTTCATAGAGTGGCAGGCATTTGGCGTATGCAGTGCCATTGGCGACCGCATTGGCGTTGCCTCTTCACGTATCCGGTTGTGGTTCATTTACATTTCATTCCTCACTATGGGCTCGCCATTAATCGTGTACATGGTGCTGGCCTTCTGGATGAATATGAAGCGGTATATACTGCTGCGCCGTCGCAATCCTCTGCGCTGGCTGTAACAGCCCACCGGCAATACACAGAAAGGTAATAGCCAGATACTGGCATATATCAGCTAACAATAGTATGTTTACGGCTCATAATTCCCGACGATGAGCCGTAAACTTTTTTTTGCCGCTGCCATAGTATGGTTGTTCGTTACTTGTCCGCAAACCAGTTACGGTTGGGGCGTGTGGGGGCATAACCACATTACCAAAGGGGCTATCCTTGCCTTGCCGGCCGAAATGCGGATGTTCTTCTACAATCATGCCGATTTTATGATAGAAGAATCTACCGTACCCGACATCAGGCGGGCAGTAATGGGCGACAAAAGCGAAGGTCCGCGCCACTACATCAATCTGGAGAAATATGGCTACCTGAACGAGGCCCTGCCCCGCACCGAAGAAGAAGCCGTAGCCCGCTATGGCCGCAACGAGGTAAACGAATACGGTATACTGCCATGGCACGTGCAGGACATGATGAAAAAGCTCACAGCCGCCTTCAAAAAAGGGAACCGGACCGAGATACTGTTTCTGGCGGCCGATTTGGGGCATTATGTGGCCGATGCGCATGTGCCACTGCACACCACCGTGAACCATGACGGACAGATAACCGGACAGCAAGGCATACATGCCCTGTGGGAGTCTCAGCTACCCGAGTTGTTTGGCAAGGAATACAAGCTATATGTAGCCGAACCCCGCTACCTGAAGAACCCCGAAAAGGCCATATGGGATGTAATAGACAGCAGCTATAGTTTGGTGAGCAAAATACTGGTGCCCGAGCACCGCATGAAGCTGGACAACCCTCAGGATAAACAATACCTGATGGGCCCCGACGGCACCCCACAGAAGAATAAGTATGGCCAGCCCATACACCAATATGTATATGCCCATGTATACCACGAGTTGCTGAATGGCATGGTAGAAAGGCAGATGCGGAAAGCCATACAGTTTACCGCCAGTTGCTGGTACACGGCATGGGTAAATGCCGGCCGCCCCGACATGACCGACTGGGTTAGCGAAGCCGTTACCGAAGCCAATGCCGCCACCTACACTGCCGATATGAAAGCCTATAAAAACGGAAAAATTCGTGGCTGCCACAGCCAAAAAGAATTTCCATCGGTGGCACCTGCGGCACGGTAGGGGGATGTAATGGGCGAGACAGTATACTGCACCAACGCTACATGTGTCTTTGTGGCTTTACAATCTGCCGGGCATCTTTGTGAGCCTTGTGCTTCCTTGGTGGCCCTTGTGGTGAAGTAACTTTTCTGTGCCGTATTTTGAAGTGAAATTGGCCTTACTCCATATCCCCGAACAGTTCTGTAAGGTCTAAAGAGAAACCCTCCAGTACAGTAGAAGTTACCACATCGCCCGCCACCATGATGCGTGAGGGTTGGTAACGGCCATTGGTGAGGGTGTAGGCCACAAACGTGTTGTCCTGCGGAGATACCACCCAGTATTCCTTGATGCCCGCCTCTTCATATACCTCATACTTGTTTTTGAGCTCCTTGGTGTTATTGCCCGGCGACAGGATCTCTACCACTATATCGGGCGCACCAAGGCAACCACGTTTATCCAGTTTTGATGGGTCGCATATCACACATATATCTGGCTGCACCACGGTTATAATTTCCTTATCGTCGGTCGATTTTCGGGGTAGGCGCACATCAAACGGAGCCGTGTACACTTCACACTTTTTGCCGTGCAAAAAGTTGTACAAAGCATTGCCCATAAACATCGATATACGCTGATGTCGCCTATTCGGCGCAGGGCTCATCTTAAAGATATAACCCCGTATCAGTTCTACCCGCTCTTCAAACTTCCACTTAAAGTAGTCTGCGTACGAATACACCTTATTGATATCCAGATCTGCCAGTTTCATAAAGCAAATTTAAGCAATACCGAATCAACCCCGAAAACAAAACAATCACTGGCGCAGGCGTTAGCGACACACCCCCTAGTCAGACGCAAGAGAGCCGATTGGCAATTGGCCGAACAAAAGGTACAGCATAGTATCGGAATCACCGCACCTCCACAGTGGCCCTATAGGTTTGTTGCGTTGTATGTGCTGTTACAAAATAGATGCCCGGCGGCCAGTGGGTGGGTAGGATTGTGGTGGTGTTGGTGGTGGTTTGTACCGTGGTCATGAGCTGCCCATAGGCATTGCAAATGCTGATGGTGGCCATAGCTGCCGTGGTTTGAGGCATTACCACTGTGATGCTGCATGTTGCTGGGTTGGGGTACACTGCAAAGCCACTGCCTACTGCGGTTTGTTGGGCCACCTCGCTTACATGGGTGGTTATCATCCGTATTTTATTGTTACCTCTGTCGGCTATAAATACATCGCCATTGGCAGCTACAGCGATACCCCCGGTCCGTTAACCATTGCCAGTAATGGGTCTCCCCAGTCACCAGAATCTCCCGCCCCACCCGTTCCGGCTATGGTATTGATGATTCCATCAGCATCTATTTTGCGTATTCTATTGTGAGCCTCTGCGAAATAAACATTATTGAAGCTATCTATCCAAAGTGCGGCGGGTGCAATTTTTGCCCCAGTTGCAGGCCCTCCATCGCCACTATAGCCCGAAGTGCCATTCCCTGCTATGGTAACAATGGTGCCATCTGCATTCAACCTGCGAATGCATAGATTGTCTGTAAAGTATACTCTATTGTCATAACCGGCACGAATATTCAACATATCGAAAAGAGAAGCCGTATCGGCCCTACTGCCATCGGGGCTATACCCGGCTATGCGAGTGCCAGCTATAGTGGTAATAATACCGAAGGTGTCTATCTTGCGAATGCGAAAGTTTCGCTGATCGGCCACATATACATTGCCCGTATCGTCTACCGTTACCCCTGTTGGCCTATTGAGCTGTGCAGCAGTAGCTACAATGCCATCGCCGTTGTAGCCAGCAACACCAGTACCCGCATAAAGATTGATAATGCCATCTGTCGATATTCTCCAGATTTTGCTATCTGAGTTATCTACAAAAAAAATATTACCCTTCGGGTGTATTGCAATGTCAAGTGCAAAAACACCGGTGTATATGGTGGGCAATCCACCCACGGTAGGATCGGCAGTACCGTTGCCAGCTACAGTAGAAATGACTCCTCCATAAGCCGGCGATATTTTTCGTAAACGTTCATTACTACCATCATTAAAGTATATATTCCCCTGTTTATCTAAAGTCAAAGCCCATGGCAAATTAAGTTTTGCGGCAGTAGCGGCAAAGCCATCGCCATTATAACCATCGGCTCCCGTGCCTGCCACGGTAATGATTATTTGCCCCCGTGCCAGCAGGGGGAGGAATAACAGTAGGCTGTATAGTATATTTTTCATCATAATTCGGTGTGCGGGAATGTGAATTTATGCAATATTTTGGTGTGTCGGGCATCGGCCGGCACACAAATGCCGTAGCGGTATTATTTTGTCGCTAAATTTACCACCGCTAACAGTAGATGATGAAAAACAAATTGTGTGCCATAGTTGGTGCCGCCATGCTGGCCTCTTGCAATAGTGGCTGGCATCAGGAGAATAAAGATGCCTTCTATGAGGCCTGTATGGACGATGCCCGCACCTGGGTGGCAGACCCCGCCAAACAAAAATTGTACTGCGACTGTGTTATGATACACGTTATGGACAAGTATCCGGATGTGAACGATGCGCTGGAGCACATAGAAGAGCTGGCCAAAGACCCCGACATACAGGTTTGCAAAACCCCTATCATGAAGTAAAAAGACAGTTGCTGCGCTACCATGCCATATCAAAATAGTTATACAATGCCACCATCCCTGGCACCGGGCGCGGTGGTGGGTATCACCTGCCCATCGGGCTATGTGGCTGCCAGCCGGGTGGCCCATGCCATTACGGTGCTACAGCAGTGGGGCTACCGCGTACAGGTGGGCAAAACAGTGGGCAACGAGCACCATTATTTTGCCGGCACCGATGCCGACCGCCTTGCCGACCTGCAAGCCATGCTGGACGACCCCTCTATAGATGCCATACTGATGGGGCGGGGTGGCTATGGCATGAGCCGCATTATAGACCAGCTCGATTTTACTGCCTTTCTGCAACGGCCCAAGTGGGTCTGTGGCTTCAGCGATATTACGGTGTTGCACAGCCACCTGCATGCGCAGTATGGCATAGCCACGCTGCATAGCCCTATGTGTGGTGCCTTCAAACCCGATACCGAAACTGCCGACTATATACTATCGCTGCAAAAGGCCCTTTGCGGCCATGCCCTGCAATACCCCACTATGCCCCATCCGCTCAACCGTACCGGCCATGCGCAGGGCGTACTTACCGGGGGCAATCTGGCCATATTGGCACACCTCACCGGTTCGCAGTCAGAGGTAGATACTACAGGCAAGATTCTATTCATAGAAGACATCAGCGAGTACCTCTACGCTGCCGACAGGTTACTGATGAACCTGAAACGTGCCGGCAAGCTGCATGGGCTGGCTGGGCTGGTAGTAGGTAGCTTTACCGATATGCAAGACACTGAAAGACCCTTTGGCCAAACCATAGAAGAAATAGTGGCCGACAAAGTGTGCGAATACAACTATCCGGTTTGTTTTGGCTTGCAGGCAGGGCATCAGGAGGTCAATTTTACCCTCACCCTCGGGGCGGTACACCACTTGCAGGTAGGCCCGGCGGGCAGTATGCTCTCGTTGGTACGGTAACCCTACCGCAGTCGGTATAGCGTGTAGCCCGGTGCTATTACGGTACTATCTACCGGGTGTTGGTAGCCATTCAGGTATTGGTGGTAGTAGTCTTCTACCACGCCCCATGCCACCAGCAGGTACTGCGCCTGCATCTGGTCAAATATCTCTTTGTTGCGCTCCATAGGGTGCTGCCAGGCATGTATCACACTGCGCCTGCCTGTGTACAGCGATAGCAGCCTTGGCCGCGCACACACCACCAGTGCACTATCGGGCACATGCTGGCGCAGGTAGGTAAATGCCTGCCAGTCGCGGTTTTCGGGCACATAGTTTACCGGTGGTTGGGTGGTGTCGCGCAGGTACTTCATACCCGCCACAAGGCAAAACAGGGTTATAGCCAGCCCCGCATAGCGCAGGCGTAGGGTGGTTACTGCCGGTATTACCAGCCGCAATGCACGGTAGCAGTACAGGTACACAAGGGGTATGGCGGGCAGGAAATACCGCTCATCGTGTATGGGGTAGTACAGCATCAGGCCGCACATCAGCACAAAAAATACATCGGCATAGGTAATGCGTTGCCGCACACTCACCGCAAAACCCATGGCCGTCAGTACCAATCCGGCACTCTCCATCATGGTTACCATGGCGGTACGTATGCTGTTATCGGTATCGTAGTGAAAGAAGCTTTTTACCGTAGCCACAAAAAAGTTCACATTGTCGCGCACAATGGTCACTACCCCCTTGGCCAGCGTATCTTTCAGAAAGGACACATAAAACCCCGATGCTGAATCGGGACTATGAAACACGGTTTTGCCCAGCAGCCACAGCAGTACAAAACCGCCACCAGCCGCCAATAGTGGTAATGTTTGCACCGCTTTTTGTTGCGTCCTTTCTTTGCCCCATCGTTGGTACAGCAGGTCAGCCACCCATATTATAGGCTCGGCCATTAGCAGCAGCACCGCCTGTGTGCGGGTGAGTGTAGCCATAGCACCCAGCAGAGCCAGCAACACGGCACTGCCAATGGTGTGCCGTGGACGTTGCCGTACTATCAGGTAGCTCATCACAAACAGCAGGCAGGTAGTGTCGGCTACAATGGCTTGTTTAATGCCTATCATTACCCCGGCATAAGATATAAGTACCGCTATGCAGGCCGCAGCCAGTGGAGCCATGTGCCGGCGCAGGTACACAAAAAAAGCCAGCATCAGCAGTACGGCCACCACCGTATTGAACACGCATAGCGGATATATATCTATACCCCATACCGCCACTACCGGTGCCAGCAAAAGCGGGTAGCCCGGCGGGTAGTGGGGCGGCGAGTAGCAGTTGTTGAATTCGTTGAAGACATAAGATGTCTGGTAGAATGGCCGCCCCTCTGCTATATTACGGGCCTCTTGTATATACAGGGCATAGTCATCGCCCCCGGCCGAGTGGGTATGATGCACATTGAGGAAAAACAACGGCACCGACAACAACAAAAGTGCCAGCACCAGCCAGCGGTCTTTTTGTAATAGTGTCGTTATTGCCATATATCCGTCGTGTGTTGATGCTGGTGGTGCAGCCCATACAGGCCGCTATAAGGTGCTAAGATAGCTGAATTATTGGTGGTCATCGGCCGGTAGTGCCGGCCGGTTGAATGGCTGGCGCACCTCGCGCAGGTGCAGCAGCAGGAAGAACAGGTACACAAACACCCCAAACTGTATCTCCAATCCCGGTTCTATCATCAGTTGCACAAACAGTATCAGCCATACGGCAAAGAAGAAAAAGCTTTGCCGGTTGCGCCGCAGCCATGCCAGTGGCCAGAAAACCCATATGGCAAAGAGCAGGGCCGTACCCATGCCACATGCCAATGCCACTACCAGAAACATATTGTGCGGCACCAGCCGGCCATGTTCTTCTATAGTAGGGTAGCGGGAGGCATAGAGCTTGTTCATTTCCAGCCGCATATCTCCGGCCCCTACGCCCGTCAGCGGGTGTTGGCGTATCAGGTCGGTAGCAAGCTCGTACGATACCAGCCTTGCCACATCGCCCAGATTGTTGGTACTGTGGCCGTGGGTATACATGTATATGGTAAAGCCTATATAGTTGGCCCGCTCGCGCAGGGTGGGTATGGCCCTTACAGCTACCATACCAGCCAGTGGCAGGGCTATCAGCACCACCAATCCTATCAGTTTACGGCGGCCTATGGTCAGGTATATGGCCCACATACCCAAAAACAGGTACAGACTCACCAGCCCGCTTTTAGCGGCCAGTATGTGCAGGTACACTACTATAATGCCTATGCATATGCCCGTAAACACCCGCACCTTGTGCGTGAGTTGTGGCCATGCATAGATGCACCATACCAATGCCAGTGCGGTAGCAGTGCTGCTGCGTATATAGTCTTTCTTGGGCAGGGTGGGCAACATGTGCGATACTTTATACTCCGCAATGTAGAACTGTGGATCGCTCAGAAATTTGCCCATCGTATAGCCCGCCGCCATTACCAGCATACCTGCTACCGCTGCGGTAAATATTTGCAGGTGCCGCTGGCTAAAGGGTGGTGCCCATGCAAAGGCTATGGGCATCAGCAGAAAGGGTAGCTTCACCTGTACGTGGTTGTTCCACTCGTCTATGTCGGTACTCCACAGGCCCGATAGGGCATACATGCCCACCCATGCCAGCCCCAGCAGCCACCATTTTTGTTGCAGCCACTGCCGTACAGGCACATGGCGCAGGGCGTTTATGCCAAACAGGAACATGAAAATGGACAGTCCCGCCCGCGAAACAAGGAAGCTCGCAAACATCCCCAGTATACATATCAGGGAAACGTTGGCTTTCTCGAACATTTTATGATGTAACAGGTTACTTTTGCCCACAGTTTGGATATTGTTTAACAAAACGCACAAAATCAAAATTTAGTGCAAGCCGACATCAAAACACTGCATCAGCAAATAAGGGAGGGCAATTTCAGAGCCATAGCCCGTGGCATTACCATTGTAGAGAACGGGCTGGAGGGGCATCAGGAACTGCTGCTCGCCCTGTCCGATCGGCGTGGCGCACGGGTGGTAGGCATTACCGGCCCCCCCGGTGCGGGCAAAAGTACACTGGTAAATGCGCTTCTGAGCCACTGGCTGGCAGAAAATAAAAAGATTGCAGTTATTGCTGTAGATCCTTCATCGCCATTCAATTATGGTGCTCTTCTGGGCGATCGCATACGCATGAGCGAGTATTATACCAACCCCAATATCTTCATCCGCTCGCTGGCTACCCGTGGTGCATTGGGTGGGCTCAATGCACGCATCATAGAAATAACCGATGTGGTAAAGGAAGCCCCGTTCGACTATGTGCTGGTAGAAACCGTAGGGGTAGGGCAGAGCGAGGTAGAGATAGCCGGGCTGGCCGACTGTACCGTGGTAACACTGGTACCCGAGGCCGGCGATGAGGTGCAAACCCTGAAGGCGGGCATCATGGAGATAGCCAACATATTTGTAGTAAACAAAGCCGACCGCGACGGGGCCGAGGGCTTGTACCGCAACCTGCGCATACTGGCCCACGAGCGTGCCGATGGTGGCGCGGAAACCCCGGTGGTAAAAACCGTAGCTACCGATGGGGTGGGGCTGCCCGAGCTGGCCGATACCATTACCGGCTATTTGGCGGCACAGCAATCGCTACCCGAAAAACGCCTGCACCTGCTGGTAGAAAAATGCTGGCAGTTGGTACAGGCAAGGCGCATGAGCGATATACGCATGACGGCCATGGCTGCCGAGCTAAAGACCGCCATGTTGCAGCCCGGTTTCAACTTGTACGCATTTGCCACCCGCTATTTCTAAAGTAATAAATGAACCATATACACGTTAACAGTGCAATGACTTGTGCGGTGCGGCCCTTTGGCTTTTGCTAACGTATCATTTTATCTGTCCACACATTTAGTAGTATCAGTTACATGCCGCAAAACATTCCATTATGGGTACAGTATACCGGGGCCGTCTTGGTGGCACTGGTCATCAGTATGTATGCGGTAAAGAAAATTATCTTCATCACCCGCACCCGTCAGTTGTTCGATGTGCCCGATAATGTGCGCAAGATACATGGCGCACAAATACCCAGCTTGGGCGGCATAGGCATCTTTACGGGCTATGTCATTACCTCGGCCTTTTTTATGCCGCCAGAATGGTACTATGTCATAGCAGCATCGGTCATTCTGTTTTTTACCGGCATTTACGACGATATCATGAACATGCGCCCATCGCGCAAGTTGGCCGCTCAATTGCTGGCATCGGCCATAGCGGTGGTGTTTGCCGGTGGGCGACTGGAGTTTTTGCCCATATGGGGCACCATCCCCGATTCCATTATTACCATCTTGCTCGGTGCCTTCTTTATCAATGTGTTCAACTTTATAGATGGCATAGACGGGCTGGCCTGTACGCTGGCAGTGTTCTATCTGGGGGCTTTGTCGGCATTATTCATCGCACAGGGCAATGCACCACTGGCCTGTATTTGCTTCAGTTTGGCAGGGGCTACACTGGGCCTTTTATACTACAATTGGTCGCCCGCCCGCATTTACATGGGCGATACCGGCTCTATGATACTCGGGTTCACCATTTTCGTTTTGTCGGTATGGGGCATTAATGCTGGTTGGGGCAATGTAGCTGCCGGGCTTTCTATAGCCGATGCAAGCTGGCTTGTATTGTCGCTGGTGTCTGTGCCCTTGTTCGATGCATTCCGGGTGTTTGTGATGCGCGCCATGAGCGGTGTATCTCCCCTGCGTGCCGACAGGCGGCACCTGCATTACTATCTGGTAGATGCAGGTATGCCCCATAGCCGTGCCGTAATGGTCATTGCCGGTACCAATTTGGTGGTATTGATATTGGCCTTCTTCCTGCTGCATACCCATTTTCTGCTACTGCTGGCCAATCTGGTAGTGCTGCCGGCAGTGGTGTCTTATGTAGCGGCATCTCGTATGCGTAAGCAGATGGCTCAGAAGATATAGGTCAAAAAAACACTCACCACATTGTTGCGCTGCCCACGGCCCATGTTGTACCGCTCTGGTACACGTTCGGCAGACCTTATATTGATGGCCGAATACTGAAACCGCAGACTGGCTACCAGATTTTTGTTCAGAAACCTATACCCGCCCAATAGTGTACTAATGTCCGTTGTGTTGAATCTATTAATCTCAGGGTCTATTACCACCGGCGACCATGAATAGCCCCACTCGTTAGATGATATGAGCCGGCTGTAGCTTAT
>JAGKWS010000080.1 GCA_021151685.1 Chitinophagaceae bacterium
GCACTATACCCTTGAAATTGTCTTCTATAGAGAAACTACTGTAGGGCGCGTTCATAAAATGGATGCCATTTACCTCCGAGAACGTTGCCCTGAAATGTTCTAAGCCCCGGTTGTCGCCGCCCCTGTTCATATAGGTAAGGCTCAGGTGGTAGTCACCATCTCGCTCCACTATAAAGTAGTTATTGGCATTGGTATCTTCTCGTAACTTCCAAATTCCCTGCAAATGCGCGTCTATTTCCTTCTTCGGGCTTTTGTCCAGCGGATACTGACACATATATTTGATAGGTACATCGTTAGTTTTTGGTGTACAAAACAGGAACAACAACAAGAGTATATTCAACATAGTAAGAATATTTAGACTATTAAGCTAAACGATAAAAATAATATTCTTGTTGTTTATATGCACTATAATTTTCTGTGGCATAATTGCACATTTGCTCAATCAGTACATCTACCTGCCCGGACGTTTCTGCTTGTTTCGTTCTATGAAGTCTTCCAGTTGGGGCCGGGTATAACTACTCAAGTTGTTGGTTGTAAGCAAGCCCCCTTTCTGCGCCACCATTACTCCATAGTAGGTATCGGCATAGCCATCGGTGCTATGGGCATCGGGGTTTATAGATAACAGTACGCCGCGTTCTTGTGCATAGTCTATCCACCGCCAGTCTATATCCAGTCGGCGAGGGTGTGCATTTATCTCTATTACCACATTGTGGGCTGCACAGGCATCAATTATCACCTTATGGTCTAGCGGATAGCCCTTGCGCGATAGTAGCAGACGGCCCGTAGGGTGCCCCAATATGGTGGTATATGGGTTGCGTATAGCAGCAAGCACACGCTCCATAGCCTTTTCTTCTGTCATCTTCAGGTTGCTGTGTACGCTGGCTATCACCATATCAAATGTAGCCAGTACCGAGTCGGAATAGTCTAAACTACCATCGCCCAATATATCCGATTCTATACTTTTGAAAATACGGAATGGAGCCAACTGCGCGTTCAGTGCGTCAATCTCGGCATGTTGTGCTGCTACACGCTCGGGCTTCAGCCCATCGGCATATACAGCCGTTTGCGAGTGGTCGCTGATAACCAGATACTCCAACCCCGCAGCTATGGCCGCTTTCGCCATCTCTTCCAGCGTATGCACGCCATCGCTCCACCGCGAGTGCGAGTGGATAATGCCTTTTATATCGCCCGGTTGTATGATTCTTTCAAACGCACCGACTGGTTTGCGCAGTACATCCGCAGTTTCGCGCATGGCGGGAATGATGTAGGGCAGGCTTGCTTGTGCAAATATGTCTGCTTCGCCGGCAACGTCCACCGGCAGCATATATTGTGCCGTAAAGGCTTCCATAAACTCGGGTGCGCCCGTAGTGCGGAACCACGAACTGGCAAATGCCTGTGGACTGGTGCAGTAAAATCTTGTTGCAGGCTGGCCGGGTATTGCAGCCAGAAGACTACCATCTTCCTCCTGCGTTATGGAACCCCCATCCACACTATTCATCAGTTCGGTGATGAGTGCAACTGGTGCATCAGTAACTATTTCTATTTGCTCCAGTGTCTCGCATTGGCGGCGTATGGCTCCGGTCAGTTCGGTTTGGTGGCCCGGTAGTGCCTGTTGCAGGCGGGGTAGCAGGGCTGTGGCAAAGGCGTGGGCCTCGGCCCACAGATAGAAGCCCTGATTTTGTTTGAAGTAGGCTATGTTTTGCAACACACTTTCCTGTGTCTTGGCACCAAAGCCTTTCAGCGTCACAAGGCGGTTTTCATTGCAGGCGTATTCCAGCTCGCCCAGCGACTCTATGCCCAGTTCTGCCCATATCACCGCTATTTTTTTGGGGCCCAGTCCTTTTATTTTCAGCATGTCCAGTATGCCTGCCGGTGTGCGGGCCAGTATCTCATCCAGAGCCTGCATGCGGCCGGAGGTCAGCAACTCGCGTATCTTTTTACCGGTAGACTCGCCTATGCCCTTCATACTGAAGAGGGTGGCATCATCCATTTGGGCAGCCTCGGCCGGCAGCTTTTCAATATTGAAAGCGGCTACCCCGTACGACTTCGATTTAAAGCTGTTTTCGCCATGTATATCCATCAGCTTGCTGAGTAGCGAAAAATGGTCGGCAATGTCGTAATTGGTCATATGCTGTATATGGGTCTGGAATGTGCCCAAAAGTAGCCATATTACTGCATACACAAAACCGCCCGCCTGTGTGGCGAACGGTTTTGTACTGGCCCCCGCATTCTGGACAGAACGCAGCAATAATTGGCCGAAACAAACAACAAACAAGAAGGTTGCCGAAGCAAAGGTTTTTCAGGAGATTGTCCCTGAGGGGCAGTCCCCTGGAAAGGGGACTGCCACAGGGTCTCTATCAACAGATCTTAAAAATGTATTAATGAATAAAATGATGGTTGGGCTCCCATGAGCGCAGCATGGCTTGTATCTCGCGGGTCACCGGGTACAAGTCGGGGAATGCGCCGGATTTACTTAGCAGCACTATGCCCGGTATATCTTCGTCGGCTATCGTCAGTCTGCCGGCCCCTGTGCGCGAAATATGTGCCACTGCAAGATCTCTGCCAGCCAGCAGAAACATAGTGTGTGCAAATGCCGGAAAGTGCTGCTGATTGCGAATTTCCGGCTCCCAGATAAAGCTGCCGCTGCGGGTGCCCACAACACTGTTCTTACCCATGTAGTAGCCAAAGCTGTGCCGGGTGGCATTGGTCGGCAGGCCTATTATATTGCCCGTTTGGCTGTTATACATCAGCGATACTACCGTGGGGGCCGTAGCCCTTGCCGACCGGCAGTAATAGCGACCACTCAGTGTAGCATCGCCCGGTACTGCCGATGGAGCCAGTGTAACCGGTAGCACCGCTACCATGCACATGGCCGCACTGTGTTCTGGTCGTGCCATTATCAGCAATATGATGCAAATAGCTATAATGCACCTGCCTGTTGTGCTGCACCACAACCATTGTGCGGCTTGTTCTGCCCTGTTGGCAAGGGTGGCAGGTTGGTAGCCTGCACTGCAGCTTTGCGAATGTTGCTGGTTCATATTTGTATTCGTTTTATTAAGGGGAGTTAACAATTGGTTTGTTTCCTATTGTTAGTACAATGTAAAAGTGACACATTTACAAAAGCGATTACACGGTATTTTTCCCGTATTTTCATCTTTTTGCACCGTTTTTTCACGGTGTCATAGGCCAATGAACTTTTCATAGCAGCTTATTACCGGCATCCTGCCTACCTTTAGGGTGGTTTTAAAGATGTATTGCTTATATGGAATGATGTAACTTGTTTGTTGCCAGACAAGGGGCATGCGTTGCAGCCAAAAACAACCACAAGAAAAGCAATGAATATATTTTATACCAACTCTTAAACTTTACACAACACCCATACCGTTATGACCTTAGCAGCCAACATAGCCAAACACTTGAGAGAAGTACACTTTGGTGGCAACTGGACCTCTGTGTGCCTCAAAGAACAACTGGCCGACGTAACATGGCTGGAAGCGGCCACCACCATTGGTAGTATGAACAGCATTGTAACGCTGGTTTACCATACGGGCTACTACATAGCCGAGGTAACCAAAGTATTGCAGGGGCAGCCACTACAGGCCAGCGACAAGCTGAGCTTTGAACACGAACCCCTTACCAACGATGAAGACTGGCAGCAACTATTGGCCACCACATGGGTAAATGCAGAGGTATTTGCCACCCTCATAGAGCAACTGCCCGATAGTATATTGCGGCAAGACTTTACCGATGCCAAATATGGGAGCTACTACCGCAATTTGCATGGTATCATAGAACATTTACATTATCATCTCGGGCAGATAACCCTACTCAAAAAAGTAATAAGAGAGCACAGTTAAATTGTGTATTCGCCATTTTCCATTGTTTTTATTACATTTGTTCGTTAACCCATAGTAACTGTACGGTATTATGAAAAAACTGTTATTGTCTGCTGTTATTGCCGCTATATCTGTAAGTGCTTATGCATCAGTCACCATCCATTACGACAATAAGGATGCCAATGGCTACTTCATGAAGGTGAAGATAGACGGCGTGTATAAAGAGATAAAGATAGAAAGCGGTAAGTCGGCTTACATTACGATACAAGGTAACAACAGTGCCTGCGTGTTCGAGACCCGCTGCGGCGAGGTGGAAGTAAACACCGGCGACAATATAACGGTAGAGAATCGTTGCATATCGGTTTACAAGTCATTGCAACAGAACTACCGCAACTGGTAGTTGTATACATAATGCATTGTTCAAAGCCCGCTCCAGCGGGCTTTGTTGTTGTTGGGGGCTATTGGGTATATTTGTAGTATATCACTGCTATGCGCTATCTACACACTCTGTCTCTGTTACTGTTTCTGCTTCTGTTCCTTTGTACTTCCTGCCACCGCAGGATGCACAAGGGCAAGATGACCCCGCAGCAATACGTGGCTACTTACAAACGTACTGCCCGCAAGCAGATGAAGGCCCACGGCATACCCGCCAGCATTACACTGGCGCAGGGCATGCTGGAGAGTGGTAATGGCAATAGCGAACTGGCCCGCAAAGCCCATAACCACTTTGGCATCAAATGCACCCCCGACTGGCATGGCCGCTCTTACCGGGTAAACGACGACAAACCCAACGAGTGTTTCCGCCGTTACCGCCACGCCAAAGCATCTTTTCAGGACCATGCCGATTTTTTGCAAAAGAAACGCTACCAACCGCTCTATGAGCTAAAGCGCAAAGATTACAAAGGCTGGGCCCACGGTCTAAAAAAAGCAGGCTATGCCACCAACCCCCGATACGCAAACTTGCTTATAGATATGATAGAAAAGCACCGCCTGTACCGGTACGATAGATAAATGGCCATGCCCAACCTACCCTCCATTATCAACCACAACCGCCTGCCGAGGATAGCTGCCATAATAGGCATCATGGGTTGTTGCACCACTGTGGGCTGTAGCCTGCCACGCAGCGGTTTTTCTATGACTGATAGCCGGTATTTTGGTACACCCCCGCAAGTGTGGCAAGCCAACGGGCACAGCTATCTGGTATTCCGCTACCCCGCTACGTCCTGTTTCTTTGCCCTCACCAGCTCGCATGTGGTAAAAGATAGGGTTGTGTTTCGCCTTGTGGCCACATCCTCATCTGGCAATATGCAGGGCCACCTGCAAGCCGAAGAAATAACAACACCCCGAAAGCTACAATACATAGCCAACCGGCAGGTGTACTGGCAAGAACCAGATGGGCGGTTGTTGCCTTTGGTTGTTGTGGCCAATGCAGATACTGCGGTATTTCGTTTGGGGGTGGTTAGGGGCGTGCATTAGGGGAAGGTGCCTTATACTGACCGTAAGTCGAACTATATTTTACTTTTTCAATGAAAAGTGACGACGAATTGCTTCATTGAAAATAGCCCTGTGTTTACGAATCTGTTTTTGAATTGCGGGTTCATTCATTATTTCTGCAGCCCTGTTTACATAACTGGTGTAATTACTTCTAAGCTTTCTTTTGAATGGTATCGATATTAATCGATACTCGCCTACCTCATTCTTTTCAAGTCTCTTCTTATTGTTAGATATCTTTCTCGTAGGTGTTTTTTTTGTGTTATACTCTTTGTATAACTGTCGTCTGAATATGGCGGCTTCCTTGTTCTCCGGGTCATTTTGTGCAATTTTTATGGCCCTTTTGGCTTTTCGTTTTACCGAATGAATTAACTTCCTGTAGAACTTTGAGATGTTTGCAGACTTTATAAGCATTTTTCTGCCATCGAAAGAGAAGCCTAAATACACAAAAGGTGCACCCACAACTTTTCCATTGATTGTTTTTTTGATGGAGATAAGTTCTGGAGATTTTTTACCAAGTGAAACAAATTTATATTCAAATTGCTCAGTCTTATCAGTGCTTATATTCAGCTTTTGCTTTTGAATTTCCTCAGAGATGAATTGTTGAATTTCATCAACATCTTCAACAGAGCATACAATGGCAATGTCGTCAGAATATCTTCGATAAAATCCTTTCTTCTTCTCTACAATATATTCAAATACCCTTTCATCGAAATTCTTTAAATAGATGTTTGCAAGTGTTGCACTAATTGCTAGCCCTTGTGGTATACCAATTGGCTTGCCTTCTGCATTCCGAAATGGGTACTTATGTATTCTTAGCTTTCCGGTTTTTATCCTGTCTCTAAACGCAGACGGAGATTCAAAAAAGCTCTGAATACCATGAGTATTCCTTATGTCAGCAAGCTCTTTTTCGTTGAAACCGTAATGTCTGCCTTTTTTAGTGGTTTTGACTCTTAAATCATCCAAAAGGATATACGAGAAATTAGTAACGGCCCGGTAGACTTTGTAATGATCAATAGGAAGTTCTGTTTTGTCGATAATGTCAGCCCACGATTTCTTGAGTAAAGAGTGGTCTAGACCCGGGAAAAAGCCCTTTATATCGAATGCTAATACCGCACAGCTACCTGATTGTTCTGCTCTTTCTTTGATCTCAGAGAATACCTCTTTCGCAAAATGTATTGTGCTTTTGTTTTTCTCCTCTCCTTCTATTTCTATTCTTCTGTAGGCAATAATGCATTTGCTTAGTTCAGCGTTGCGAGCTAATTTCTGTTCATACTCATTCTGAATAATAGATGCATAATAGCCGTACACTAACGAATCGAAATGTGTCGCATAATGTAACGGGCGAACTTTAGTACTTTTTACAGATTCTCCTGTTTCAGAAATGTACGAATGCGCTCGATCTTTGCTCCCGTTAGCTATTCTTTTATATCTACGTTCGTAAATGTTTGTATGTATAAGAGGGTAGAATGCATACCTGGAAATAAAATCAGGGTCAGTGATTTTGCGAATGATTTTTTTTCTCTCTGTTCCAAAACCAATCTGTGGCGTAATATGAAGGTATCCTTTTGATTTATACCAATCGAGTTGTGATTTTTTCTGGTGCATAATAATGAAAGCCCTGCAATGGCGTGTACCGGATGTCTTTTGCCTACATAACACTCTTGCGAGCCGAACCAGTACCCATCTTCATGAGTCACAAATTTTTGAATAGCAGTACTGAATGCAATTTAAATAACTGTATTATGTTAATTGTTCGTATCTTCGTGGTCTGCTTTGCATTGCTCACCGATGTAGCGGAGGCCCAGGAACTCTGGAACACCGTGTCGGGCGTATGGAATGCATCTCCTCCAAACCTATGTAAGGAGTGAATTATTAGAAATTTCTCCCCAATAATTTTATAGTTCTCACTAGTCGTAGGCAATCCTCGCTCTTACTTGCAGGGCTCCCTTCAAAGTTACTTTATTTGTCTGAAATTGTATTTACTTTGTAAGTAAACTCAATTCCTATGACTACGCAAGAACAATATGCAGAAGGTGTTTTTCCTATTGGTACCATTGTCGCATTAAAGTCACACCCCTTTTCTGAAAATTTATCAGTTGTATTTGGCGGAGACCCACAGCATGTGTCTCCATTAATGGTGGTATGCGAAGTTGTTTTGAACAACAAATTTACCCACGATGAACATTCTGGTATTGAATTGTCGAATAAACATACACACCTCTACCGGTGTACATGGTTCTCGTCAAAGAACTATAAGTTTGAAGAAGAGTGGCTGTCTGGCAGGCTACTAAAAAAAGTTTGTTCAACAGAAGGGAATGTTAGCCTCGTAAATCGTTCGTTTGTCGGTGCGAATTTGGCATTGAGAACTCTGCAATTGGAGTCGAAAAAATTGAAAACGAGTTTGAATGGAGACAGTAGCAGTGGCGAATTTAGAAAGAAGCTTACAGCTATAATGGATTTTGTCTCACCAATCATGCAATTTTCAGGGACGCTCAAATTCGAGAGCAAGGAGCCGACATTCGACCCTAAAACACAAACGAGAAGACGGTATGTCCCTTCCGATTTGGTGAAGTGTAAGTATTACAATCCCGTCAGTGAAAAATTCTCCGAGTATGTTTTGCCGGTTGAGTGTTTGACATTACTACCAGAGGTTTCTAATGAAAAGAAAGAACTGATTAATTGGTACGTCCAATCGAAAGCTCTGATTGCAAAAATTGAGTTACTGGAAAGTGAAAATGGTACAAAAAAAGTGATTGACTCAGTTTTAATACCAAAACGTCTGGTACATAAGTTTGGATTGTTCTTTTTGGAATGTTTTGACTGCTATTCAAATAATGGAACCGAAATTCAGATTGATTCAAATCATGAACAATTCCAACTGTTGCAGATATACAATGCTTTTAATCCTTTTAGCATTGTCGACGGAGTTATAAACTATACAGATTTTAGTGAATTTGAACTCCGCAAATTATTGAGATTCCATAATGACGATACCAAAAATATTTCGACAATTCAAAATGAGAATAGTCTGTTTTTTCGTATTAGATATCGGGGGGCATCCGGCACGGAAACCTTGAGAATCGTAAGAGGTTGTAGATTTTTTTCGTCTGATATCAAGATGCCTTCGGACAATAATGCAGACGAAAGGTACTTCGGGTACATGGAAGCATATTGTCATTTAAGACAGGCAAATAGAAATTTTAGAACTGACAGAATTGTTTCATTTGAGGTGTTGTGTTCTAAAAAGTCGGATGCCGCAGGCGAGTCGTAATCATTAACTTTTGCAATACTTATATTCTGACTAAAATCTACCCAAATGAAAATATTACTCAAGCTCAAACACTGGCAACTGTTCTTATTGCTTACTATACCCACTGTACTTGTGTTGGGTACGGCTTTTTACGCAATTGTGTTTTTTCTGTTGCAAGCCAGGTCGTTTCTATTTTTAGTGGTGGCATTCAATATTGCGGTGAGGCTCTCGTGGTGTAGTGCAGTTGTTGCGGCGGTGCAAGACCACATGCCACCCGGTGAAAAAAGTAATAGGAAACTCATAAAGGCATTTTCCCTATTTGCTACCATCACCGTTCTGTTGGGTGGTACCTATGTTGCTGCGAGAAGTCTTTTTTTACCCGTACCAGAGCTCACTATAGGTGGGATGTTCTTTTATCTCCTTGCGCTGTTGTTCTCATTTTTTTGCGTTGTCTATTGCTCGTGGCAAACCGCAAAAGCATTGACAACTGCCGCACACTATAAAGAGTTTGGCAACACGCAATACTACGATGTAGTGAGTAAGCCCCATCCCATTGCCAATTTTTTGCTCATTTGGTTTTTCTACGCTGGCATGTGGTTCTTGCAGCCACGGGTTCAAAAGCTGGTATCGGAGCAATAGCTACTTTATCAATAAATACACCCACACATTTTCTCATTCACATTTTCCCTATCTTTGCACTCCCAAATTTTTGGGGTAGTTTTTTATTGTTAACAGCCGGAACGCCGCCACTTCGGCGAGTCCGTACAAATGGAGTATAAAGTGGAAGATCAAACAATCAACACAGAATCGACTGAGCAACAGTCGGAAGCTGTACAGCCGGTAGCTGCCGAAGCACCTGCACAAGCAACACGCGCACCGCGCCGTTATTACGAGGAAGCGTCAACAACATCGCACGACGATTTTGATTGGAGCGTAGACAAGCGCAACGTAGCTTCTTACAAAGAAGACGTACGCCAGAGCATGGACACAATGTACGGTGGTACATTCAAGTCTATTGCCGAATCAGAACTGCTGAGCGGTACTGTTGTGGGCCTCACCAACATCGACGTTATCATCAACATCGGCTTTAAGAGCGATGGTCTGGTATCGCTGAATGAGTTCCGCGATATGCCTGATGTTAAAATAGGCGACGAAATAGAAGTAATGGTGGTGCAGAAAGAAGACCGCAATGGTCACCTGCACCTCAGCCGCAAGCTGGCACGCGCTGCCCGCAGCTGGCAGCAAATTGTGGACTTCTACAAAACAGGCGAAGTGGTTACTGGTACCATTACCAGCAAAACCAAAGGCGGTCTTATTGTGGATGTTCATGGTCTGGAAACGTTCCTCCCTGGTTCTCAGATAGACGTGAAGCCTGTAACCGACTACGATCAGTACGTTGGCAAAACTATGGACTTCAAGGTGGTGAAAATCAACGAAACTATCCGCAATGCGGTGGTATCGCACAAAGCACTCATCGAAAGCGATATCGAGCAGCAGCGTAGCGTTATCATCGGCCAGCTCGAAAAAGGTCAGGTACTGGAAGGTACTGTTAAGAATGTTACCGACTTCGGTGCGTTCATCGACCTGGGCGGCGTAGATGGTCTGTTGTACATTACCGACATCAGCTGGGGCCGCGTAACGCACCCAAGCGAGGTACTGCACAATGGTCAGAAACTGAACGTGGTAGTACTCGATTTCGACGACGAGAAGAAACGCATCAGCCTTGGCCTGAAACAACTGACACCGCACCCATGGGACAATCTGCCTGCAGAGATCACCGAAGGTGCACGCGTAAAAGGAAAGGTAGTGAACATAGAAGACTATGGTGCATTCCTCGAAATTATGCCGGGTGTAGAAGGTCTGGTACACGTATCAGAAATCACATGGTCTTCTCAGCCTATCAATGCTAAAGAGTTCTTCAAAATAGGCGAAGAGCACGAAGCAGTGGTAGTAACGCTGGACAAAGACGAGCGCAAAATGAGCCTGTCTATCAAGCAAATGACTGCCGACCCATGGGATACTATCGAAGTTCGTTTCCCAATAGACAGCCGTCATACAGGTGTTGTGAAGAACATCACTCCATATGGTGTGTTTGTAGAGCTGGAAACTGGTATCGGTGGTATGATCCACATCAGCGACCTGAGCTGGATCAAGCGTTACAACCACCCAAGCGAGTTTGTGAAAGTGGGCGACAAGATCGAAGTAATGATCATGTCTATCGACAAAGAAAACCGCAAACTGGCTCTGGGCCACAAACAGCTGGAAGAAGATCCGTGGAACACATTCGAAACTGTATTCCCTATCGGTTCGCTGCATGAAGGTAGTGTAACCCGTCGCGACGACAAGGGCGCAACTGTACAGTTGCAATACGGTCTCGAAGCGTATGCACCAATGCGCCATCTGCGCAAAGAAGACGGTGGTACTGTAGAAGCAGAAGAAACACTACAGTTCATGATCATCGAATTCGATCGCAACGACAAGCGTATCATGGTTTCGCACAGCAAGGTGTGGGAGCAGGTGAAGAACGAAGAGAAAGAAGCAGCCCGCAAAGAAGCAAACGCTGAAAGCGAGAAAACAAAATCGGCAGTGAAGAACATCCAGAACAAGGTGGAAAAACCAACACTGGGCGACCTTGGCGCACTGGCTGCACTGAAAGACAAAATGAAAAAAGCAGAAGGCGAAGCTGGCGAACAATAACACCCGCAGCGCACAAAGCTCCATACATTATCTCCCCGAAAGACCACCCGAAACGGTGGTCTTTCGGCTTTTCTGGCACAAAATATCTTTTGCGCCATTACCTTTCAGACAACATATTGCAGCCATACCTCATGCACCTTTTTGTCGCTGCGTTTTACCATCGGCCTTGTGTCATTAGTGCTTGCTATGTGGCTCTTGTGATAAAGAAACTTCAAAAAGACACTACACCCAAAAATGACCTAATTTTGCACCATGCAACTGAAACCGGGTAAAGGATTGGGCGAATTGACCTTTGGCATGCTGCCAGAAACTGTAGTAGCAAAACTGGGCAAGCCCGACAAAACGTTTGTGGCCGACGATGCCGACGACGAAGTAATCTATCAGTACAACGACCTGCGCCTGATGCTCACCTTTTACAAACACGAGAACGACCGTCTGGGCTACATCCGTACCTCTAACCCCGCCATTACCTATGGTGGCCAGCCCATTATAGACCAACCCATTACCGCCGTGCTGGAAGGGGCTATGAAGGGCATCAAAAAATGGCGTACCGAGAAGTACGACTTCTTCGATACCTACCTCAACGAAAAAAGCTGGATAGTACTGAACGTAGAATACGAGCGCATACACGATCTGGAGATTGGTGTGCCTGTAGATGAAGACGATGTTTATATCTGGCTGTAGCGTAGGGGGCTTTATGGCTACAATGTGCCCATACTTGTATTCTATTATTTGTCGGCCTATATTGCAGTAGGTTAATAAATACTGATGCAGCACACCGAAGCCCGTAAACACACATGCCTCAATTGCGATGCCACCCTCACCGGGGCCTACTGCCACCAGTGTGGGCAAAAGGCCGATACGCACCGCATTACCGTACCACACCTCATTCAGCACGATTTGGTGCATGGGCTCTGGCATTTCGACAAGGGGCTGCTCTTTACCCTGCGCGAGGCATTTGTGCGCCCCGGTACCATGGCCATGAATTATATCAATGGCAAGCGTGTGCGGTACTACAACGTCTTCTATCTCATATTGTTGGTTTTAGGTATCAATGCATTGGTAGCGCATTATTTCAAACAACATTACCACATTGTAGATACCAATACCACAAAGGGGCTGGTATTAGACAACAAAACGGCCGATGTTTCCTACTACATCAAGCACTATTTCAAACTGCTGATGTTTCTTGTTATACCCGTCTTTGCCCTTAGCGGCTTTCTCAGTTTCCGCAAGCTGAAGCTCAACTTTGCCGAACATGCCGTTATAGCCGGCAATCTGCTGCTTACCGGCTCTATGTGGTACTTTTTTGTAGAGGTGGGTATCTATTGCAGCATATCTTACGGCTCCATCATTTTCAATTCTATAGTGTGGGCATTTGCCATCATTACGTTTATACAACCTATGCGGCTCTATTATCCCGCAGCGCAGCACATCTACAGCAAAACAGACTTTGCACTTCGGTTGCTGCAATGGTACTCTTTTGTACTATTACAATTATACCTTGTATTGTTGATACTGGCTGCCATTACCGGTAAAACCAACTTCAAGTTGGGGTGACGGGATAAACTCACCTTGGGACGATAAGAACGAATCACCCTATTCTCCCTTATTATTTTGAAAATACTCCCACGCCCAGCCTTCTATTTCGCCCCCGGTTAGTTCATTTCCTTGTTCATCACATAAGCTGTAGAGTTCCTGTTTCCCGCCAATAGACGCTTCGCCCTCAAGCCCCAACAGTATCGTATACATCACATCTCTAAAAGCCGCATACAGTATGTTTTTGAGTACGGTTTCCTGCTCACTATCAAGATTCAGGCTTTTCATCTGTAGTGCCACATCTGCTCCATTATCTTTCTGGAAGTACGACTCAATTATTGCTTTTCTCTCGTCAAAAAATGCCCGCACAAAGGTTTCAGGTGTCATCTTTTTCCTTTTTTATAAAAATAGTCTTTTCAGGCATAATAGACGGCGGTGCGTATCGCTACCAGAATGGAGTAAATGTAGTATATGGTGTGCAAATTCTCCGCGGCGGACTACACATCGTTTCGTCTTACATCCGCTAATCTGCACCGCCCAGCGATGTTAGTATCAGGTGACCATTCACCAACCTGAAATGATACCACTGCATGTGCTCGCACAGAGATGAGGGGTCAATTTCATCTTCCGTATCCTGTTGGGGCATTTTGTATTCAGTTTTTTTATCCATTACATCAGTAAACTTCAGGCTATCCGCATCAATAGTAATGCTATATTTCTCCATACAGGGGCTTTTGCTTGTCATTATTGATCTCGTCACCGTGTCACCGTCCTGCAACTTAGCTATATCTAGTCGTGCCAAGATTTCTTTACACGTACCAACAACCTCCCGGTACTCCATGTAGCTATACTCAACCGTCCGCCGCGGAAAGTGCCGGACTATCGCATTGCTGTCATTTATATCCATCGCATGCTTCATTTCTTTCAGCGCGGCTACGCATGTGCTTCGGTTTGCGGGTTGTGGTTGCTGTTCACTGCCGCTACCGTTACACTCAACGGTACACAAGTACGAAGACAGTAGTAGCGACACGGATAGTATATTGATGGTAGTTTTCATATCTCGGTTTTTTTGCGCTTAATCTTGGCTCCCAAATTTATCCAAAACAATCCCTTGGTGTATCGCCACTTTGTGCGTCTGACATAAAGTTGGTTACCTATTTTCATTCAGCAGTTTTCATTTTTCAATCTTTGCTATATATTTACGCCACATAACGAGAAATATACCCGTATGAATGTAAATAGAATGATTGCAGGCGGTTGCCTGTTGGCACTGGCTGTTACTCTTCCTGGCTGTGCAACTATCTTTTCCAGCAAAATGCAGAAGGTGCGTTTTAGTGCTACCACTCCCGGGGCCAAAATCACCTATATGAACGATACCCTGGGTACTGGTACGCAGTACCGCAAAATGAACAAAATCAGGATTTTTCACTCGGTAGAGGCTTCTAAAAAAGGGTATGTAACCCGTAGCCATGGCTTCGAATTGACTCGCAGGCTGAGCCCTACTGTAGCTTTTGGCCTCTTGAACTTTATTCAGCCGCTTGCAGGTCCGTTTATTCTTATTTACGATCTCAAATCTGCCAAGGTACACCGCTTCAAACCACAGCAAGTGGTTCCGTCATTGGTAGAATTGGCTCCCAAACAGTCTGACGAAAAATACTTGCTGGTAGAAAATACTGCCTTCGATGCAGCATCCAAAGATGTTCGTATCCGCAATTACGAACGACTCAGCAAATACGACCCAAGAGATACGTCGGCACATACGCTGGAAAGAAAGTCGAAGAAAATGGCCGGTGACGATTTGAAAATTACCAATACCATTTTTACAGACGAACTCAATACAACGCTACGCGATATTGGTTTTATAGATACCAACAAGCATATTTTTACCAACGCCAATAACACATTGTATCTTGATGCTACCATCCACAAAGTGGTTATCAACAATTTTTGGCGCCGGGCATTATTTGCTTCCATAAATACACCGTCTAACGGGCTTGTGTGTGTGCAGCTCGAGGTAGAGTGGAAAGTACTCGACTATTACAAACAACCGGTATTTACCACTACTACCAGAAAAACGTCCGATTTCTTTATGGCCATAAATGGCGAAGATGGTTCTGCCGGAGATCGTAAAAGTGTTACTAAGGACGATTTAGGACTTTCGGTAGCACTTAAAAAGGCAGTTGCCAACAATTTCGAACTGTCATTGGCCGAAATTCGTGCCGATTTGAGCAAAAAAGGACTCTTGAAAATAGGTGCAAAGGGTGCCGATACGTCCAACATGATTGCCCTTGCCCGGCCCGTACCCCCCGGCGAGTCGGCCCGGCTCAACGAAATGCTGAAATCTTCAGTGTCCATAAAAGTAGACGATGGCCATGGTAGCGGCATCATCATCTCCGAAGATGGCTATATCGTTACCAACTACCATGTGGTAGCCGGCACCAAAAGCATCGAAGTCATATTTAACGACGATACCAGGGCTACCGGCAAAGTGATACGCCACAGTACCCTTGCCGATCTTGCCCTCGTAAAGGTAGAAAAGACAGGGCTGAAGGCATTGCCACTGTCGGATGCCAAAGACCCCGAAATTGGTGTAGATGTTTGGGCAATAGGTACGCCTCGTAGCCTCGAATTGGGACAAACGCTATCAAAAGGTATCATTTCATCGGTGCGCAAGGCCAACGATTTGGCCTACATACAAACCGATGTAACCATTAGCCCAGGCAACAGTGGTGGTGCCCTCATCAACAGAAAGGGCGAAATCAATGGCATCATCACTTCCAAGCTCATGGGCTTTGGTACCGAAGGTGTAGGTTTTGCGCTCGAGGCATATTTGGTGCTGGAGCAACTAAGGTTACAATACAAATAATCTCAATTACATCAATACCTTCTCATGACATTTCGTATCATCTCTGCCGCCACGGCTGCTGGCCTGGTAATGTTTGCCAGTGGCTGTGCTACCATGTTTTCGCCAGCCTATCAGTCTGTAAAAGTTAGTTCAGCCACACCCGGTGCATCCATCCTCTTTCATGGCGATACTGTTGGTAAGCAAAAGGCAGTTTCCTCTATTCGCCTTAGCAAGTACAAGGTATACCACACTTTTCGTGCGGTAAAGCCCGGTTACAGACCGCGCAACTACACCGTAGCACTTAGCAAACCCATACCCACCATGGCTCTGGCACCGTTAGATGCTGTGCTGTTTTTTATACCCTACATTGGTATTAATAAACTTCAAGAGTATGATTATCGTGGTAGTAATGTTTCGAATCCGGTATACATGGTTGGTACTTTGTCGTCACTTTCGTTTATTCATCGGGCCATCAAGCACCAGAAAACGCACCGGTTCGATCGTGTCAATACCATACCGGCACTCGTTCCATACAAAAAGCGGGCCACCGAAGAGAAATACCTTTTGGTAAACAATACAGCGGTCGATGTTACAGAGAAAAATCAGGAGCTGATGACATATGCGCGTCTCAGTAAGTACTATTCTGGTACGCCGAAAAGTGCTTCGTCCAAGTCTTATGGCAAAGGAAATCTGAAGGTTGATAATACAATTTTTACAGGTACGCTCAACCAGTCGCTCAAGACTATGAACTTCATCGATACTTCAGGTACCATATTCCCCAACGTAGACAATTGCCTGTACATCAATGCAACCATAAAGAAGATTGTTTTCCACGAGGTTAATAGCCCATACAAAGATACCTGGTACAAACATCGTCCCGCCGATAAGATGCCCGATCACCTTTTTGCCATAGAGTTGGCCATAGATTGGGATGTACTCGATTTCTACAAGCAAAAATTAACCACCATCCGCACGGTCGAGAAATCCGATTTGTACACAATCCCCTTTGGTTCCGAATCGGCAGATATAAACAAGGGCGTCTATGCAGCTCTTCGTGACAACATGGAGTCGTCCATCATTGCCATGCAGGCAAAATTGGCCAAAGATGGTTTGTTGAAAAGCACTGCGCCCAAGGCCGATAGTGTTATTCGCGACATCGAAATTGCCCGCCCGGCAGCCACCGTTCGCACCAAAGACAATTTCAAAAAATCATCTGTCGTTGTCATCAGCGACGAGGGCAATTGTTCGGGTGCTATTATCTCGGAAGATGGCTACATTATCACCAATTATCGTGCCACCCTCAATACCAAAACTGTAAAAGTAATGCTGGGAGATAGTACCATAACAGATGCCACCATCGTAAGGAAGAGTGGCACAGCCGATGTAGCACTCCTGAAAATAGAGAAAACCGGCCTCGTTCCTTTTCTGCTGAGCGAAGAGAGCGACCCCGAGGTTGGGGTAGATGTGTGGGCAGTAGGCATTGTAGTAGGTACCGACAAAGATGCGAGCCTGTCTCACGGCATAGTATCGGGCGTGCGCAATACCAACAATTTGCAGATGTTGCAGACCGATGCCAGCATCAATGCATCCAACAGCGGTGGCGCACTGGTAAACGATAAAGGACAAGCAGTAGGCATGGTGTCTATGAAGCTGGTAGGCCGTGGCGTAGAGGGCATTGGTTTTGCGCTCAGCTCCCGCGATATAATGACTCAACTACACATCAGGTACAAATAGCAGTACACTATCACACTTTATTTTTTCGGGGTACACATATGGTGTGCCCCTTTTTGTGCCCGCACAACTGTAAATCACATCAGAGATTTATTTTGCGATACATATCAATCGAATTCTGTTTTAGAGACCTTGTGGTAAAGAGTATTGCCAGAGCTATTACGGACAGTATCTCATTTTTCGAACCGCAAATATCCGGTTGTATAAAAATAACTCAGAATAAATGACCTGAAATTGTCAATGAATGTTATTTTGTAGCTATCAGGATTCAGCGTTCTTTGCTCATTTATAACACTATATTTTATTTGTCTGTCGCCCACTTTTGTTTCCATGTCTTCAAAAGGATAATTGTGAATATACAATGTTCCTTTTGTTCGTTGCTGCACCTGTAAATAGTCTCGAATTATTTTATCATAATTCACCTCAAAATAGTTCACAGAAAACGGTATGCTGCCACAGTCGGCATAGTAAATGGCCATTTCCGTTTGTGGTTCTTTTTTCTTACACTGTCGCCAGAATTCCTTAAGAATAGTCACTTTTGATGCCCCGTTTTTGCACCAATAAATGAACGCTACCGGCGATGATGCCGAAGGGCAAGACGCATAGCCGAAATAATAGCTGATAACAGTATCCACATCATGCGAAAGCAGAGAGTCAGTTATGCTTTTACGTGCTTCAAGTATGGTAGATAGTGCATCATACGTATGCTTTTGCGCATAAATGCGCTCTCTACTTACAAGCCCGAGTAGCACAGCTAAGCACGATTTTTTGAAGGCGGACATAGGATTGCCGAATGTTCAAAGGTATTCAAAAGGTGTCATCGTTTTTCGGTAGGGTCGCAAGGGCATCTGGAAAAACAATGAATGGGTGCTTAATTCCTGTACTGCAGCAATTCTTCCATCTTGGTTCTGATGAGTTTCTTTTCGGCGGTCGATGGGGTAAGATCAAAGGCCTGTTGCAGGTATTCGTTGGCTTTTATGGTATCACTGAGCCTTTTGTATAGTTCGCCAAGTACAGAGCTATATATATGGTCGGTTCGTAGCAGCTTTTCTACGCCCGTTATGGCAAGTATAGACTGTATACCCGCCTCTATTGCGCCCAGTTCTGCCAATACTACAGCCCTGTTTAGTTGCACTGCCGGTGACGGATTTGCTTCCAGCAACATATCGTACAACTGTAGCAAGTTTTCCCAATTGGTAGCGGCAAAGCTTGGTGCCAAACAATGTTGCGCAGCTATGGCCGATTCCAGATGATACACACTCAGCTCCTCGCCTATGCTTGCTTTATTCAGGTAATAAACCCCTATGTTGATTAGTCCTCTATCCCATTTTGTTCTGTCCTGTTGCTGCAGCAAAATGATGTCGTTATTATCATCAATCCTGCTATCGAACCGGGATGCCTGAAAACACATCAGGCTCAGCAATGCGAACGTAGAAGGCTGATTGCCGGCTTTATGTTCGCCCAAGAGCTTACAGCAGCGCATGGCCTCTGCACACAGATCTTTGCGAATCAGTTCATCGGCTTTCAGAGAATTATATCCTTCGTTGAATAGGAGGTACAAAACGGTATAGATGGTCTCCAGCCGTTTTTTCAATTCCTCGCCGGCAGGAATCTCTAACTGAATATGATTGTTCTTAAGAAATTCTTTGGCTCTGTGCAGTCTTTTCTGAACGGCTGCTTCATTGGTAAGCAGCGATCTTGCAATTTCCTGCATCGAGAATGCCGAGACTGTTTTCAGGGTAAGTGCTATCTGGTCTTCCTGTTTTAGAGAGGGGTGGCAGCAGGCAAACATCATTCTCAACTGACTGTCGGCAATTTCCTGCTCATGAAAAAAATGCTCCAGCGTATGGGCCGACTGTTCGTTGAGTTCTGCAGCCAGCTCTTTAGAGTAGTTGTTGAAATTCTGTTGTCGCCTGATAATGTCAATCGCCCTGTTCTTGGCTACCTGCATCAGCCATGCCGAAGGTTCGTCGGGCAGGTTGTTGAACTTCCAGTTTTGATGCGCTTTTATAAATGCATCCTGCACCACATCTTCGGCCAGTTGCAGGTTGTGCAACCCAAACAG
>JAGKWS010000081.1 GCA_021151685.1 Chitinophagaceae bacterium
ATATGATAATTTAATATCGGTAATAGAAGCCAAAGTAAAAATATTAACAGAAAATGCTGAAGATAAACGACTAAATGAGCTCAAACAAATATTAAACTACTATTTGCATAAAGAAAAGTTGGAACTTCATTTCGCAGGTATCGAGCAGTTTGTCAACGAACAAGTTTGGATAGCCAAAGCCAATAAAATGAGCTGGCCAAAACGCAATGTTACAGACACAGAGAAATACCTGTCTGCCAAATTCTTCAATCAAAGGTATATTGATACATTCAATGCTGAATGCAAAAAACTTAATGGCAATTTTGGCATAGTCATAAATCATACAGGAGCTGCAGGGACTTCTTATAAACAACTGTTTATCGAGGGGTTGAACCCTGTGGCAATACTGAGTGAAGGAGAGCAAAATGTTATTGGGCTTTCCGACTTTTTATCGGAAATGAAAATGTCCGAAATAAATCGCGGGATAATTTTTGATGACCCAGTCACATCTCTCGACCATGAAAGACGGGAAACCATTGCTGTTCGTTTGGCAGAAGAAGCTGCTACAAAGCAAGTAATTGTATTTACACATGATATATTTTTTATGTTCTCTTTAAAATATCATGCGGAACAGAAAACAGTACCATTTAAATCAACATCACTATTTAATATTGATAAAACTGTTGGTTTGACGAGACCAAATATGCCTTGGATTGCGGCAAATGTAAATGAACGTAAAGGCTACCTAAAAAATGACCTTGTGCGAATTACAAAACTTCAAAAGACGACAGACCCGGAAACATACAGAAACGAGGTAAAAACATGGTGTGGAATGTTACGGGAAGCTTGGGAACGGTGTATTGAGGAGCGGCTTTTTAAAGGTGTCATTTCAAGATTTGCCTTTGGCGTTGAAACTCAAAAACTAAAATATATAAACATATCGAAAGAGTTAATTGATGAAATAACTGCAGGTATGACAGAAACATCGAAATGGGTACATGACCAAGCAGTCGGAGTAAATTCTCCTACGCCGCAGCCAAGTGACCTAGAAAGAATGATCAAGTCGTTTGATGAATTTATCTCGGCAAAATGTAAAGCCCAATAGGCCGTGGCAGTCTCAATTGCCGCCGTGTCTCTCGCAAAGGACTCGGGGACAATCAGGGCTGTGAAGCAAATGATGTTGCTGCCAATTGACATTTGCCACCCCAATGTATTTCTATACTATCCCTCGTTGCAGCCCCTTCTTTTGATGTAGAAATGGGTATACCCCACAAAAAAGCCCCGCTGGTAGTACCAACGGGGCAGTTATAATATTCACGCTGTAAGCAATTAGTCGGCCATTGCTTCTAATTTTTTCTTCATTTCAGAAGACTTGTCCAGCTTGTTCTGAATAGCGTAGATGCTCTTCAGTGCCTGTAGTGTAGACTTGTACGTAGCACGGTCTTCACCCTTCAGCGATGCCTCGTTGGCAGTCAGTGCATTGTATGCCTTCTCGAAGTGTGGCGTTGCCTTTAAAAACAACTCATCGCGCTGTTTCTTCAATGCGTCAAACTTGTCAATATCGGCCTTGGTAGAACCTGTGATTGCGTTCATTTGGTCGTTTACGTCGGTAGCCTGGTTGAAGTACAGTACACCAAAGTTGTAGGCATAACCAGAGTTGTCGGCAGCCAATGCCACCGTCTTCATAAATGCCGCTTCCGATTTTTTGTACATCTCGGCAGCATTGGCAGGGCGTTTGCCATCTTTAGGCCCCGCCATACCCAGATAGGTAGTAGCCAGGTTGAACTGCAGATCGGCATTGTTTGGCTCCTTGGTAGCAGCATCTTCCAAACGTTTGGTCAGCTCGTCCATTTTGCCCGCCTTTATGTAATAGTTCAGCTCGTAGTTGCGCAGGGTCACATCGGCCGGGTAGGCTTTGCGACCCTCTTCTATCATAGCCAGCTCTTGTGCGGTGTTCTTCTCTTTGCCATAGGCATCTATCAGGCATTGATACACAGCAGGGCTTTTGCGTATGGGGTTGCTTTTTACCTTGGTAAGCAGCGGAATAGCTTCCGTCATGTTACCACCAAAATAAGCGGCATTGGCCATGGTCAGGTAGGCATCGGCCATTACTGTATCCATAGTGCGCTGCCAGTTGGCGTTGGTTTTTTCAAAGTGTTTTCCACCGTCCATTTCGCCCACCTTTATCACTGTTTTCATCAGGTTGGCCGACTCATCGTATTTTTTATCGTTGTATGCTTTAACACCGTCGTTGTACGACAGGAAACCACCCTGCAACAGCATTTGATCTACAGTTTGCTTTTCATAATCGGGCTTGGTTTCGGCCAGCTTCATTGCAGCTTGCAGCCCTGTGCGGTACGGATTTTCGGCCTTGTACTTATCAACCGACTGCAGTGTAAAATATATCTGTGCCTGTGCGAAAATTGTTTTGGGTTTTGCAGCAGTTTCCGGGTTGGCCATTGCTTTGTCTATTTCAGACTTAGCCTCATCATAATTTTGGCTTTTCATGGCAAGGTTGGCACTTACCACGTACTTGTCCTGAGCAATAGCTGGTACCGAAGCAGCCGCCAGCACCGTAATCAGAATCGATTTTTTCATTGTTTGTTTGTTATGATTGCAAGTTGCGTTTTTTTCAATTGTATGTCTTACATAAGGACGTTAAATTATGCTTCGGGCATGGGTGCATCGGCCGAATTTTCTTCTGTTGCATTACCTTCTGCACCACCCTCACCCTCTGTGGCACCTTCCGTACCTTCCTCAGCTTCAGCTTCTTCGGCTTCGCTTTGGTCTTTCAGTGCGGCAATAGCAGCTATCTTATCACCTTCGTCTATGTTGATGAGTTTTACCCCTTGTGTGGCACGGCCGGCCTCGCGAATGGTGGTTACATTCATACGAATAGTAACACCAGATTCACAGGTTATCATCAAATCATCTTTTTCTTCTACACACAGTAGCTCCACCAGCGCACCGGTCTTGTCGGTAATGTTCATGGTTTTTACCCCCTTGCCACCACGGTTGGTAACGCGGTAAGACAGTACATAGTATTGTTCGGTACCATCTTCGGCAGTGATTTTCACCAGATTGCCGGCCTCTTCCTTCTGCTCCTCTTCGGTAGCTGGTACAAGGAATGGAGTGCGTTTGCCCAGCCCATTTTCCGATACTACCAGTATCTGCTTGCGGGTATCGGTACGCGGCAGGCATATCATGCCTATTACCTCGTCCTGTTCGTTCTCCAGCTCTATACCAAAAACGCCTATAGCTCCACGGCCTGTATGGCGTACTTTCTCATCTTCAAAACATACAGCCCTGCCACTGCGTATAGCCATCATTATGTAGCTCTTCTCGTCTACACATATTGACACATCCAGCAGTTGGTCGCCCTCTTCTATCGTAATGGCATTGACACCGGTAGACCGGGGACGGCTGAAATCTTCGAGGCGTGTTTTTTTGATAATGCCCTTGCGGGTACACAATATAATGCTGTGTGCATTCACATACTCTTCATTGTCAAAACCCGGCACATCTATCACCGTACGTATCTTGTCGTCTGGTGGTATCTGTATCATGTTTTGTATGGCGCGGCCCTTGCCATTGCGGTCGCCTTCGGGTATTTCGTACACCTTCAGCCAAAAGCATCTGCCCTTTTCGGTAAAGAACATGAGCATGTGGTGCGTAGAGGCTACAAACAGGTGTTCTATATAGTCCTCGTTGCGTGTGCGCCCGCCCATGGCACCACGGCCACCACGGCGTTGTGCCCGGTACTCGTCAGACGAGGTACGCTTGATGTAGCCAAGGTGCGACACAGTAATTACCACATCTTCTTTTTCAATGAGGTCTTCTATACGCATCTCATCGGCCATGTAGTGTATCTCGCTCTTGCGTTCGTCGCCAAAACGTTTCTGCACATCCAGCAATTCGTCCTTGATAATCTGGTAGCGCAGCCCTTCGTCGGCCAGTATAGATTCCAGATAGGCTATTTGTTTCATCAGTTCGGCATGTTCTTCGCGTATCTTGTCGCGCTCCATACCGGTAAGGCGTTGCAGACGCAATTCCAGTACCGCCTTGGCCTGTATTTCGGTCATACCAAATTTGGTAATCAAGCCATCTTTGGCCGCCTCTGGATTTACCGAGCTGCGTATAAGGGCAATTACCTCGTCCAGATGGTCCAGCGCAATCAGGTAACCTTCCAGTATGTGGGCACGCTTGCGTGCTTCTCTCAGCTCGTACTGGGTGCGGCGTACCACCACCTCGTGGCGGAAGGAGATAAATTCGGATATGAGGTCTTTCAGGTTCAGCGTGCGTGGGCGGCCATTTACCAGTGCCACGTTGTTGATACCATAAGATGTTTGCAGCTCGCTGTACTTGTACAGTTGGTTGATGATAACCTGAGCCACTGCATCGCGGCGCAACTCTACCACTATACGTGTACCTTCCTTGTTCGATTCGTTGGCTACGTGCGTAATGCCTTCTATAATCTTATTGTTTACCAGATTCCCTATCTTCTCGGCCAGTGCATCGCGACTCACCTGATAGGGCACTTCGGTAATAATGATTTGTTCTTTACCGTTTTTGGTGGTTTCTACCGTCACTTTGCCACGAAGCACTACCCTGCCTCTGCCGGTATGCATTCCCTGCTTTATGCCCTCCATACCATAAATGATACCGCCTGTAGGAAAGTCGGGGGCCTTCACAAAGCGCATCAGCTCATCTATAGTTATGTCGCGGTTGTCTATATACGCAAGGCAGCCATCTATTACTTCAGTCAGGTTGTGTGGCATCATGTTGGTAGCCATACCCACGGCAATACCCGACGAACCGTTTACCAGCAAGCTGGGTATGCGGGTGGGTAGTACGGTAGGCTCTTGCAAAGAGTCGTCGAAGTTGAACGTAAAATCAACAGTCTCTTTGTCTATGTCTTCCATCATGGCCTCGCCAAGGCGCAGCATACGGGCCTCGGTATATCGCATGGCCGCCGGGTTGTCGCCATCCTGGCTACCATAGTTACCTTGCCCATCTACCAGCATGTAGCGCATACTCCACGGCTGTGCCATACGCACCATGGCATCGTACACGGCGGTGTCGCCGTGCGGGTGATACTTACCCAGTACCTCACCCACTATACGGGCACATTTTTTGTAGGGTTTGTTGAAGGTATTACCCAGCTCGTGCATGGCAAAAAGCACCCGCCTGTGAACGGGCTTCAGACCATCGCGCACATCGGGCAGGGCACGACCTACTATTACCGACATCGAATAGTCGATGTAGGCGGTCTTCATTTGCTCTTCTATGTTAATGGGTATGATCTTATTGCTCTCGTCCTGTGGCTCCTGTTCGGGATGCACACCGTTGATTTGATCCATGTCGTATAATAAAAATAAGAATTGCAAATATACTGAATTATGGCCATAAAAGCTAATGACCACGTCCTATATAATACGTTAAAGCGATAGATGTGAGCCGCATGTGGATACTGTACTTTTACCATCAGCGCAGTGTATTTTCACAAACAACGTATGGGCCTTTGCAGCCACCACGTCGGCAATATTCTTCGCGCCCCTCTTGCCCCCTTAGGAAGAACTCAATACAAAGCACACTATGCTACGCCATTATTTTTCATATTTTCAAGAAATAAAAAATGCGAATAATATGCCTGTTTAACGACTTTGTATAACGCAGAAACAAATGGAAAAGAACAAACAGAATGGTGTACTTTATAGAGACATTCACCCTTAGAGCCCATCGTGGTTAAGAAACATTCCACTTGCATGTATTAATGCCAAAATGGTATTGTACCGAAGAAATAACACTAAAATGACATGGTTAAAATATTTTAACCTTTTTTACCATATTGTTTCGTACATTTGCGACCGCATTCCACAATGGAAAGCATTTTTACACAAAAGTTCTTTTAATGATTTCATTTTCATCATTCTCCCTTCGGGAAGAATTGACGCAGGCTATTTCTGACCTTGGCTTCGAGACACCTACTCCTATCCAACAAAAAGTTATTCCAACTCTCTTATCTGATCCCCAGGACATAATAGGGCTTGCTCAAACAGGAACCGGCAAAACTGCCGCATTCGGGTTGCCCGCACTTCATCACATAGACGTATCTGTAAAACATGTACAATGTCTGGTGCTTAGTCCTACCCGCGAACTCTGTATGCAGATACAGGAAGAATTGGGCAAATATGGTGCTTGTATGCGCGGGCTGCGCATAACGGCTGTGTATGGTGGCGTGTCTATAGGCGGCCAAATACGCGATTTGAAGGCCAATCCACAAGTGGTAGTAGCTACTCCCGGCCGGCTGATAGACCTGCTGGAACGTAAGGCAATAGACCTGTCGGATGTACGTTGCGTGGTGCTTGACGAGGCCGACGAAATGCTGAACATGGGCTTCAGGGAAGATATAGACCTGATACTGAAAAACACGCCCACTCGCGAATATACATGGCTCTTTAGTGCTACCATGAGCAACGAAGTACGTGGCATAGCCAAACGCTTCATGAAAGACTGGAAAGAATTTTCGGTAGCGGCTGCCAATGCCACCAACGAGAATATAGACCACCAGTACTATGTAACACAACACCACAACCGTTTCGAGACCTTGCGCCGCCTGCTCGATTTTGCACCCGGTATCTACGGTATCATATTTACCCGTACCAAGCAAGACTGTCAGGAAATAGCCGAAAAGCTGATGAAGATGGGCTACCATGTGAGCCCACTGCATGGCGATATGGACCAGAAAATGCGCAGCAAGGTACTGGAGCGTTTCAAAAACAAAACATTACAATGCATAGTAGCTACCGATGTAGCTGCAAGGGGTATAGACGTAAACGACATTTCGCACGTTATCAACTACGAATTGCCCGATGACCCCGAGGTGTACACACACCGTAGCGGCCGTACAGCACGTGCCGGCAAAAGCGGTATCTGTATGAGCATTGTATCGCCCAAGCAAATATCTACCATCAGGCAGATAGAAAGATTGGTGAAACAGAAGTTCCACAAAAGCGACATACCAGACGGTGCCGAAGTGGTACGTAAACGTTTGTTCTTCTATCTGGAGCAAATAGCCAATGCACAGCCCCGTGCCGACTTTGCCAAACTGTACCGCGATAGCATGATGGAACAGTTTGCCGATGTGGACAAAGACGAACTGATACGCAAGCTGATATGGCTGCAACTGAAAGACACTATAGACGTGTATCAGGATGCAGACGACCTGAATGCTGGTTACGACAACAAGGAGAAAGGACGTAGTACTGGTCGCTTTGCCCGTCTGTTCATCAATCTGGGCGAAAAAGATGGTCTCAATGCACAGAAACTGGTACAATTTGTGGCAGAAAGTACCGATATGGACCCTACTACCATAGAGCGTGTAACCATTCGCGAACTGAGCAGCTACTTTAATGTGCCTACCGATGCCGCCGAGTTTATTACAGAGCATCTTGCCTCTAAGAAATTCAAGGGTCGTAAAATACGTGTAGACCAGGCAGACCCAAGTCCGGGCCGTAGCAGCGGCGGCGGTGGTGGTCGCGAATTCAATGGCAACAAGGCCCCACGTACGGGTGGTGCCCGCTTTGGTGGCGAAGGCCGTGGCTGGGGTGGCAATGAGAACCGCGGTGGCGGTGGTGGCTACAAAGGCCGCAAGAAATTTGCATAGTATTTTTTTGATGACAATCTGTAAAAGCCGGGTACCGTAATTGGTGCCCGGTTTTTATTTTTCATGTCAATACTACACAATATGTAGGACGAATTGGTTTGTTTTATAGAAAATTGTACTATATTGACGAACAATAGAACATAAAACTACTATGGCAGCAGAAAAACGCATTTTCATTGTTGACGACAACGAAATGTTATCTATGGCTCTGGAGGACTACCTGACCCGAAAGATAGACCACGAAGTAAGTACCTACACCACTGGCGAGGAATGTATGGAAAACATAGGCGACACCCCCCATGTGGTGGTGCTGGACTACAACCTGGATGGGGACGACAAGGATGCGAAAAACGGAGCGCAGGTGCTTGCCGAGATAAAAGCACACAACCGCAACATAAAGGTAATCATGCTATCGAGCAAGGATGCCATGGGCACCCCGCTGGAGGAACTGGCAGCCGATGCCGACCACCACGTTTTCAAAACGGAAGATGCATTCGAGCAGATTGCTGTTATTGTCAATAACATGCCTTAACGGCAAACTACCCAACCAACACATACACTTATGGGCAAAACATGCCGATTGGTGTACCTTTGCGCTACATGCAAAAACAACCAACTGCTGCCGAACTGAAAAAAGGGGGTGTACTACTGGTAGATAAGCCCTATCGGTGGACATCTTTCGATGCCATCAACCAACTAAAAATAAACCTGCGGACAAAGGTGGGCCATTGTGGTACCCTGGACCCTCTGGCAACCGGATTGCTGATATGCTGCACAGGCGAAATGACAAAAAGCATTTCAGACTATCAGCGTTTGCCCAAGGAGTACACCGGAGTAATAACATTGGGGGCTGTAACCGAAACATATGATCTGGAAAGCCAACCGCAAGACGAAAAGCCCTACCAGCACATTACCGAAGAAGCCATAAAAGTAGCTGCACTCAAGTTTACAGGTGATATTATGCAAATACCACCCGGTCACTCGGCTATAAAAAAAGATGGCAAGCGCGCTTACGACCTGGCACGAGCTGGCAAAGAAGTGGTGCTGGAACCCCGTCCGGTAACCATAGGCGAGCTGGAAATAACTAAGGTGGCACTGCCCGAGGTACACTTCAGGGTAATGTGCAGCACGGGTACCTACATACGGTCTCTGGCCCACGACATAGGGCAGGAACTGGGCTGTGGTGGTTACCTGAGCGAACTACGAAGAACAAAAATCGGTAACTTCTCTGTAGAAAATGCCCTGACACCACCTCTGTGGAAGGAATACTGGATAGAATCGGGAGAGCTGCAAAAACACCCGGAAAGACGCAGAAAACAACCCGACAAAACAGGTGCTGATGATGCACAATCTGTTTCATAACGATTTGTTAATCGCAAACTAAATGGGAGTTAAGAGTCGTTCCGGAATTATCTTTACTTAGGAATAATACGTAATATTGTACGGTAAAATTGCATATGTGCATAAGGAAACCGTAAAAGTGCCAGTATATGGAAAGGAGTAGTGCTTTTTTATTGAAAATGGAAGATCTGGTAAAGCAGGTAGTGGCCTACAACCACATTCCCTGCTATCGGGTAGACTCTTCCTGGGAAACGCAGCAAACACCCGCTGGCGAGTTGGTTGCAATACCTGTCATAAGGGTTGTAGGCTTCTTTGAAGATACTATTGCCAAAATAACAACTGTTCTGAACAGCGAATTCGAACTGTATCAGATAGCATATGCTGGTAACGAAGGTTTTGGAAATACTACCAGTGCATATCAGGCAAGTTTGCGCACCAACCGCTTAGAGTTGCCCGAGTACAACATACTGGAGCCACATAAATTTGATATTTACGTATCGTCTATTTTACAGGATGTGTACAGTGCTATGCACCGCAACCTTACAGGTGCCGGCACGCTACCCGAAGATCTGAAACGCGACTTTTACCGCATAGGTGCGTTTTTGGAAATGGCCGATATCGAATTCATCAAGATACGCAACAAGGTATCTCATGGCGAATACGACCTTACGCCGGGCAGTATGGTGCAAATTCCGGTTGTAGAGCGTACAGGGTACACACCCATTCCAACGCAAACTACACCAGCTGCCGAACTGAAACCGATAGCCACCCCTGCGCACGAAGAAGTAGCTTCGCAACCTGAAACACCAGCCACCGTAGCCGCTGTACCAAAAACCAGCCACGTACCACACATAGAGTCTATGGAGATGAATGTGGACAGTTTCGATGCTCTGGCTGTCAGTATCAACAATGTAGATACCAGTAATGGTGTAAGCAGCAACGATTATTTCGACCTGCTGACCTCGTCACACCATCAAAAACAATCGGACAGTTACGATTTGCTATCATCTGTTCAGAACATACCAGCAACGCAACCAGTACCACCAGTTGTAACGGAAGCCCCCAAGCCAGCACCAGTGGCCGAGGCACCCAAAATGCAACCAGTACCACCGGTAGCAATACCAGAGATACCAATGGCAGATGTTGTAACTACCCATAACGAAGATGAAGTAGTACACCACGAGCCTATACTGTCTGAGGCGACACAACCCAACACTTCAGAAACGCCCAAATCGGGTTTTTCATCTCCAGGCGAGGGTGTAGCACTCAACATTGACAAGATTGACACCTTTAATATGAATGTAAGTGGTATGATAGAACGTACCACCGAAATAATAAGAGAAGTACCATCTGGTACCAACGGTGTTGCTGCTGGTGTGGCCACAGCTGCTGGCGGTATTGCTATAGATAGTGCAGTATCGGCAGCTAACAATACCAATAGTACCATGCCATTGCCTGTATCGTCAACCGAGAAAGGGCAAGATGATGGACCGCTGAACATGGATGAAACCATCCAAATGTCTGATGCTATGCTACGCGAATATGTGCGCACCAGCAATCTGGTGAAGGATATAGATCGCATGATTGCCGAACGTGCAGGGGCCCGCATCAATGACGATGTAGACATAGAAGGAGACGTGGAACGTCTGCGATTCTTGAAGGTGAATACTATGAGGCAACTCACAGAACGCCTGATGGATAATAAGGATGACATTGTTTCGTTTGCCGAAAAATGGATAGGCAAGGACAATGGTGGCTCTTTCGATTCGGGTATCTGTCTGTTTTATCTCGAATATTTGCTGGTGGGCAAACGCAACGATCCTGCCTTTTCGGTAGAGTACGTACTGAAGTTCATTTCAGACAACGACTACAGTGCGCGCTACATCATACCTACTTACAATGCAGTACGTCATGCAGCAGGCGAGCCGGCATCCAGCAACTTTGCCCACCTCACACTGAAGTAAACATTGTAATCAACATCATATCTTTGAAGCCGCTACCAGTTAGCGGCTTTTTTTTATATAAATCAATAACCCCAACTTTGCTGTACCCATGAAATACATCAGCCGCCCTTCACCTATTGCCTATGTACTGGTACCTGCCATGGGTGCCCTTGCCGGTGCTGTAGTACTGGCACTCATACTTTCTATCATAAGTGCCGGAGAGCATTATATGGCTGTCAGAATTGGTATGGGGGTACTATTCGTTGTATTTATCGTCTGGTATGCATGGGCGGAACGCTACCGCGATGGCGTGGAACTTGGCAATGGAATGATAAATTTCTTTGCCGATGAACGAAGAAAAAATGCCGAAAGCACAACAATACTCGTTGGCCATATCAAGCTGGCAGAGGTAGTAACATTGATGCCCGACCACGATTATCCTATGTTCTATCTATTGTACTGCAAAGATGAAACCATCTGGTACATAGATGCCACATTGGTGCCAGAGCAAGACTTTCGCCAATTTTGCACCGATAACAAAGTACCAGTAGAAGATATAATACCCCTGCACCATGACACCGAAATGGCCGGCATAAGCAAAAAATACCTGAAACTAACACAGATTAGCGGCAAAAAAGAAGTATTGATAAAAGTACCTGCCACCGAAATAAAAACTATAGAATTGGTGAAAGAACACCCATTCTCCGAAACCCGAAAATACTACCGCCTTACCACTGCCGACGATAAGCATTTTTCATTCAAAGCCATCTCGGCCGATATGGATGAATTGAGTCATGTCATAACTTCACTTGGTATTACACTCCATGAAACATCGACCTACACCCGCTAAAACGCCATATAGGAGTGAAGTACTTTCTACCTGAAATGGTACGAAACATGCCCAATAGGCAAAAATCCATTGCAAACAAAAACGGAGCACAATGGCTCCGTTATATCCAACATACACGAAATATCACATAGCGAATACCCACACTTCAAGGGCATCAATTTCTCAAAAGAACCTATACCCTACCGCAAGTACTATTTACCCTTTTTCTTCTTGCGTAAAAATGCGTTGCCTATCATGTACGTAGCTTTCCAATTAAGATAGGCATCATTTTTGGCCTTGCTGTCACCAGATGTTGGTTTGGATAGGAAACCAACCTCGGCACCAATAGCCAGTGGCCCGTTGGCTACACTATACCCCAGTCTCCACCCTCTTTTCTTCTGGTCGCCAATACGTTGCATCTCGTAGGCGGTTTTACCAACATAGCCATCCACCTGTTCGTTCGTAAGCAGCAGAATATCGAAATAGATGGTCTTTCTGTACACGGCAGGTATTCTTTTACCACCAGAAAGTTGTACCCATTCGTTGGTCTTATCTTCGTACGAAAGGCCTACATAGGGTATATTCACTTTGCGTGCTACGTCCAGCGGAGAAGAATGGTAGGGAATTCCTTTCGGATCTACCGGTCGGTACAAACTGTCAGAAGCTGAACCCTTTACATTGGTCACAAGGTAGCCACCTCTCAGGTTCAAGGAGTAATAGTGCAGTAAATTGCGCTTTGTGTAGCCAAAGTATCTGTATCCACCACTGGACGAGCTACCCAAACCCACCTTGGTTTTTTCGTATCCTTTGAAGCCCACAAGACAAAAATTCAGCCCGGCATCGAGATAATCCTTTTTATAAGGTTTGTCCAATACGTTCCATATGGTATGCCCCCATCCAACTCTGGCACCAAGACCATACACAATGCCTACACCAGCATCTACCCGCAGGTGATAGTTGGAGAAACCGGTACCGCCGGTACCTACGGCTACCATAGGCATGTCGTTTCTGGGGTTTACTTTTTCGCCACTATAGGCGTTTTGTGTGACAATGCCTTGCAATATCAGTACCGCAAGCAACCTGATGACCATTTTCATGTTACGTGTTTTTTTTAATTTCTAAATTGATATACCCACGGTGGCCAAACCACGCCACCACTCGTTTTGCATCTTTTCTTTGTAGTTAAACACCGTAGTTTTTTCGGTATCGTAACGCAGGTGAATCTTTTCCGCCGAGAAGCTGCAATAAAACTTGCGCCCCAATCTTTGCTTCAGCGACAAACAATAACCAGTATGGTTGTAGCGGGTACCAGAGGTAGCATCCATCGTAAGCTTGTAAGGGGTACAAATACTCACCTCTGCGGTGGTGTTCTTGTATGTACCAAACAGGCTTAGCTGCTTTCTATGCGGGTTAATATTATCGCCGGAAAGTATGAATGTGAGAAACTCCTGCTGCAATATCCACTGGTATCGCAGGCCTACACACTGGTCTTTTCTTATCTTATAAAACGCCATTAACCCCCACCTGATGTTAAGGCCAAGTGCTACGGTGCCATCGGTTTCCAGACCAGTACTGTTCAGTTTTTTTTCCTTTGCACGCCCATAGCCACCGGCAACCGATACTTCAGACGCATCTCCTACAAACCAATTCTTAATCTTGTTGCGGAATGCCAACCCCATCAGGGAGCCCCCCACCCGCCAATCTATCATAGATGTATTGTAGTGTAGGTAAGCAGTATCAGAAAACCGTTGGCTACTTTGGTCATATACCCTCCAGTTAAAGTGGCTTTTACTAAAACCAACATCTGCATAACCTAACCCAATAACCGGCCTGTAGCCATCTTTTGCGGTAGCATGTATGCCTGCTACAAGCAGTAGCAACAGTGCAGCTATGTTGGTGCGGAATTGCATTATCGTATGTCTTTTGATAATGCGAAATAACACCGTGCGCCATGCGCATGAAATAGTGCAATTGCACTATGCGCCTACACCCAGTTGTTCTTCAATGCTATTTTCACAGCGTCTATCCTGTTGGTTATGTGCAGCTTGGCGTATATATTACTGATATGATTGCGCACTGTATTGGGGCTTACATCCATCTTGGCTGCAATAAGCCTATAATCGTCACCATCTACCAAACATTTCAATACATCTATTTCTCTACCCGTCAGTGGTGTTTTTATTTGTGGGGCAATGTGGGTACTGGCAGCAAACTTCGAAAAAAGCGTGAGGGCCCTGCGGGCAATAGTTGGAGAAAAAGGTACCGACTTGAATTCGTGAACATTCTTAATAGCCAGCAGCAGGTTTTCGGTACTTTCATCTTTTAGCAGGTACCCTGTGGCCCCTGCGCGAATAGCTTCAAATATCTTCTCATCCTCGTCGAAAACCGTGAGCATGATGTACTCTACCTGCGGATAAATTTCTTTACCAAAGCTAACTGCTTCTATGCCGTTCATTTCCGGCATGTCTATATCCATCAATACTATGTCTGGCAATTCGTGCGGCAGGTATTTCTTCATTTCTTCCAGAAACACGCTACCATTCTCGGCCATAAACATAACTTTTATGTCTTGCTGGTCTTTGAATTTCTCACTAATGCCCAGGCGCATCATTCGTTTGTCGTCTACAATCACAATTTTTATCATAGAAATTTCTTTGACGCAAAAATTTATACATCTGGCAGCGGTGGCAATAGTGCAACTGTACTAATGCCCGTTTCCGAGAATGATGGTGATAGATGTTCCCTTACCGGGTGTGCTTACCACAGTTACTTCAAGTCCTGCTTCCTTCGATCTGTTGAGCATGTTGCGCATACCCAAATGGGTATCTTCCATTTGGTGCCGTGTATCAAAACCTACCCCATTATCCGCTATCTCTATTTTCATGCGGTATCTGTCGTCAGATTGCATGTACACTACCACATGGCTGGCCTTGCTATGCTTCAATATATTATTGAATGCTTCCTGACAAATACGGTACATGTTCAGTACCGATTCTTTGGGTAGTAGCTGCTCCTTTTCCAACTGCCTGGTGAATGTTACTTCTACCGGCACATATTTTTGGGCATATGTAATCAGCTTATCACAAAATTCGTAGTTGGTAATAGGATGCTCGGCAAGGGTCCAGATGGTTTCCCGCAACGTATTCATCAGGGTACGCGCAGCATGTTTTAGTTCTGTTGTGCGTGTCTCCGCAGCATTTTCACTGTCAAGCTGCATCAGCATATAGGTAACCAAAGAGCCCGCATTGTCGTGCAGGTCGCGGCTGATGCGCTCCCGCTCTTTCTGAATTTTTGTAAGCGACTCTATTTCCGCCCTCATTTTCCGCTCCTTCTGTCTAAAGTAGACTGTTGCAGCAAGGTATATTGTTACAGCTATCGCTATCAAAATCAATGCCCGAAACCACACAGTTTGCCAGTAAGGTGGTGCAATGCGAATAGTGAGGAGTTGTTTTACAATACTCTGTTCAAACCCACATATCCGCACCTCAAAAATATGCTCGCCCGGCGGCAACGCAATGTAACGGGCGGTAAGTGCTCCATCCGCTGAATGAAAGTTGCTTTCCAACCCGTTTAATCGGTATTGATATTTCAAAAATTTACTCATAGATGGGGCTATCGCAGCAAATTTGATATCTATTGTATTTTGCCGGTAGTTGAGGTCTATGGTATGCTGTTGTTCATTAAATGCAGTCCACACTTGGTCGTTTACCCGCAAGCCCGCCACATAGGCATTCAGTCTGCTCAGCCGAAACCACATATGCAGTGGCAATATTTCATTGATGCCATTTACGCCACCGAACAGTACCCTATCATTGGCAAAACAAAATGCTTTGCTGTTAAACTCGTTGTCTTGCACACCATCTTCGGCAGTGTAGTGAAATACTGTATCTCTCTCAAGGTCTATATGAAAAAGACCAGCATTGCAGGAACCCCATATATCGTTTTTGCTACGCCATGCACCATATATAGTATTATTCAGCAACTTATGATTTTGCATCGACCAGCTTTTAATAACTCTTCCATCTCGGTCGGCAAGAAAAAGACCCGAACTGGTAGATACACAAAGCGCAGCAGTCGATACATTAATATGCTTTATATAATAGTCTGCAAATTTTGGCACTTCTGTTATACTATTCTCATGATAGTGCCATAGCCCTTTTTCTGTACCAACAAAATAGTTGTTGCTGTCTATAATGCCAATGGCTGTAATGCTGTTAGGCAGTGTGTGCTGCTTGTTGAGAATTAGTTTTTCATTGCCGGCAACAAAATGAAACAGATGATTTTCATAACTCAGTAAGCCTTCATTGTAGTCAATTGTACGGGCTTCATAATAGCTGTTTCTGCCTGTACCCTGCGGTAGCACTTTTATCAATTGGTCGGTAAGGTCACTCGTATTGCCACCTGCTACGGGTATATAACCAAAGAAATAACGCGAATAGATAAGCACCCTATCTCCTACCGGCTCAATGGAGTTAAATGCATCCAACTTGGGGTAATGCCGGCAATTGTATCTGGTAGCACCTGCCGAAAGCCCATACGGTGTAAATTGCCGGAACGAATCCAGCAGCACACCTCCGTACACATTGTTTTGCTTGTCGGCATAAATGCCTTTGATGATGGTGCTGGCTGCATTGCGCTCTTTGTAGTGTGCAAATTGCGCTCCCAACAAGTTGGCAAAGAAAACACCCTCTACATCGGCCGTCAACCATAACGTATGCCCAATAACCGTATTGGTGAGAAATACGTTATCGTGCGAGGCGTGCATGCCCATATACTCACCGGGCAGACTTGCTTCAACATGCAGGGACGAGTCTATGATAACAAGCCCATATTGACGATCTGTCAGGTACAGTTTTTTAGACCAACGATCATAACTCATTTGCCTGCTGAACATATTATTGGGCGACAGAGTTATTGCAGCAAGAGAAACAACGGCATTAGTACCCAGGTTGTATTGGCACAAATAGGTTCTCCCCGGTTGGGTGGTAAGAAAAACCATGTTGCCCTGTCCGGTCAATACAGGATTGCTTTCTACCGGGTAAGGCAGCTTCCTTGCTGCAAACCCCGCATCATTGCCCTCCAGGTAGGTACTGTTACCCCGGGCAAAGACCAGTAGCTTATTGTCATAAGTTACCGCACTGCTGTTTTGCAACCATGTGCAAGTGGCTATACAGGTAAAACGGTACCCCTGCTTATCGGCTGTCAATTTAAAAACACCTTCATTGTCTACTACACAAAATGCATTTCCGTGCCTTGCTGGTGCCAAATGAACCCCACCCCATCTAAAGGGCATCCTTGTTACCACTACGCTGCTGAAAGAATGCGTATTGAATACTTCCAAACCCTTGTCGCCTGCCACCTGCAGCAAGGTGTCATTCAGAAAGCACAGATCATATATAGAGTGATTTACAAGCGGACTATCGGAAAACGTCTTGAAAAAATGGCCGTCATATCGGCACAAGCCCTCTGCCGTACCCAGCCACACAAAGCCTTTTGAGTCACCGGTAATGGCATATACCGTATTTTGTAACAAGCCGTTCCTGGTAGATAGCTGGCACCAGCTAAGCGGACTGGCCACGAGTGCCAATGTACTCATTACCGCCACCACCACCAATAGCAAAACCCGCCCCAACAGCATACCAGCCTGTTTATTATTTTTCAACAATTAAATATACTCAATTATCAATGTTGAGTATATGTAAATACATTACCGGCAAGACCATAGATTTACGTCCCACCATACACATTGCAGGTATCAATAAGTTTCCCATCGCTCCAAACTAAAAATCCATGAGTACGCACTGCTATACCTCGACTCCACGCACCTTCGTTCCCTGTTAGTAACATAGCCCAGCCCGAAAAACACCGCTACCAAATGACTGCCTACCGCTATATTTGTACCTTCTGAAACTCAATTCATGCTTGTAAAACTATTTGGCAGTGCGGTATACGGTGTAGATGCCATAACCATTACAGTAGAGGTAGACACACCCGGTGGCCCCATAGGCGTTTTTATTGTAGGCCTGCCCGATAGTGCCGTAAAGGAAAGTACCGATAGGGTTATATCGGCCATGCAAAACAGTGGATATGACCGTCCCCGTGGCCGTATCGTCATCAATATGGCCCCTGCCGACATCAAGAAAGCTGGTGCATCTTACGACCTTCCCATTGCCTTGGGCATGCTGGCCGCAACCGGCCAAATACCACAGGAAACCCTTGGCGAATACGTGATAATGGGCGAACTGTCGCTGGATGGTACGGTAAAACCCATAAAGGGAGCCCTGCCCATTGCCATCAAAACACGGGCTGAGAAATTCAAAGGGCTGATAGTGCCCAAAGAAAATGCACGCGAGGCCGCCCTCGTCAATAATCTGGATGTGTATGGTGTAGAAAACATAGGCGAGGTAATAGGTTTCTTCAGGGGAGATACCGAGCTGAAACCACTGAAGGTAAATACCCGCGAAGAGTTCTTTGATGCCCAAAACCACTTCGATATAGATTTTAGCGATGTAAAGGGGCAGGAAAATGTGAAACGCGCGCTGGAGATAGCCGCAGCCGGTGGCCACAATGCCATACTAATAGGGCCACCCGGTGCCGGCAAAACCATGCTGGCCCGCCGGTTGCCCAGCATACTGCCTCCACTCTCGCTGCACGAGGCACTGGAAACCACCAAGATACATAGCGTAGCGGGCAAGCTGCCCGGCAATGCATCGTTGGTGGCACAACGGCCATTCCGCAGCCCGCACCACACCATTAGCGATGTGGCACTGGTGGGTGGCGGTGGCAACCCGCAACCGGGCGAGATATCGCTGGCACATAATGGCGTGTTGTTTCTCGATGAGTTGCCCGAGTTCAAACGGACGGTGCTGGAGGTGATGCGCCAACCCATGGAGGAACGCCGTGTCACCATATCGCGTGCCAGGGTGAGTCTCGATTTCCCGGCCTCGTTCATGCTCATAGCCAGTATGAACCCCTGCCCCTGCGGCTACTTCAACCATCCCGAAAAAGAATGCAGCTGCAGCCCGGTAATGGTGCAGCGATACCTGAACAAGATAAGCGGCCCATTGCTGGATCGTATAGACCTGCATGTAGAAGTAACCCCTGTACCGTTCAGCGAGCTGTCATCGGCCCGTATGAGCGAAAACAGTACCGATGTACGTGACAGGGTAATACGGGCCCGCGAGATACAAAGCAAACGTTTTGAAGGCCATGCAGGGGTGTATGCCAATGCACAAATGGGCAGCAAGCTGCTGAAAGATATTTGCGTCATCAATACCATTGGGCAAACCCTGCTGAAAACCGCCA
>JAGKWS010000001.1 GCA_021151685.1 Chitinophagaceae bacterium
GAGCAGGTAAAGAAAATGCAAAAAGATGGACTGAGCGAAGATGCCGCCAAAGATGCCGAAACACGCATACAGGGCATTACCGACAAACATATAGCACTGGTAGACCAACATTGCAAAGACAAAGAAAAAGACATCATGACTGTCTGATTATTTTACTACAGGTAATAATTTTGAATGGCCGGGTTATCCCGGCCATCTTCATAAACAGGAAACAACCACCGAATGACCGATCTGCAGCAAAGAATTTGTACACTATTCTCCATACCCATATATGCGGTACTCATTCCACTTGAGATAATATTGAGTAATTCCCGTCATCTTCGCTTCTACAGTCTGAAGGAAACGGCTATAAACGTGTACCTGAACATACTAAACGCCAGCATAGACCTGATACTGCGATTGGTGGTAGGCCTGTCATTCCTCACTTTTTTTTACAACTATCATTTGCCCATAACATGGCATCCCGTTGCCTACTGGTTCTTTCTGCTGATGGGCGAAGACTTCCTGTTTTGGCTGGAGCATTTTGTAGACCATAAGGTTCGCCTCTTCTGGGCAGTGCATGTTACACATCACTCATCGCCCGAGTACAACCTATCTACCGGTTTCCGGTCCTCGGTGTTCATGCCTGTTTATAAGTATATCTACCTCATACCACTGGTATTGCTGGGCTTCTCCCCTGCCGATGTGTTGTTTATGTTCTCCTTTACCCAGATATATGGCATACTGGTACATACTCAATACATCAAAAAGCTGCCCCGGTGGGTAGAGTACATTTTTGTAACCCCCTCGCACCATAGGGTACATCATGCCAGCAACATACCCTATCTCGATAAAAATATGGGTATGGTATTCATCATCTGGGATAGACTCTTTGGCACCTTTGCCCCCGAAAACCCGGAAGAAAAGCCGGTATATGGCATTACCAGCCCTATACAAAACCCACACCATCCTGTACACATAGTAGTACACGAGTGGCAGGCCATTGCTAAAGATATGCGTAAGCCCATACCATTCCTTACCCGATTGAGGTACCTGTTTGCGCCTCCCGGCTGGAGCCACGATGGCAGTACCAAGACATCGAAGGAGTTGCAAAAAGCCCTGCAAAAGCACAAATAGTACCGTTCATAGTATTTTTGACAAATGTCAAAACAGGCCACAGGCGTTCATTCTAACATTGTGATACAAAACATATAAGAATGAAACAGCAACATTTATTCCGGTGGGTTCCTCGTTTGTTTACCATTGCCGTTATACTGTTTATTGGCAGCTTTTCGGCCGATGGCTTTCAGAGCGGAATACCATTTGCCGCTCAACTACAACACGTTCTCATGCACCTGCTACCGGCCATTTTTTTGTCCTTATTATTGGCTGTTGCATGGCGGTGGCAAAGGGCCGGCGGCATTGCCTTGCTTGCTGTTGGCCTTTCACTGGCACCATTTGTGTTCCTGCTCAATCATCAGCGCAATCATTTTACAGTAGCACAAAGCCTGCTGATTGTGGCAATCATAAATGGGCCAATCATCGCATCGGGTTCGCTTTTTCTACTTAGTGCGCACAAATACAGCAATGCAGTGTAGTACACAGATAACTACTGCATATACATCAGGGGTTCACATGCAATCGCTATATTTGTAGTAGTACCGGGGCGAAACATCTTTTAGCAAAAACTTAAAACAGGTATTTCTTTCTTCATCTCCGGATTACGCACATTTGTAATACACAACGCTCACAATGCTTCATAAAACAAAAATCATTGCTACTGTAGGCCCGGCCTGCAATACCCACGAAAAATTACTTGGATTGGTAAACGCTGGTGTCAACGTGTTCCGTCTCAACTTTTCGCATGGAACACACGAACAACATGCCCAGGTAATACAGCACATCAAGGCCATTAATGCTTCATACCCTTTCAATATTGCCATTCTTGCCGACCTGCAAGGACCCAAACTGAGGGTAGGCATGATAGAAGACAATCTGATAGAGTTTCAAAAGGGCGATCGCTTTTACTTTACCAACGAAAAATGTGTGGGCACCCGGGAAAAGATATATATATCTTACCCTAATTTTCACAACGATGTGCGCCCCAACGAAAAGATACTGCTGGATGATGGCAAGATAGAAGTGGTAGTAAAGGATATTTTGGCCGATGGCCGTGTACAGGTAGAGGTACTGACGGCGGGTGCATTATCATCGAACAAAGGCGTGAATCTACCCGATACAGCTATATCATTGCCCTCTCTTTCGGAGAAAGACCTGCGCGACCTCGATTTCATCATCAGTCAGGGTATAGATTGGGTGGCACTTTCCTTTGTACGCAAGCCCGATGATGTAAGGCAACTACGCAACATCATCAAAAGCAAGCAAAGCAGTGCCAAAATAATATCGAAAATAGAGAAGCCCGAGGCATTGAAGCATCTGCGCGAAATCATACTGGCATCTGATGCGGTAATGGTAGCCCGTGGCGATTTGGGTGTGGAGCTGCCATTGGAGCAGATACCCATGATACAGAAGAACATCGTTCGCAAGTGTATACATCGTGCCAAGCCTGTGATTATTGCTACCCAAATGATGGAGAGTATGATAGACAGGCCACGCCCCAACCGTAGCGAAATAACTGATGTAGCCAATGCCGTACTGGAAGGTGCTGATGCCGTAATGCTGAGTGGCGAAACGGCTATGGGTATGAACCCCGAATTGGTGGTGCGTACCATGGTGAGCATCATTAACGAGGTGGAGAAAGAGGAAATTGTTTATAACAGAAACCTTACGCCACAACCGCACTCTCCGTCATTCCTTAGCGATGCGCTGTGCTACAACGCCTGCGAAATAGCAAGCGAGGTAAAGGCCGATGCACTGATAGGCATGACACAATCGGGCTACACAGGCTTCATGTTGTCCAGCTATCGCCCAAGTTCGCCATTGTTTGTGTTCACCAAAACAGAATCACTTATCAACCAACTGAGTCTCAGTTGGGGCGTACAGGCCTTCTACTACGACAAGGAGGAAAGTCTGGATGCCATAATAGCCGACCAGCACCAAATGCTGAAAGAGAAAGGTCTGCTGAAAACCGGTGACGTAGTGGTAAACACAGGTAGTGCACCGGTACACGAGCACTTATCTACCAATATGCTGAAGATTACTAAAATTGGTTAGCGGGGGCCCAATTCTATTGCCTCGCATTGGCGCATATCGGCACCATCTATTGTGAACCGGATAAGCGTACGAACTTTATGCCAGCCATGTTTCCCGGCAGCTCCGGGATTCATGTGCAGGCATTTTTGTTTGTCGTCGTACATCACCTTTAGTATATGAGAGTGCCCACTGATGAACAACTTTGGCGATTGTATGGCCATTTCGGCCTTGGTGGCAGCCGTGTACCTCCCCGGATAGCCACCTATATGTATCATCAGTACATTTACCCCTTCGCAAGTAAACCGCAGGCGTTCGGGGTAAGTGCTGCGTATGTCATATCCATCTATATTGCCATATACGCCTCTCAGCGGGCGAAATGCGGCCAGCTTATCAGCCACTTCAGCCGCAGGGCCAAAGTCGCCGGCATGCCATACCTCATCACACTGGTCAAAGTGTTTGAACACGGCATCATCCAGATAGCCGTGTGTGTCCGATATGAGTCCTATACGCTTCATGCTTCTACCGGTTGTTTGCCCATTACCCGCTGCCTGTGCTGTGCACCCCATTGCCGTAGCGATGCTATTACATCCTTCAGTGTAGCGGCATAGGGTGTCAGCTCGTACACTACTGATACGGGTGTGGTATCGTACACCGTACGCTTCACCAATTGGTGCATTTCCAGCTCGCGCAGCTCTTTCGACAGCATTTTCGGGGTAATACCTATCTGCCGGTGCAACTCCTTGAAACGGTAATTCCCAAAAGTCAGGGCAATGATAATGGGTATTTTCCACTTACCGCTCAGTATGTCCAGCGCATCGCGTACGGGCATTAGTTGCCCCCGGCACTCTTTAGGGTTGTGCTCTACCTGCACAACAGTCTCATTTACAACCTGTTCCATATCTGCAATATAATTTTCGGAAGTACGCCAGTATACTTGAGTAAACCGATATACAAAGGTATACCACTATACAATGTATACCAAACAAAGAGAGCTTTGCACAAAAAAATGACAATGAAAAGAAACAAACTGATTTTCTGGATTTCAACAGGGCTGATTGCCTTCGGATTTATTATGAGTGCGCTCATGTATTTTTCTCATAACCCGCAGGTTACAGAAGGGTTCAAGATATTGGGGTACCCTCCGTACATGCTCTATTTGTTGGGCACTGCCAAAATTTTGGGAGCCATAGGGCTTTTGCAACCCATGTGGCCACGCCTGCGCGAATGGGCCTATGCCGGGGCTACGTTTACGCTGTTGGGGGCTACGATATCGCATATGGCTACTGCTACACCTTTTGTAGCACCGCTGGTAATGCTGGCTATACTGGCAGCATCGTGGTGGGCCAATAACAAGCTGGTTGTAGCAAAAGCCTGAAAATGATTGGCTTGGTGGGGGGGCTGAAAAACAAAGAAATTCCCTTTTTTAGAGCCGGTATAAGATTCATTCATTAGATTTCTTATGGTTGTTTTGGGCTGCAACTTCGTTACATTTTTCGCCAGTAGTTTTACTGTGTGCTTTTTATTGTGTTATGTGCCCGGCTGCTCTTACTTTTCTTTTCAGCAGCGAAAAGAAAGTAACAAAAGAAAGCACCATCGGGCCATGGGCGGGGGAATGGCTATGGGGCATTCAATATCAAATGTCAAATTCAGTAACATTGTTCTGTGCATGATTGCTGAGTGGTGGCCAATCTGAAGATTGGCCACCACAATGATGTAGTGTGGACACTACGTCAATCTGGGACAACAACAGTATGGCTACACATTATAGGGCAACCACAAGGGTTGCCCCTACGGAGGCTTGTTTGAATAGCGTTTTTGCGATATAATTTGAGCTGCGAGCAGATAGCAGGGGTAGCCCCTATGGGGATTTGACTGTGAGCTACAGTGCTTTCACTCCTATAGGCGTGATACAGGCATAGCACCTCAAATTTAGACTTAGCCATGAAATCATTCTATAATGCTGACCTTGGCAGGACTTGGGTAACTTTATGCGACTTATACTGCAACCATGTACTACGATGCACACACCCACTATATGGCACAAACCGAAGGTGTGACACAAATAAACAATGTGCTGGCCAACTACACCAACCCCTCATTTGCCCTGTACCGAAGTGTGGGCATGCATCCATGGCATCTCGATGATTGGCACAACCAATGGCACCAACTGGAAACAGCCGCCCCGCACCCCAATGTGTTGGCAATAGGCGAATGTGGTCTTGATAAAGTAACTCATACCCCATGGGCATTGCAGACAGAGGTATTTACAAAGCAGGTACTATTGGCACAATCTCTTCAAAAACCACTCATCATTCACTGCGTGCGGGCATATAGCGAGGTGGCAAGTATACTGCAAAAAGCAGGCGTGCATATACCTGTAGTGTTTCATGGTTTCAGCAAGGGTATGAATGTAGCTACGCCATTGCTGCAAAAGGGCTATACACTGTCGTTTGGGGCGCACCTGCTACACAAAAACAGTAATACTGCCATGGTGTTACAACAAACCCCCGATGAGTTATTTCTGCTGGAAACTGACGATGCCGATGTACCCATACAAATGATTTACAAACAGGCTGCAGAAATAAGGAAAACCACCGAAGATGCCATTATTTTGCAAGTTGCTAAAAACTTCAAAAAACTGTTTGGCGTATCATGACAAATACAGCATGGCTTTCGCGTACCGAGCTACTGGTTGGTAAAGAAAAATTACAAAGACTCATTTCTGCCCATGTATTGGTGGTGGGCATGGGGGGCGTGGGCTCTTTTGCCGCCGAATTCATTTGCCGTGCAGGTGTAGGCGAAATGACCATTATTGATGGCGATGTGGTAGACCCCAGCAACCGTAACCGACAACTGCCTGCACTGGCCACTACGCACGGCATGAGTAAGGCGGAACTGATGGGCGAACGCCTGATGGCCATAAACCCCGAACTAAAGCTACACGTAATAAAAGAGTTTGTAACACCAGACCGTGTAGAAGCCATGCTGAGTAGCCGCCCCGATTATGTGATAGATGCCATAGACAGCATTTCGCCCAAACTAACCTTTATAAAGGCTGCCTATGCTATGAAGCTGCCCTTGGTAAGTTCTATGGGAGCTGGTGCGCGGCTGGACCCTACACAAATACAAGTTGCCGATATTTCTAAGACACACACCTGCCCCTTTGCACAGCAAATACGGAAGCAACTAAGGCAGGAGGGAATACGAAAGGGCGTAAAAGTGGTATTTTCGCCGGAAGTACCATTGTGGGATTCGTTGATGCTTACACAGGGCACACCATTCAAGCGGTCGGCATATGGTACTATATCTTACATGCCGGCCACATTTGGCTCGGTATTGTCATCCGTTGTTATCCGTGCGCTGATGGAGCCTGCAAAAGAAACGGCACCAGAACAACCAAGTGGTAACTAAGAGCCGGTTTAAGATATATTGGTTGGGTTTCTTATGGTTGTTTTTGGCTGCAACTTCGTTACATTTTTCGCCATAGGAATGGCTATGGCTGCAACATGTGCCTCGTTTCGCTCAAAAATAACGCTCATATTAATTACAAGCAATAAATATTAAAAGGCTCTAATACAAAATAGACACATAACGAATAAAGCCACCTCTTAGGTGGCTTTATTCGTTATAATAAGTGCAAAAAATACTCTTTAATACGTGAGCGTCAATTGATAAATATTGACACCGATATTCAACTGGGCGGCATCATCGCAAGTGCCAGTACCATAGTTCAAAACACGGCTACCTGTGTACCCTGTTACATTTACCACACCCGACTGCGCAAAATTGCAAGCAGTACCAAACTGTAGTGGTGTAGCAATATTAAAGTTGAACACATGGCCATTGGGGCGTGTGAGTGTGGCCATACCCGAGATAGAGAAATAATCGTCATCGCGGTTATTGGTTTTGTCGCCGGCTACCCAGCGGCGCAGCAGGTTGCCAGACCATACAATGTACTGGCTTTTGAGTGGGTCTGGGTTCATGTTCAGCGAGTCATTTACCTGAACTTTATAGTACCAGTTACCAGTTACAGTAGTATCGACACGGGTTGTTTTTACCCAACCAGTGAGCTGATTACCATCGAGATAGTATTTGTTATAGGTAATGGTGTGTACCTGATTGGTATCGAGGTAACGACCATTGTACTGAATAATGATAGAGCCACGACGCTTGCGACCATCGGCACAAACACAATCCGTCTCGCCAAACCGGATAATAAGAGTATGTGGTGTACTGAACGTATCTACAGCCACAGTGGCACAGGTACTGGTAGATTGTCTGATGTATTCGGCATTATACAATGTGCCCGCCTGGTCGGCAAGGGAAATCACATCGTTATTGGCAAACTCTATACGCGATGCATCCGAGGCATAGCCAATACGATCATCGTCATTGCTCAAATAATTAGAGTCCTTATTCTCTGGCCTGCGGCAGGCAGTAAACAGCAAAGCCGAGAAAGCGATGAGCGATACGAATTTGCTGATTTGAAACGAAATATGCATATGCCAATAATTTAGCGTTGATACCGTTGTGATGTGTTGGTTAGTTAAATTTCACGCTAATATACACGATAGTGGTAAATCTTGCATAAAAACAGCCGAATAATCGACTATTTTTGCCCCAATGGGCCATTACAACATGTATATGCCCGGTTACTATCGCTTCTGAAAGCGGTAACAATCAGTTTTTTTGTACATTACAACAAACACATCGGGTTCATTTATGAGATACCTGCTTAGTATACTATTTATCATATCGGCAAGCTTAGTGTCTGCACAAGAGACAGATAGCCTGTTTGTGGTAAAAAAAGAAGGTAATTGGGAAATTAAGTACACAGCCAAGGCACGCGAAAATGCGAAAATGCTCTGTAAACGCTTTCATGTGGAAGAGGGCCAGATGGAGTATGCCAATGATGAAGGTACCATGAAAAAGATGAGTGAGGGGCAAACGGTACACATTCCCCTTGGCAAAAACAACTTTGTTGTTACAAAGCCTGTGAAACTGAATGCCACACACAATCTGCATGAATTGTATTACAAAGTGGTTGCCAGAGACGAGATTGCCATGCTCAGTACCTATTCGGGGGTTACCAAGGCGGAATTTCGCGAATGGAATGCGCTGAAAGGTAATACATTGCGTACAGGACAGATTTTGTTTATAGGCTGGGTGAAAATGGTCATGAAAGACTCTACCGACCCTGCCACCTATGCTGCATGGCCTGCACCACCCAAAAAGCCAGTGGCACCAGATACTACAGGCAATATGCCCGTACCGGGTGGGTTGGATACCATATACAACCGCCAAACCAACAACGGCCTGAATGTACTGACAGAAAAAGGCACGGCTGTTTTCTTTGAAAAACCCGGAAGGAACAATATGTATTACGCCTTTCACAACGAAGCAGCACGTGGCAGCATCATAAGGGTACATAACCCCGGCACCGGCAAAAGCACATATGTAAAAGTACTGGGCCCGCTGCCCGACACCAAGTTGTATGCCAACTGCGTAATAGGCATAAGTGATGGTGCCAGAGAGGCCCTGGGCATTGTAAACGATAACAAAGCATGGTGCGAACTATCGTACGCAGCCAATTGAGTTCGACATATATAGCCGTTCCTGGCATTATTATTGTACAGTTTTATACTGTTACTGCGTCTGCATGAAGGTACTTGTAATTCGTTTTTCGTCTATTGGTGATATTGTACTTACAACACCTGTAGTACGCTGTCTGCGCAAGCAACTGCCGGGCGTGCAGATACATTACCTTACCAAGGTAGCGTATGGCTCTTTGCTGGCACAAAACCCCAACATAGACCGGCTGTGGTACTTGCACGACAATCTGGAGGAGGTAATTGACAACCTGAAAAAGGAAAAATTTGACTGTGTCATAGACCTGCACAACAACCTGAGAACACTGAAAGTGCGCAGGGCGTTGAAAGTAAAAAAGACATGGGCATTCCCCAAGCTGAACATCAGAAAATGGATATACACCAACTTGAAGGTGAATCTGATGCCTGATGCCAGCATTGTGGAGCGATACTTTGAAGCGGTGCGCCCGCTGGGGGTAAAAAACGATGGGCTGGGTTTAGACCAATTCATTCCACCGCAGCAACTGAGCAACAGAGATATACCAATGAGCCACTGGGGTGGCTATGTAGGTTGTGTGATAGGTGCATCGCTAAATACAAAAAAGCTACCGGTAGCGCAGTGGCAGGCATTCTGCAAGCTATCGCCCTACCCCATTATGCTACTGGGAGGCCCCGAAGATAGGGAAGCAGGCAATGAAATAGCGGCAGCAGACCCTATAAAGGTGTACAACTCGTGCGGTAAGTTCAACCTGACGGAGTCGGCAGAGTTGGTGAAAATGGCAAAGGTGGTAGTAGCTAATGATACGGGATTGATGCACATGGCAGCCGCATTTCAGAAACCAGTGGTATCGTTATGGGGCAACACTACACCCGGCCTGGGTATGTTTCCCTATTACGGGCAAAATAATGCTTACAGCAGGCCATCGCCATTGTCTGTAATAATGGAGAACAATGCAGTGGGTTGCAGGCCATGCAGTAAAATAGGTTTCGATAAGTGCCCGAAAGGACACTTTCGCTGTATGAATGGTTTGGATATGACACAAGTGAACCAGGCAGTAGAAATGCTCTGGAAAGAACATATAAACAACAAAAAACAATAACAATCAGTAATACATCGAAATTTAAAGACGCCGTTCCTCTTTAGTTGTTAATTTAGGCGCGGAATAAACCAAAAGTATTGAAGATACTCTTCCTTGCAAATAGGGTGCCGTGGCCCCCGTACCGGGGCGACAAGCTGAAGATATACAACCTTGCACAAAGGTTGTGTAGGCGGCACGAGTTGCACCTGCTTACGTTTGCGCAAACAAAGGAAGAACTGACCTATGCTACAGAACTTGAAAAACTCTTTAGCAAGGTGACCATCATATACCTGCCCAAGTGGCAATCGGTACTGAACTGTGTGGCTGGTTTGTGGAACGATACGCCGTTTCAATTACTTTATTTTCATTCGCCGGCCTTGCAACGGCAACTGAATGCGATGCTGCGCGACAACCAGTACGATGCCATACATGTGCAACACCTGCGCATGTCGCCATACCTGGCCGGACGCAAGGATGTGCCCCGTATTCTGGACTTGCCCGATGCATTCTCGCTGTACTGGGAACGCCGCAAAAATGTGAAACGCAGCATAGCGGTTACCATATTTGAGAACTGGGAACAGAAACGGGTACTGAAGTACGAAAAAGTACTGAAAGAGTATAATATGTCGCTGGTATGCTCTCCGGAAGACCTCGACTATCTGGAACAACATCACCATACAGGCAATTTGCGGCTGCTACCCAATGGTGTAGATCTGAAAACTTTTGCACCAAGACTGCACGACTACGAGCGCAATGACACGCTGCTTTTTACAGGCAATATGGACTATGAGCCCAATATTGATGCGGTTATATACTTTACCCAATCTATACTGCCTCTGATACGCGAAAAGCACCCGCAAGTGAAACTGATAATAGCCGGGCAACGCCCGGTACCCAAGGTGCAGGAACTGGCAGGGCCATATGTGCAGGTGACAGGTTTTGTAAAAGACCTGGCAGCTACGTACAACGAGGCATCGGTAGTGGTGGCACCGCTACGCTTTGGTGCCGGTACACAAAACAAAGTACTGGAAGCTATGGCTATGGGCATACCGGTGGTATGCTCTCACATTGGCTTTGCGGGGCTGGGTATACGCAGTGGCGAGGGGGCTATTATGCAAACTGAAACGCAGGCATTTGCCGATACGGTTATCGGCCTGCTATCGTCGGCCGAAGAACGAAAAAATATAGGGCAGGCTGGAGCGCAAATAATAAAAAGCCGCTTTGATTGGGATATCATAGCGGCTTCTCTCGAAGATTATTTCAAAATTGTTGCCGGGAAGGGCAACTAATCTGTTTGCCTTATTCGGCTGTTTTTACCAGCTTTTGTGTGTACACTGCACCTGCATGAGCTACAGACACTGTGTACATACCCGGTGCTATACCTGTAATAGATACCGGCAACACCTGGCCACCAGTTACTTTTTGTACAAACACAGTTGTACCTGTTGCATTAATGATACGTATCTCTACGGTGCCACTCATGGCTGTGAGGTCGGCATGTACGGTATTGCCGGCAGGTATGGGATAAAGGCGGAAACCGTTTGCAAGAGCGGCAACATTGCCTACCGAAGCTGTAGCCGATAGCTGGCGGATAACATTATTACCCTGATCGCCTATGTATATACGACTCCATCCGTCTACAAAAACAAAACGTGGCCCGCGTAAGCTTGCCGTAACGGCCAAGCCACCATCGCCACTATAGCCGGGGGCACCGGTACCAGCTACGTGACTGATGTTGCCGGCACTGTTAACCATACGTACGTTATGGAATCCTCTTGACACAACGTATAAGTTGCCCATCATATCTAAGGCTACGCTTACCGGTGCCGAAACTGTAGCAGCAGTTGCCGGGCCACCATCGCCGGTGTTGCCGGGTGTACCGGTACCAATAACCGTACTTACCATACCGGTAACAGCATCTACCCTACGCACCCTGTTGTTCTGTGCATCGGCAATGTATACATTCCCCAATGCATCTACTACCACGCCCGATGGTGTGTTGAAAGTAGCATTGGTTGCCATGCCACCATCGCCAGTATTGCCAAAACTGCCCGTACCAGCCACCGTGTGCATGATGCGTGTACCATTGTCTACCCGGCGAATAACGTGACTACCACCTTCTGCAATGTACAGGTTGCCCACCCCATCCATACACAGTGCTGTAGGAGTGCTGATGCGACCAAGGTGTGCTGTATCGCCATCGCCACTGTAGCCTTCTATGCCAGAGCCAGCATAAACCTTTATTTTGCCTGCGGTATTTACCACTCTTACTACATGATTGCCCCGCTCGGCTATGTATACATTGCCAGCCCCATCTGTAGCCACTGCCGATGGTGTGTTTAGTTTGGCAGCCGTTGCCGCACCACCATTGCCGCTATAGCCCGCCACACCCGTACCGGCAAATGTAGTAACGACACCACTGTTGCTTATTTTTCTTACTACGTTATTATTCTTATCGGCAAGGTATATGTTGCCAGCACCATCTACTGCCATGCCTTCTACAGCATTGAAGCTGGCCATATTGGCGGCACCGCCATCGCCTGTATATGCTGCTACCCCATTGCCGGCTACGGTATTAATATACTGTGCATGAGCGTTGACTGCCGTAGTGGCTACAACAACCGAAGTAAAAATAAAACTATATAATTTGCTGTACATGTATTACTATTTCTAATTATCCCTAAAGATAGTAATTATTGAAATTGCGCCAAGGATATACAGAAATAAATGCATGCAGCCATAATGAGCGGGATATATATGTTGTATGTAATACCGCAAAGGGGGGCTATGTACCCTTTATGCCTGTACCAACGATGCTGGTAATATTATAGTAAACACAGAGCCCTGCCCTATAGCACTGGTGGCACTAAGCGTACCACCGTGCAGCAGCACAAAATCTTTACAAAATTGCAGACCAAGACCAGCACCTTTTTCATTGGCGGTACCGGGTGTTGATATTTTACGTGAGGTAGAGAACAATTCTGCAGCTTTTTCGGCTGGCATACCTACGCCATTATCGGTAATGGTGATGGCTACATGGCCATTGGGCTGTATGTGTGTAGCTACATCAATAAATGCGCTTCCATCGGTATGCGAAAATTTGATTGCATTACCTATTAGATTGCGTAGTACAAACTGTATTTGGTCGTTGTCGGCTTCAATGTATAAGGCGGGGTCGGTTTTATTGATGAAGGCAATTTTTTTGGTTGCAAGTTCTTTTTTGTAGAATATACACAATCCATTTATTATATCGGAAATGCACACAAGTGTGTTGCGCCGTTCTGTTATGGCAGATTGTTTATTAAAATGCAATGAAGCCCACTCCAGCAAGGCGGTCAAAGTTTCGCCTGAGAGGTCTATTTTTTCTTGTAATTCATGAAAGATCTCTGTTTGTTCTTCCCGAGTGAGCATATCGTTTTGCAGCAAAGACAGAATGCCGCTAAGGTTGTTGATGGGGCTGCGAATATCGTGCGCTATAACAGAAAACAGCCGATCTTTCATTTCATTGGCTTCGGCCAATACTTTTTTTCTGGCCAGTACTTCGTCCTGATTGGCTTTAATATCCTTCAACATGCGCCGGCACATAAGAGTAATGAGCAGGCAAGTAAACAGAATATTGAAAACATACAACTGTGGTACATAACCGGGCAGCTCATAAAATGGTTGGCCATACTCGTAATAAAGACGTATACCACCAAGCCCTACCGCAATTACTGCTGCACTCAGGTATTTCCACTGTCGGTTACCCTCAAAAAGCAGAATGGCCATCAGCAAGACGAAGAGGAAATTTTCCATACCCAGTCTGGGGCCAAAGCCAGCGGCAGCCTGTAATAGCCAAATCAACACTGAAAAGAAGGTAACATTGCGGGCAAGCCTGATACGGCCGGCAACATTGAAACCAAGTACGGTGATAAGTGCAATGAGAAGTGCGATAAGGTTGCATGCAAAATGGTGGTAGGGGAAAACAATGACAATACAAAGCACCAGTACAATAATACCCAGCAAAAGCCCCTGATTCATGGAGCGCAGCCGCACACGTTCTTCAAAAGAAGTGTGTTCTGTAATACCGCCATTAAGTACTTTGAGGATGAAGGTGCGCACGTTGGCAACAAATATACAAAGGCAAAAGTGCTAAAGAGAAGCGTGTTTTCACCTATAAGCATGGGAAATATGCATTAGCACTATAAGAGCCGGTTCAAGATTCATTCATTGCCTTTCTTATGGTAGTTTTTGGCTGCAACTTCGTTACATTTTTCGCCATAGGAATGGCTATGGCTGCAACATGTGCCTCGTTTCGCTCAAAAACAACGCTCAGAATAAATACAAGCAATAAATCTTAAACAGGCTCTAAAATTGTTAAAAACTTGTATATTTTTATGGCATAACGTCTTTTATGGCCACGTTCCTACGAATAGTCCCTGTATTTTTTTTGTTGCTCTGTGTACCCCCTGTAACACGGGCCCATACCAATACCATTGGCAAGAGGCAAAAGAAGCTGAATAAACAATACCAGGAAGCGGTACAGCAATCGGAATATGCTACCTACTACAAACGTTGGGATGGCTTACAGGCGATTGATACCGGCAACAAGTTGCTGAGGGATACCCTGATTGGTAACGAAAGATATATATTGGTGGTATCGTGGAAGGCAAAGAACTTTTATGCACAGGAAAACCTGCCACAGGCACAACCCCTATCGTCTAAGCAGTATGATATGTGGGTAACGGTAGCACCTGAGTTGAGGGAGCGCATGAGTGGTGTGCCCCGCAAAAAACTGGATTTGAGGTTGGAACAACTATTGGGGTTACCTCCTGTGCCCAATTACTACAAGTTATTTTTCGAGTTTTGGGTACGGCCGCAAGACCTGTACCGCCCCTGTGCCGATAACGAGATAGCCGATAATGCCTGCGAATTAGATTTTCCTGCCGGGGTAACTCCGGCACACCGTGCATGGATAGACAGCCAGCGCATCAGCCGTTTTTTTGCGCCCAAAACAGAAGATCGTTTTCCGTGGACGCAGCTTGGCTATACCTACGACTGGAACAAGAAAAACAAATCGCACCACGGTTGCAGCGAGTTTGTGGTGAAACGGTGGGCCACCATTTACCAACGGCATTTTTACAGTACGGAGGAGTATGTGTATGGCAAGTAAATGTATGTGCCTGCCTTGTTTATGTATGGTTGTGGTATAGTATGGCAAAACCGCTACGATACTACCTATTCGGCCTGATGAATATACCTGTTTACCAAAGAGGTAAACATGGCTGCGCCCCGAGGGTTGAGGTGGTCATCGTCGTGAAAGTGATAAACACTGAAACATGTATCCCGGCTATGGTTATACCACGGCACATGGTTGCTGTGTGCTATCTGCTGTATTATGTCATTTACCTGCTGCCACTGCCGTTGGGGCACCGCTGCGGCATAGGTGGGGTATAATGGGGCACTGACAAGCACTACACGCACGCCCCGTTGCCGGCACAAACGAATGCTCTCGTCCAAGAAACGAAGATTGACCGGCACAAGAGCGGTATCGTCAAATTTGTGCCGCATGCGGAAGGTAGCCGCAATACGGGCAGTGTCGTACCTCATATTGTGAAACCGGCCACAAGAGTCTGAGGGCACAAACCCAAGGCTATCTGGTGGCAGGTAAGTGCCCGATAGCCCCAGATAGTTCAGGTACACCTCGGCACAGTGTTTATGATGCGCTAATACCAACGAATAGTTACTCCATGAAAATTGTTCTGTTTTATAGGGAATGCCCCACATAGCCCTGTAAAGGTGGGCATTCCAGTGGGTAGCATCCAAATCGTAAAAGAAACGATGAGGAGATACCTCCATTACCACAGTAGATAAATGGGGCAATGTGGGCAACAACTTTTGTAACAAATAATAATCTATAGATAGAGGCTGCCCACCCAATGCCACCGAAGCTGCTGGCATTGTAAGCCCCCCGGGATTTAAGTTGCGATTGCTATGAGAGTCTCCCAGTAGCAAAGTACTGATACGTTCGGCATGCCGATGTATATAGTCCTTTCTGATAGCTATTACAGTACGGGTACGGCAATGGTGTTCTACCACAGCAAATGCTATGATAAATGGCAAAGAACCCACCAGTAGCTTCATCAAAAATCGCCTCATGCCGTGTGGCGAAAGGTACAGAAATTTTCAGCTTCTGTGCATTTACAGTGCCGCAAGACTCTGGCGTGCTGCCTGTACCGTCATCTCTATATCGGTTTCTGTAAGTGCATTACATATAAACCATGTTTCATATGCCGATGGGGGCAAGTACACACCACGTTCCAACATTTGGTGGAAGAACCGATTAAATGTTGCATTGTCGGCCGCAGCCGCATCATCAAAGTTGTTAACTGGCTTCTCAGAAAAGTGTACACTTATCATAGAGCCCAACCTGTTGATAACATATGGCCTGCCACTATTGCGGAACGCCTCATCCAGCCCGGTGTGCAGCAGGGCTGTTTTCTCTTCCAGCGCAGTGTAAATACCGGGGTTGTCTGCCAGTGTTTTCAGGGTGGTATAGCCTGCTATCATGGCTATGGGGTTGCCACTTAGTGTACCTGCCTGGTATATTTTGCCTACAGGGGCCACACACTCCATTATATCTCTACGGCCACCAAACGCACCCACGGGCAAACCGCCGCCTATTACCTTGCCATAGGTTACCATATCGGCTTTTATACCCAGCCGCTCCTGTGCGCCACCTGCTGCCAGGCGAAAGCCTGTCATTACCTCATCAAAAATCAAGACGATGCCTTCACGATCACAGATGCTACGCAGGCCTTCCATGAAACCGGGCTGTGGTATGATGCACCCCATATTACCAGCTACGGGTTCTATAATAATGGCGGCAATTTCGCCCCTGTTATCGGCAACTAACTGTTCTACCGCATTCAGGTTGTTGTATGGGGCTGTCAGTGTATCGTTGGCAGCACCGGCAGTAACACCCGGTACGGTTTGAATGTTGAAAGTAGCCAAACCACTACCCGCCTTTACCAAAAAGGCATCGGCATGCCCATGATAACAGCCCTCGAACTTGATGAACTTGTTGCGCCCCGTATAGCCACGAGCCACGCGCAGGGCACTCATACAGGCTTCTGTACCGCTTGACACCATGCGTATCATTTCTACATTTGGAGCCATGCTCACAATCAGTTCGGCCATATCCACCTCCAGCTCGGTAGGGGCACCAAAAGAAGATGATAAGGTGGCACGTTCCTGTATAGCCTCAACCACGGGGTCGTAAGCATGGCCAAGAATAGCCGGCCCCCAAGAGTTGATGTAGTCGAGATACATTTTGCCATCAGCATCGTAGAGATAGGCACCTTTGGCGCGCTGCATGAATATTGGTGTGCCACCCACACTGCGAAACGCACGTACAGGCGAGTTTACGCCACCGGGTATAGTGCGTTGTGCTCTGTCGAATAACTGCTGGCTTTTTGTACTCATAATATGGTCTGTTGACGATGTTTGCAAAAGTGGCCGCAAGTTCCGAAATAAATAATGATAGTTATTTGCCGATTGTAAGATAATTGTCTTTTTGAAAGCCCCTTCCAGCACCTTGTGAATACATTAACAGCAAACTGGGCAATATGCTCTGCCATTTGGCATGTTTGTTGATTTATGTGTATCGGACTGATAACAAACACGCTATATCTACAATAAAACCCACGGTACAGCCCTTGTTATTTTTTCAGTTATTTTTAATTTGTTATTCTTGCATTCTGAAACACACATTACAATTATGAAACGCACTTACATGCTGCTGATGGCAGCCCTGCTGGTAGCACCGGCTACCTTTGCACAACGTGGTGGCTACGGCAACTATCCACAATACCGGTACGACAATATGCAGTACGACAACAGCGTATTGTCTATTTTCTCTGAAAATGGCGAACCATTTTTCCTGGTGCTGAATGGGATAAAGCAAAACCTTGCCCCTACTTCAAAAATAAGGGTAGAAGCTTTGCCAAAGTACCAGAATGATGTTCAAATAATATTTGCCAACAACAGCATGCCTCCCATTCGCCGTACAGTGAACATTGCCGACCCTATTGATGGCCGGGCTGTGAACCTTACCCTGCGCGTGACACGTGGCGGTCGTGGTGGCGGTGCCCGCCTGAAGTTTCACCGTATGACGGAGTGCGACAAAAGCTACCGTGGCCCACGCGATGAATATGTGATGTACTACGGCAAGCCCCAACAGATAAATACAGTGACCGAAACCACCTATATGGACCCCATAACCGGACAGTGGATAACAGAAACTACTACAACAACGACCGACAATGGCGGGTTTGGCGGTAGCTATAACAATAATGGTTATAACAACGGCAACTATAGTAGCGGCAACTATAATAACGGAGGGTATAACAATGGAGGGTACGACAATGGCTATGGCGGTGGCCGTGGAGGAGGAGGTATGACACCCCCGCCTATACCACAGGGGCCTATGCCTATGGATAGCCGAAGCTTTGGCGATGCCAAACAAAGTATAGCCAGTGGCAACTTTGAAGACACTAAACTGAGTACGGCCAAAACGATACTGAGTACTGGCAATAACTTTATGAGCACTGGACAAATAATGGAAATATGTCAATTGTTTTCTTTTGAAAACACTAAGGTTAATTTTGCCAAGTTTGCATACAGCCGTTGCAGCGACCCACAGAACTATTATAAGGTAGGCTCTGTCTTCACGTTTGATACTAACAAGAAGGCACTGAACGACTTTATATCTAACGGTGGCCGATAGGCTGTTGATACAAAATATCTCCTATCAAAAAATGGGCTGTTTGCAGTAAGCAGACAGCCCATTTTTGACATAAAAAAAACAAAATTTATTTGAAAAGATACATCAAACGGAATGTCCACATATTGTTGAACTGCTGATTGCGCCCGTAATTTTCAGGCACTTTGTTGCGCACCGAAATGAGTGAGTACTGAAAGCGCATATTGAAAAAGAAGCCCTTCCAACAGTGAAAGTTTGCCCCTAAAAGAAAGTTGAAGTCGCTTTTTTTGAATGGATAATCATCGAGATTGGCAATGGGTTGTGATGGGCTAAATGTAATAGTCTCTTTTTTAGTACCCAAACGCGAGTAGGAAAAACCTGCACCAAAGTGGTGGAGATGCTGGTCGAAATAGTTAATCATAAAGGGCACCTCGGCATAGTTGAGCGTCACCGCATAGTCTGTTACGGCCAAGCCGGGGGCAGCAATAAACACACCTTTCGACTGGGCTCCTTTTTGTGCATAAGACACTTCGAGACTTCCTTTTATATGTTCTTCATCCATTTTGAAGTAAACGATGCCCCCCAGATTAAAGCCCTTTTTGGTATAACCTGCAAAATTGTCACCATCTACCTGAGAGATGTTGAGCCCTCCGACCAGCCCTCCATGAAAAGTGCGGTATTCGTCAAAATAATCGAGTTGGGCATATGCCTTACTACCGCCCATACATAGCAACATGGCGGCAAGAACCATCATTTTTTTGATGAGGGCGGTACCAAGCGGCGGCGGCACACAAATGCTGTTACTAATGTATAACATAGTAATGTAAATTTTGACGGTGTTCAAACCTACGGCAAAAATGCGACAATTGTCTCTTGTTATTGTATGGTGCGGCCGCTACTTAGCGCACCATATACATCAACCGTACAGACCATAGATTGTTATATTGCCTATCGGCACGGGCCATGCCTACAGGTGTTTCCGAGCGCATGGGGGTGATACCATACTGAAAACGAACATTAAAAAAAAGCCCCTTCCACAGATGCATTTGCGCACTTATAACATAGTCGAGCGTGGAATTGCGGAATGGATACTTGCTGAAATCGACAGAATAGCCTTTATCTGACTCCATAAGTTCTGTGGCATTCAGCAGGCGGCTGTACGAAAACCCTGTACCAAAATGGCTTTTGTGTTTGTCAAAATAATTGATCATGAGTGGTATCTCGGCATAGGGTGTGTTGATGCGGTACTTAGTGATGAGTGTAGCACTGTCTATGGGCGAGTAACGCACGCCATTATCTTTGGCACCACGCTGGCTATACAACAACTCGAAGCTGAGTGCCCAATCTTTACTGAGCCGCAAATAGCCAATACCACCGGCATTAAGGCCTACTTTGTGATACCCCGCATAGTTATCGCCATCTACCTGACAAAAGTTGGCCCCCAATACTGCGCCTACCGATATCATTTTTATCTTGTCGGTATACACATCGGCATCGTCGCTAAACTGTGCTGCTGACTGGGAATGAGAAAAAACGGTGAACAGGGTTATGATGATGCGAAGTGCTGTGAATGTGCTACTTTTATTCATTGAAACAGCCAAGCTAATGAGCTTCAAATATACGCCAAACACGCTTAAAAAACTGGAGGAGCTTTTTGAAGAGGCACACTACATTATTCGCTACGAGAAGGGGCACTTCAATAGCGGTTATTGCATATTGGAGGAAAGAAAAGTTGTTGTTGTCAACAAATTTTTCAATGTAGAGGGTCGCATCAACGCTCTGATGGAGATAATGCAAAATATTACGGTTAAGGAGGAAGAGCTGAGTACCGAAACACTGAAATGGTACAAACAAATGAAAGCCGACCCCGATATGAATGCAGGCAATACCGTACAAACCAAAATGGATATTTAGTTGTGAAAGTGACTTTTTTGGGTACCGGAACGTCTCAGGGAGTACCCTTTATAGGGTGCCCGTGCGAAGTGTGTACTTCTACCGACCATAGGGATAAGCGTTTACGGAGTGCTATATGGGTAGAAACGCCCGATGTGAGTATTGTTATAGACAGTGGACCCGATTTTCGTTACCAAATGTTGCGGGCGCGCGTACACAAGCTCGACGCTATAGTTTTGACCCATGGTCATAAAGACCACATTGCCGGTCTCGATGACATACGCCCTTATAATTTCTTTTCGCAAAAGGCAGTAGGCGTATATGCTACTACAGAGACTCAAGATACCCTGAAGCGCGAGTTTCAGTATATCTTCTCAGAAAATCAGTATCCCGGCATACCGCAGGTAGATATGCATACAATATCTGCCGGGCAATCTTTTTCTATAAAGGGTTTACAGATTACCCCTATCAGGGTGCTGCACTACAAAATGGAGGTATTGGGATTCCGAATTGGCAATTTCACTTACATAACGGATGCCAATTATATAGCTCCTGCCGAAATGGAGAAGATAAGAGGTAGCCACACAATGGTGCTGAATGCGCTGCGACACGAGGCCCATATTTCTCATTATACGCTGGCACAGGCCATAGACGTTGTACGCGAAGCAGGTGTACCCAATGCATACTTTACCCACATAAGCCACCAGCTGGGTACCTATACCGAAGTAGAGAATATGCTGCCACCAGGCATGCATCTGGCATGGGATGGTTTGACACTGGAATTTTAGTGCCACATTTATTTTTTGTGCACGGCAGCTCCTCTATTGGTGTAGGGGACTTAAAATGGGGTTTGGGCTACATCTAAAAAAACATGCCGGTACACTGTGGAATTTGCATGACTATGCATTTTATACTTCTGCATTCCGATACATAAAAGAGCAACCCAATGAACAGTAACAACCCTCAAAACCGTAAGCGGCTGCTGATAGGCGGAGCCCTAATGTTTGTAGTCATGTTTGTCTTCAGGCTACTATACGGTTATACCAGCCCTGAGGCCCGTGGGCAAGAACCCGAAATTGCCGCTACAGAAGACTACTTTGGTAGTGTGCAGGGGTTGCGAAAAAACTATGCTTCAGAGAAACTGTATGAAGCAAAAATGGCACCACCGGCCACTGTAGCCCTGGAAAGCCCTCCACCATCTTCCAGTCAGAAATATGAAAAGACTGCCACGATACGCACACGTACACACTCGTGGGTGCGGGATGAGCGGCAACTGAAAAGAAAAATAGCGTCATTTCATGCTGTAATACAATATGAACAAAACATGGGCATGAGTGGCAACCGGCAGCTACAAATGATGATAGGGGTAGCACCATCGCTGTTCGACTCGTTTTATACCGAAATGAAGGCAATAGGTAAAGCCCAAAGTGTAGAAATAACCAAAACTGATAAAACGAACGATTACCTGAAACTGAATGCACAGAAGGCATCGCTACAAAAAACACTTGCCAACTTACTGGAACTAAAGCAAAAAGGCGGACAGATAGCCGATTTTATATCGCTGAACGACAAAATACTGGAGATAGAAGAGCGTATACAGGGGCTGGGGGTAGAGCTGGGCAACTTTGACGAAGTAAACGAATTTTGCACAGTGAAGTTGTCGCTGTATGAAGCCCGGCCACGGAAAATAATCAGCACTATGCACCGCATATTGCGCGCACTGGAATGGACTGCTACATGGTACTCTGTAATAATGCTGGGGCTGGCAGGGTTGGCACTAAGTGTATATACTATACTTGCCGCAGCCGACAAATTGGGGCGGCAATTGCCCGGCAATAAAAAATAGTTGCTTTGTAGATGTACATTTGAATATAAACAGCTGATAATGTACATTTCTCAAACCTACATACTGTCTTCGGCACAGAAAAACACGTTGCGACGGATGTGGAACAGAGAGTATCCGGTGCAAATGGCATTTAGCGACATTACCGGATTAGAACGTTACATAGCAGGCTTAGAGAACGTCTCTCATTTTCTATTGGTATCGCCAGCTGGAGAGATGAAAGGATGGGCAGCCATTTTTGACCGTGATGGGGAAAGATGGTTCGCCATAATACTGGATCGCGATGTGCAGGGAAATGGCTGGGGCAGTGCGCTGCTTCAAAAACTACGGCAATGCAGTAACGTACTGAATGGCTGGGTAACCGACCACAATATGTATGCCCGACAAGACGGAACCAACTACCCATCGCCGGTTTCCTTCTATATCAAAAATGGTTTTGTTGTCACGGGCGAAAGGCTGAACACTATACAAGTAAATGCTGTAAAAATTGTCTGGCAACAATCTTGAACACAGCAACAAACGTTACAGACATCCGTTATTGCTATATGCATACAATAGAATACCATCTTGCCACTTTAGACGATCTGGCACTGGTAACAGAGCTCAGAATTGAATTTGCAATTCTACTGGGGGGCAGGTTATCTTCACAAGACGAGACAATGTTGCGTCAATTGGCAAACGAGTACTTTGCCGAAGAGTTGAACAAAAGCTACCTATGTTGGTATGCCACAGTAAATGGCGAACCTGCATCTGTGGCGGGCATGGTACTGAGACGGAACCCGGGCAATTTAAAGAATCCCTCCGGGCGTTGGGGCTATATTATGAATGTGTACACTCGTCCCGAGTACCGCAGAATGGGTTTGTCTACCAATATCTTGCAAAAGCTGGAAGAAACAGCCGTATCGCGCGGAGTGACAGCCTTTGAACTACATGCTACCAACGAAGGCGAGCCACTGTACCTGCAACAGGGATTTGAAATACACCCCGAACCTACGTACAGAAAGTTTGTGTGATGTGGCGTTGATGCCGCTACACTATAAGAACTGTAATGCCGGTGATTGATAATACAACCACCGGCATTCATATGTTTTGTTTCCCCCATTACAATGTGTTTTCACAATGCATGGCAAATTCAGGAAAAACCAACGCTACCCTATTCTTCCTCTATCTTGGGCGGCATCAGCTTGTACACTACCGGTGTAACCACGCGCGATAGTACGGTAGAACTGATGAGCCCACCAATAAGTACTATAGCCAATGGTGCTATGAGCGGATTGGTAGAGATAGCAATAGGTATGAGACCACCTATGGCCGTGAGCGAGGTAAGAACAATGGGTAGGAAGCGCACCTCACCCGCCTCTTTGATAGCTTCATCGAGCCCCATACCCTGCCTGCGTAGCTGGTTGGTAAAGTCTACGAGCAGTATGGTATTCTTTACCTCTATACCGGCCAATGCTATGAGCCCAATGATGGCCACAAAAGACAGTGAGTTACCAGTCATCCACAGGGCCAGTGCAGCACCAACTATACCCAATGGTATTACGGACAGTACAATAAGCGTACTCTTGAACGTGCGGAACTCTAACACCAGTATGGCAATGAACATGAAAACAGTTACAATAATGATGCTACCGAAACCACCGAATGAATTGTTGCGCGACTCGACCTCGCCCCCCATTTCGTAGCTGTAACCGGGCGCAAAACCAAAGTGGTCCATTTTGCCTGTCACCTCATTGATAACACGGTCGGTAAGGAAGCCCTTCTTTACAAATGCTTTTACCGACACTACCCTGCGTTTTTCCTGATGGTTGATGTTGAGTGGAGACGATTCCAGCTTCAGGTCGGCCAATTGCGACAATTGCACCGGTGCCCCTACGGCATTGTTGATGACCAATCCATTCAGCACATCGAGCGTGGGTTTGCCCTGCCTGATGCGGGTGAACAGCAAATCGTACTCATTACCATTTTCGTCGTTGTAATGACCAATGTTGAGCCCGGCTATAGCCATGCGCACGGCACGGTCTATACTGGCTACAGGAACGCCCAGCATCTGTGCCTTCTCGCGGTTGATGTGTACCCGGATGTCGGAATTGAGTATCGCTACCGGATTGTCTACATATATAGTACCGGGCGTTTGTTTCAGCATGGTTTCTACCCGTGCTGCCATTTGCCGCAGGCTGTCCAGATCTTCGCCAAACAAACGAACCTCTACCGGTGCCAATTGTTGGGGGCCCTGCTCGAAGTTGCGCACCTCTACCTTGGCACCTGTATAGGGTGTCCATTTGGCACGCAACTTCTCTATGAGTGCCAGTTTTTCATCGGGATTGGTATGCCTGTCCAACTGCACAAACACCTGCGCAAAATTGCTGCGCTCGTTCTCTTGCGCCTCATTGTAGTAGATCATTGGGTTGCCCTTGCCGCTGTGTGTGGCAAAGTATTGTATCAATGGTTCTTTCTTCAGCTCGGCCTCTATGGCACGGGCCACACTATCGGTACGGGCTACGCTGCTTTGTGGTGGCGTATTGATGTTGACAAAGAACTGAGGTTTCTCTGATGCGGGGAACAAGCTAAAACCAATGATTTTGAATACCCCCATGGCACCACCAAAGAAGGCAATAGCCACCATTATGGTGAGTACAGGACGCTGCATAGCCCCATCGAGCAGGCGGCCATAGCTGCCGTGTATGAGCTTCTTGAGGGCACGCATAAAGATATTACCCTCGGGATTGGTATGCTCCTTCAGCATTTTGCTGGACAGGAACGGAATAATGGTGAGCGATACAAATAACGATGCCAGCACGCAGAAGATAACCGCCAACGGCAGGCAACGAATGAAGTCGCCGGCACCCTCTGGCATAAATACCAGCGGCATAAAGGCAATGATAAGCGTAACCGTACAGCCCAACACTGCCAGCCCTATTTGTTTGGTAGCCTTGAGGGTAGCCTCCATGCGGCTGTGGCCTTCCAGCATCCACCGTTCTATGTTCTCTACCACTACTATACTATCATCGACCAACAATCCCAATGCCACTACAAGACCTACAATACTCAGCTGATTGAGGTTGTACCCAAACAGATTGAGCAATACAATGCCAATAGACAGGGATAGCGGTATTGATATCATAACGATGATGGCCGGACGGCTGCCGAGTGGCAATAGGGTAATAGCCACCAGCAGTATGGCTATGATGAAATCTTTACCCAAGCCTGCCAAACGCATGTTCACATTATCGGCCTGATCGAAGTGTACCACCATATCTATGTTGGCGGGCAATGTTTTCTTGAACTGTTCCAACAATGGTTTGTACTGATCTTGCGACCGCGATATATTTTCACCATCCTTTTGCGCGGCCACAACAAACACTGCCCTATGGCCATTCAGGCGGGTAAGGTAGGTCTCATCGTCATAACCGTAGTAGACCCTTGCCACATCCTTCAGGCGCACAATCTTACCGTTGGCCGAGTATACTATTGAATTACTGATATCCTCCAAAGAGCGGAAATTGCCACTGGTTTTTATGTTGTACGTCTTGCCGGCAGCATCTATACTACCACCGGGTATGTTGGTGTTTTCGCTTTGCAGGTTGGCTACCAGTGCCATAATGGGTATGTGCATCTGCGCCAACTTTTCTATATCGGCCTCTATGCGCACCTGCCGTGGTGGCAAGCCCGATAGTTTTACATTCTTCAGTGCAGGCAGTTTTTCCAGCTCTTCCTGCAACCTTTTGGCATAGTTGTTCAGTTTGTCCTTGGGTGCATTCTCTGATACCAATGCTATCTGCAAAATATTTACATCGGACGGCTGGTACTTCATTACATCCAGCTTTCTGATGTCGGCAGGCAACTGCCCGCGCAGGCTGTTTACCGCACGTACTATTTCCTGATACTTGGCATCTACATCGCTGTTATAGACATATTCGGCCCGTATGACGGCTACCCCATCGCTGATGGTGGTACGGATACGCTTCATGTTTTCAAGTGCGTATATTTCTTTCTCGATAGGTTTTACCACCAGTTCTTCCATATCCTTAGGACTGGCTCCGGGGTACACCACTACAACCGGGAACACGGGGGCGTGCATCTCGGGGTCCTCGGACCGGGGCATGTTCATGATGGTGGTAATACCCAACACAATGATCATGACAAATATTACCAGCGTAAACTGATAATTTTTTACAGCATAGTTCGAAATCTTCATGACGTTTCTTTTGCAGGTTTATTGAACGATACGAACCTTGCTATTATCGGTAAGGTAGGCACTACCCGATACCACCAGTTGCGTTACACTATCCAACCCTTCGGATATGAGCACCCTGTCGCGCTCCATACCCTGTATGGTTACCTTGATGCGGGTAGCGGTATTGTTGGGGCCTACGGCAAATACATAACCAAGGCTACCATCGGCATCCAGCAGAGCATCGTAGGGTATGTGCCATACCCTGATGGGCGAACCGCCCGTCATTTGTAACAGAGCCTTGCCATACATACCGCTAGCCAGTGCATCGGTACCGGTAGTGTTGATTTTGATGTCGGCTGTAAAAAGGCCGGTTGCAGGGTCGGCAGCCTGTGCCTTGCGTGCTACTACCCCCGCCCACTCCTTGCCGGCATCGTTGGCTACTGTGGCCTTATCGCCCACCTTCAGTGCGGCCCACTGGCGGTCGCTGAGCCCCACCCGCAACTGCCAACCGGTCGATGCAGCCCCATTTACCTGAAATACAGGGGTGCCCGCACCTACTACCTGCCCCTCGCCCGCTATGCGGCGCAGCACAAAGCCACTTTTGGCAGCCCGCACCTCTGAATAGGTTCTGTTGAAACGTGCCGCCTCCAGTTGTTGGGTAGCCATATCGAGCGCGGTTTTGGCGTTCTGTACCTGCTCCAGAGTGGCTACACTGTCTTTATAGAGGTTCGATGCCCGGTTGTAATCTCGTTTTGCTTTCTCCAGCGCAAGGGTAGCTTGCTGTACAGCCGCATCTATTTCGGTAAGCTTGAGGGTGGCCAGTAACTGACCCGTACGAATGGCATCGCCCTCTTTTACCAATATCTTGTCTATAATGCCCCCTGTTTTGAAGGCCAGTACAGATTCATCATCTGTTGTAAACTGACCAGACACAGTTATAGAGCCCGACACCCCACCTTGTTCCAACGCCATTACGCGTACGGGTATTATATCTTCTACTGTCTTTTCGGCTGGTGCTTGTTTCTGGCCACATGCCGTAAGCACCATCAGTGGCAACAGCCATATTGCTATTTGTTTCATTGTATGTAGTATGTATGATGATTAATTGAGTGGATATGATGCGGTATTTCTTTCTGTTTCGGCAATGGCTATTTGCACAGCGGCTATGGCGGCGGCTGTCTGTAACCGGGCGGCAGTAAGCTGGTTTTGCGCATCCAGCAATTCTATATACAGCAAGGCCCCTTCGCGGTAGGCTTTCAGTTGGTCGTTGTAATACTTGGCGGCCAAATCTTCCTGCGCCATGGCACTGAGGTACGATGCTACGGCTGTTTTGTAATTGTTTTCGGCCTGTACCAGCTGTAACTTGTAGGCACTTTCGGCCTGGTCGTAGCGGGCATTGGTTTCCTGCACATTCAGGTCGGCCTGACGGGCTTTGTAGTGCGCCTGCCCCCATGCAAACAGGCTCCATTCCATACTTACCCCAAAGAAGTAGTAGCGCGACTTGTCGTTAAAAGCCCAATCGAACCCCTGTGAGCCCACATCCAGAAAGGTACTGAGCTTAGGTACCGCAGCCGCACGCTGCATTTGTGCGCTGAGGCCATACATATTGCGGCTTATGTTGAGTTGCTGCAACTCTTCGCGGGCGGCTACGCCATTGGCACTGCTGGTATTGGTACCGTATTGGGCTACAGCGGCTGTGTCTACCACTACATCGGCATCTAACTGGCGGTTGAGCAGAAAGTTGAAGTAGGCTTTGGCATTGCGGCTATTGTTTTCGGCGGCGGTGAGTTGTGCGGCTATTTTCTGCTGCTCGGCACGGGCACGGGTGAGTGCCGTACCATTGCGCACGCCGTTGCGTAGCAGACTTTCGTTCATGGTTACGTTACGGTCTACCAGTTGCAATGCCTCGCGGTATATGGCTATGGCCTGCAAGGACTGATAGTATTGGTAATAGGCCGTCTTTACGTCCTTTACCAAGCTGCGCTTATACACATTTACCGAGGCCTGTTGCAGCGATATGGCCTGCTGTTTTATCTTTTTGTTGTAATACACCTCGGCATTAACCAGAGGCATGGCGGTGCGCACCTTGAGGTCATAAAAATTGTCGGGGTTCAGCAAAATAGAGGCATTCTCGAGTTGCGGAAACTTGTTACTGGCCGTTAGCTGATTGAGCGTGCCGTATACGGGGTTCAGGAGGTCGCCAATGGGGAAGTCTATGGTACGGCCCCCACCCGCCTTTGTATAGTTGCCCATGGCGGTGACCGATGGCAGGAACAATGTGCGGGCCTCGCTGAGTGCCTGCATGGCCCTATCGAGCTGAAACTGTTGTTGTTTCACGCCTGTGTTGTTGGCCAGTGCGGTCTCTACATAGCCATCTAATGCGGTCTTGCTACCTGCAAAACCCAATGCAGATTGCAGCAGCATTAACGACGAAATGATAATAATCTTTGTTGACATACTAAACAGTGTTTAGTTTATGGGTAAAAAATTTACTTCTTTGTAAGCGTATCTATATAATGATCTAATGCCATATACATATTGGCCTTGCTCTCTTCGTCTGTCATGCGGGTCACCTTCATGCGGTAACATACCGATAGCGACATGAGCCCATGTGCCATAGCCCATACCGATAGTACGCCCTGTAGTGGATGGTGAAAATGTATGCGGTTTTGCATTACGCACTGGGTCATACAGTCTACCAGGAAGTTGAAAGCACAATCGCCGTTCTTCCACAGTTCGTTTTCTTCTACGGTGTTCATGGGTGCCTTCATGATGAACATCAGCTCGTATAACTGTGGGTTCTCCATACCAAATGTGAGGTAGGCATGCCCTATCTGACGTAGCTTTTCTATGGGGTCGGTTGATGTGGCGTGTTCTGTAAAGACATCTACCAACCGGCCAAAACATACCGCCTGCACATCGTACAGCAGCTCGTCTTTGTCTTTGTAGTAGAGGTAAATAGTGGCGGGACTGTACTCTATCTTGTCGGCCAGCTTGCGGATAGATACATTGTCGTAGCCCTCGTACATAAACATGTGCATGGCAGCATCTATGATGCTCTTCCTCATCTCTTGCTTATCCCTTTCCTTCCGCTCTGCTATACCCATCACTATTTATTTACGATGCAAATTTACTGAACACTGTTTATTATTTCCAAAAAAATCTTTTTAGGTTAGGTAGGATTGGTAAATTTATTTGATAAATCATACACCCAACTTGATGCCGGAAGTCTTTTGAGAGTGAATGGCGGGATATAGTGGAACCGAAGTAAAATGAAGAAGAGGAATATTTTGACAGGTGCTTTGAGTACTGCAACCATGTATTTGGTACATGTGTGCGTGTACTATGTTAGCATGTTCATTTTGGCTGGCCAAGGCCATAAAAAGGAATCACTCAACCTTGCTGATGTCTCCGTCATACTACTGTTTATACTCGTTCCTTTCGTATTCTTCAGATTGACATGGCGACCTGAGACACTCAGGACTGTAGCATTGTATATGGGGATAATTGTCCTGTTGCTGACATTTTTATTGATGCTATCTGGAAATGATACGAATTTCTATTTAGTGGAAGCAATATATGAATTCACTTTCGGACTCTTCCCTTTAGCAATATCATTATATAACAAATTTTTCGCAAACATTTTTTTCAGACCAAAGCAGCATTGCTCTGATAACTTTCTGTGTAGCTATGAATACCATATACCTGCAAATTCTTCTGTATATCTTTTTGTTATCGAAAAAGATACTCAAAAAAAATATCTTGAACACGAAGAATAGCAGGGTGTAATTACAAAAAACTATGACCAGCAGTTGAAGCAAAGGCATATACGTACTACCGAACCATTCTACAAAATACCTGGCTGTAAACAATACCGCTGGGCATCATAAAAAAAATGATGCGTACTGCCATACCTGAGTAGAAGCAGTACGCACCATGAATATGCATATAAGCATTATGCCTTGTGTTGCAAGGCGAAGTAGTTATTACAACTTAAATATCATCATCTTGGTTGTACCATCTGTGGTAATCACGGCAGCGTTAAGATTATTTTGGTGTATCACAGAAAATGTAACAACATCGCCTGCCGAAAGGGCAACCATTGTATTGAGGAAACCACGAGACCCCGGAGAAGGTATATTGGTACTGCCCGCCAGATACCCACCGGTGAATACCGTTGCACCATTTACAATGAGGTTAGGGGCCAGACCATTAGAAGTTCCTGAGGCCGTGCATATGTTTGTGCCAAAAAAATAAACACCGGCAGATGGGGCCGTAAAGGTAGTACCATTGAAGACAGAACTGCCAGATATAACATTATTGAAAGAAAACGCAGCGGGTGGCACACTGGTGCCGCCCACAGGAATAGTAACAGAGGCCGTGTTGGTGGCATATGCTATTAACGAAGCACCACCGCCGCTGCCGCCGCTTGGTACGGCCCATGTGTTGTCGCCACGCAAAAATGTAGTGGAAGATGGTGTACCCGTGGCACTAAGGTCTGCCAGAGCCACGGAGCCTGCCAGATTCAGCTTGCTGTAGGCTATGGCGGCCGAAGAGCTAATATCTCCGTTCACAATAGTACCATCAAGTATTTTGCCAGATGTAATAGAATTGCTGGCCACAGATGGGTTGGGGTAAGTACCTGAGAGGTCGCCACCAGCAGCACCCGTAGGGGCACCACCGCCACCGCTCAAAGATGTCCATGCAGAGCCATTGTAAAAATAGAAACCAGCAGTAGCATCTGTCTGGTACACCAGCAAACCTGTTGCAGGCGATGAAATAGCCGTACGCTGTGCTGCCGTCATACGGGGTACCAACACACCCTGTGTAGTAGAACTCACATCCAGCATTGCCGATGCATGCGCTGTACTGCCAGAGGTATTTACGGCCATTCCCTGTGCTTTGGCTACACCAGCATTAAATGACAGTGCCAATACTAACAATGACGTGCATAAAACAGTAAACTTTTTCATGATATATATGAAGCTGTGTGCTTTGTGAAGCGAAAATAATAAAATGTAATTAATAGCATACATAATAAATTTAACACTGCGAACAGAATAAAATATAAACAGTGACTATAAACCGTACACAAAAAAAACATAGACTCATATGTTACCCAAGATGCACCAATACCCATTATCAAACCAAACGTTTATAACCATTTGCCAGCCGGGATATGGCGAACACCCAATGTAGCAAAATTGTGTGGAAACAGCCCGGTACAAGCCGGCATATTCTATTTGTGGCACACGAGTGCTGCGCCAAAGGGGGCGCAATATTACTCGATGAAACAAAACAGCGACAGTATTTTTGCACAGGGCAGGCATTCGACTACAACAACATGAAGCCGTTCGGAGAACGGGTTCTATCAGCAGTTCCGGTTCGCCCCCAATGGTAGAACGGGAACAACGGGGAGTAACAGGGTAATTATTTGGGCATTACCATCGGCAATTCAACCGACACTTTACGCATATTGTAGTAATTGGGTATTGGTTTGCCTTGAGAAAATAGTACGCCTTTAGTGATGCCATCTGGCACTGCCTGATTGGGGTATATGATCATTAATTTAGGCTGTATTTCATCAGAAATGCCAAAGAACGAACGCACCTTTTCGTTTCTGCCATAACCAGCCAATTGCCTGATATCCGTAGCTACGGATTCGTTCATTCCATCCTCGGAATAATAGGTCTTGTATTTAGCATCCAGTATCAATAGCTCATCTTTAAGGAGGTAGTCAGGGATATCGTAACCCATTTTTTTCTGGTACACTATAGAGTAACCTGCCGCCTTCAATTTGCCAAGTACATAAAACTCAAAAAGCTTGCTCATATCTATCCAGAATGGAGGAGTAGTTTTTTTTTGAGTGCTGGTATTTGAGATGTTATATCCAAAACGCTGGAGGATAATCTTTGCCAGCCGAAGGGCCTCTGTGTATTCGTTATAAAATGCGTTAGGCTTGGTATGCATAATATCGTGCAGGCTTACTTCCTCCGATACCTCTTCAAAAGCAGGATTGATATAATTAAATACCTGTTCTGTATACGTTTCGGCGTGTAAGTGCTTAATTGACGGGAGGTATCTCTTTATGAAAACCAATGTCTTTTTCAGCAACCTGTTCTCAAGCCCATTGATTCCAAATTCGTCATAGCTACACCATGTGTGCAGTGTCTTATTCTTAAGAACATTTTCTTTGATAGTTTTCCCTACCATCACTTTACCTTTCACCCTACCATAGAGGTTGTGTTCTACCTTGTAATAAGATTTCTTCAATCCCTTACGAACAATTTCCTTCAACAAGTTCAGGTAAATAATAACAAGCAATGGAGTAAGCAGATCCTGAGACTGCTTGATAGATATTGAAGGGCGTTCCCATTTTATCTCGTAAAGGTGGGTGGCGTTTTGTGCTGCTTCGGGCAGACTTAATGCAACAAAGAGCATTTCAAGATAGTTGGTCTGCACTTCTGATCCATTGAGCTTTGGCTCCACATAAATTGCCTTCTCCTTATTTAGCCAATCTACCCCGATGTAGTACTGAGTTTGCAGTCTTCTGTTATAGCTTATTTGTACACAATATGCTTCAGACTTTCCGCCCTTGTAATAAATAGGAGGTGGAATTTCTGATAGCTCAGATTCTTCAATCAAGTCAACAACTTCATGCTCGCTGAAAGGTTTTCTTAACAAAAAGTGTGCGTCTAATTCCATCTTATTCCACTTTCAAGTTATCGATATCGATTTCTGTCTGGTCCTTATTGTCACTGTCTCTCCTGACAGACTTCAGTACCCCATCCTTCAGGTACTCCCTAAGCAAAGGTTTGATCTCATATTCCAGCTTCAATTCTAACTCTTCTTTAGTTTTGGCTAAGAAATAGCTGTGGCCTAACTGCACATCTTCTTGCTTAAAGTCACCCATCAATAATGCAGGAGAAAAGAAAGCCGCAACTTTTTGGTACAGCCTCTTTGCCTGCATAAGTAGAGTAGCGTTGTTGGTAATAACTTTATCAATAACACTGTCGCTTGGAAGTATCGGAACAAAAGCAAATCTCCTACGTATGGCATAATCAATATGACCAACAGAGCGATCCGCCGTATTCATGGTGCCAATGACATAAAGATTGGGAGGTAATATTAGCACCCTATCTTCATCTATCGCATACATAGAAGATACTGGCTCTCCCCTGTACTCTAATGCGTAAATCAATTCTCCAAGAACTGCTGGCAGATTGGCACGATTGATTTCATCAATTACGAGAACATAGTTTTTAAGTTGAACAAGATTTGCTGTATGAGGATCAACAAACGCTGGACGGTTTATTAAGAACGCTCGGAATTTATTCAGCAATAGCAAATCATAGGTGCAATGATCTTTTCCTCTACCAGAATACTCTTCAATTTTTTTGATGTCGTTCCTTTCTTGCACGTTGTGAGTATACGCCAAACAAATATCACGAAACTTCATATAATGTGGATTCTTGACATTTTTTCCATTGTGTTTATAGGCAAATGCATCATCTGCCACCCCTATGATAGAAAAATTATCGTTCAACGCATACCTGCCGTTAGCACTAATATCGAATAAAATATGCCTACCAAATTCTATCAACTCATTTATTACCCAGCTTTCTAAGTTTAGCGTTTGTACATCCTTTTTACTCGCTCTCCAATTGTCCAAGGCATCCAAAGCAAATTGAGCCAACGTCTTATTTTCCGTTTCGTAAACTATACCATCAACAGTTGCTTTTGCAGTAATTCCGCGTACAAAATCTTCGTATGAGTAGGCTGGATGGAACTGTATTAATTTGAACTGCTCCTGAAATTCCAAAAACTTTGCTTGTTGATGGGCTTTGGTTTCAGAAACAGTGCCAGTAATCAACTTTTCAGCTACATCTTTTGCTGTAACCGTTTTGCCAGTTCCTGGAGGGCCCTGTAAAATGATCTGACCTTTATGCTTAACTATTTCTTCAATTTTTGTCATGGCGTTTGCTCTCAAATATTTTTTATACCAGTTTTCAATGAAAGTTTTTGATTCATTCGAATTGATCAGCCTCTCAAGTGTTCCTTGAACTTTATTAAATATTTCATTTCCTCTATACCAATCAAGCACATTTACAGCCCTAAAGTTCTCGTGTGCATATTTGGCTGTCAAAGCGTCATCATTGAAGTTATTGCCTGTAACCTTACATAATGCAATTGGATTTTTGCCTTCATGCACCAATACTACATCGCCAATTTTCATACCTCTTCCATAACGATCTGTATCCTTAAAAAAAGCACACTGACTATCTTCCCATTCACCAGTTCCTATCACTGATGGAGTTTCGTTCAACAAAAGCGCAGAATCAATTTTACCCCCATTTCTTCCCCACGGCTGATTCATTTGTATATGCCAATAAGTCATAATTATATATATTATATAAATATTTTATTTATTAAAACAGCTTACTCAAAATTTCATCTTTATGTTTCGCTTTTCCACCTTTGAGATTTTGGGTGGACTTGTTCGCCCCACCCTACAAACACCTTACCGACTTCCTTTTCTTGCCCACTCCGCTTTTGGTGATAATTTTCTCTATGTATTCGGGGCCGAAGGGTACTTTGCAGGCGGTGTCGCCCATGTATACGGTAACCTTGCCTACCTTTTCGGCTATGGTGCGGGCCAGCTCGCTGAGGGGTGTTACGTATACGCCTACGGCTATAATGAAGCCATTCATGGTGTACTTCTGGCGGTTGGCGGCTGTGTGTATCACTTTTCCTACATGCAGCAGCAAGTCCTTCAGGGTGGGTACATCCAGCTTATCGTCGGGTGTCATGGCCACATAATCGCTCAGGGCGTTCCAACCTATGCTGGCCAAATCGGTATTGCCGCTGTGTATCCATTGCATGGCCATAGCCACACAATGCGGGCTCTCGGCTGTTACCCATGCCACAGTGTACTCGCGCAGCGAGTGGCAGGTAGCGGTATCGGCCCAGTGCTGTAGGTCGGCCACGGTCATTTTGGACGGCTCAGCCACCAGACCCGCCAGATACATAGCATCGTACACGCCGGTATCGTATAGCTGCAAAGACAGTTCATAGCCATTCTTTATCTTTTTGGCTATTTTCTTCATCTCCTCCACCTTCACCCCCATCAGCGGCTCGGGAATGTCGTGTTTCAGCAGTACTTTTTTTATAGATGGCGATGCCAGTGTTTCCAGCGTCTGCATTATTTCGTCCCTTGTCATGGTACAATTGTTGTGCGTGGTTGTAGTGGGCTATTGTCAGGCAAAATCTTTCAGTATCTGCTGTGCGGCCGCTGCCAGAAATTTTGCACCCGGCTCTATACAGGCTTCGTTCATCACCACACGGGGGTGGTGTACAAAAAAGCACTCCTCCGCAATATCTCGTGCGCCTATAAAGTAGAACATAGAGGGCGACCGGCGCGAGTAGAAGGCAAAATCTTCGGCGGCCAGCATGGGTTCTGTTACCAGCAGATTGCTGCTGCCAAACACCGCATCTACCGGACCTGCCAGCTTGTCGTTCAGTGCGGCATCATTCAGCACACTGGGGTAGCGGGTGGTAAAGGTGAGTGTAGTGCGCACGCCATATGCTACCTCGGCACCGTGCAGTATTTGCCGCAGGCGTTCTACTATATAGTCGTACGTGGCGGTGTTCATGGCCCGTATGGTGCCGCCCATGGTCAGATCGTCGGGTATAACGTTTTCGCTGGTACCCCCATGTATGCGGGTTACCGAAAATACAGCAGGCTGCGTAGGCGATATGTTTCGCGACACTATAGACTGTGCCGCCTGTATGATGTGGCTGGCTACCAGTATGGGGTCTATGGCCAGGTGCGGTGCGGCACCGGCATGGCCGCCCTTGCCCGCAATATGTATCTGAAAAAACGAAGCACAGGCCAATGCCTCGCCGGGCGCATACGATAGCTGCCCTACGGGCTGTAACGGATGCACATGCAGGGCCACACAGGCAGCGGCACCATCTATTACGCCACCTTCTACCATGCGCTGCCCACCCGATTTATGCTCGGGGTCGCCATTTACCCCCTCTTCCGATGGCTGAAACACCAGCTTTACCGTACCGTTAAAGTCGGCATTGCGCAGCAGCATGCCCGCACCTACCAGCATAGTGGTATGCACATCGTGCCCGCAGGCATGCATGGTATTGCCCGTTACCGATGCAAAGGGCAAATTGGTTTGCTCGGTCATGGGCAGCGCATCAATATCGGCACGCAGCACGGCCAGCGGCCCTTCGCCCTTGCCGATGGTGGCTACCACACCGGTCTTCATACCAGCGGGCGCACATTCGTGAGTAATGCCCAAATCGGTCAGCATTTCCGATATCTTTTGCGTGGTACGGAATTCCTGATAACCTACTTCGGGATGTTGGTGCAGGTCGCGCCTGAAGGGAATCAGACGGCTCATCATATCGTTGGCCATATAGTGTAGCGATGATAGTAATACCTACCACCGCCCATAAAATTAGTGAACGTGGGGGAAAAACAAATTTGAGTCTAAACTTGAAGGGTATTTATAGCAACAATCATACGCTGATACGTAACGGACAAACAAAATGGTTGAGTCTGTTGCAAACAGCTTTTTGTAACAAATGCCACATAAAATGCCCCCAAACATTTGGTACAGACCAACGGAAGTGGGCCGAAAGGCGTTGCAAAAATTGCCTGTAGTATCTACCGCACACTCTCGGGCGAATCCTGTTTCAGGAAGTTGTTATCTTCCCTCTTGCGTACGCCAAAATTGTAGATGATGTTCATGCCCACCCGGCGGGTATCGTTTTGCCGCAGGCCGGTAGCGGTCACATTTCCCTGACTGATAGCGAAGGTATTTTTGTTGGTAAAAAACATATCGGTCACACTCAGCGTCACTTTCAACTTTCTGTCAAAGAACTGCTGGTTCAGGCTCATATTCAGTGCGCCAAACGTACTCAGCTCGTAGAATTGTACCAACCCCTTGTAGCGCATAAAGCCATTCAGCACCAATTGGGTGTTTTTCGCCAGCCTCAGTGTCTGGTAGGTAAAAAACGACCAACTATCTCGCATATACGATAGCGGCATTCCGTTATACAACCCATCGTACACATTGTGGTTGTACTGACCACCTATCACAAAAAAGTATGTGCGCCCCGGTGGAATAGCAGCCATACCCCGTACATACAGCTCTCGATTACGCCCCAAATTATCGTAAGTGCGGTAGGTTTGCCGGCTATTGCCCGCTGCCTGATACACTACCTGAGAGAACATATCCGTCATTTCGTTGTACCCCACCGCCACAATGGGCCTATCATCTACCGATACATTGGCCTCGTAGTTGTTGGTAAACTGTGGGCGTAATGAGGGGTTGCCCGTTTCGGACAAATACTGGTCTACATATCGAGGGAAGGGGTTCAGGTATTCATAAGCAGGTCGGGTAATGGTACGGCGGGCTATCAGGAATGCACGCAGCTCATAGCCACCTATAGACATTACTTTGCGGCTCACATATAGGTAAGGAAACAGGTCGGACCGTTTAATGCCAAAGGTAGTATCGGCCGGTATGGTCTGGTGGCCATCCATATTGGTATTCTCGAACCGCAAACCGGTTTTTACCAATACACTCCCCAGTTTTTTGGTGCCCTGCAAGTAGGCGGCATATATATGTTCGTTGTAGCTGTAGGCATTGGTGCGTTGCGCATCGGGGCTGGTGGTACCACCAACGGTACGGGTATAATCGGTATTGCTGCTATACCACACATTGGTTGCCTTTAGCCCCACCTCGGCCGTAGCACGGTGCGGTAGTTTCTTTACATAATCGGTCTGTGCGGTAAAGGTGTGCAAACGGGTAGTTACATCCCCATCGCCCGACACCGTGAACGCTGTGGGGCTTCCATATGCTGTATTGTACTGCTGTGCTGCATTGCCGGGCAGGTAGTTCCACGACAAGTCTGTAGTCCATTCTGTGCCACTTGTATCGGGTTTGTACTTGGTAGACAGCCCCTGTGTAATGCTTACCGCACTATTGTTATTGGCTACATCGGTAGTATAGGTGGCAGATGGTATGGCTGCACCCTGTACCAATATGCCGGCAGGGCTGCTACTGCTATTGTGGCTCTGGTTGTAGCTGGCACGCCCATCTATAGTTATATCCCACTTCTTGCTGGCATTATACCCAACCATATAGCTACCATAGTAGCTGCTGGCAGGATAAACGGTATAGGCATCCTGAGACAGTAAAGAGTCGCCCGAAAAGGCACGGTCTGTTTTGATGCGCTCGCCATTGTTGCGGTGGCTGGCCTGTACATTGAAGCTGGTGCTAAGTTTACCATTATCGTTATTGATGACCACCCCTGCAAACTGGTTGCCATACACACCCTGATTGAACCCGGTAGTGGCACTGCCTGTAAGCCCGGGTTTTATGCCTTTTTTCAATACCACATTCACTACCCCACCGCTCGATGAAGCATCGTAACGGGTAGAGGGCAGCCGCATTATCTCTATACGCTCTATAGAATTGGGCGGCAGGCTACGCAGCAAAGCAGCTACCTCGGCCCTACCCATCTTTTGCTCCCTGCCATTGATGTAGACCGATGCCGGTGTGCTGCTGGATATGTATATATTACCATCCTGGTCTACAAACAGCCCCGGCACTTTCTCTATAATATCGAATGCACTGGTGCTGGCAGTAGCAAGGTCGGTAGGGTCTACAATGGTTTTGTCGTCTTCCTGTCGCATCAGTGGTCGGCGTGCTACCACCGTCACATCTTTCAGGTTGCGGGCATCGGGCATAACGGCCAGTGTATATACCGGGTTGTCGGCAGCAACCAGTACCGGAAGCGATGCTGATAGGTAACCAAGGGCACTGGTGCGCACTGTGTACCGATGCATGGACTTCAGTTGCAGAAAGCATTTGCCCATACTATCGGCCGTGGCACCTGTACGTTGTGTAGTGTCGGCATTGTCTACGGCCAGCACTACGGCATAGGGCACGCCCATACTATCGGGCCCCACTACCTTAAAAAATACACGTACATCCTGCGCAATAGCCGCACAGGATAACAATACACCAATAAACGTCAGGGAAATAATACGGGAGTAGCTATAGGAAAACACGAGGCAAAGGTAGGCTGCACAGTGGCACCACTTTGCTAAAAATGGTGTAAAAAAAACCGGCAGTTTTCACTGCCGGCTCCATTAGTTTTCCATTTTAATGGTGGTAGACACGCTTCGTTTACCACCGGGTGTAGCCGTTATGCAGCGGAACACCACTGTGCCGCCTTCGGGTACGGTAATCTCTACTGGTGTGGTGTACACCAAATCGTTTTCGGTAGGTTCGTTACCGTCTACCGAGTAATACACCTTGCCCCCCTCTACCGAAGGTTTCAATTCCAGCGTAAACTTGCCCCCCTTCATGGTGGTGTCTTTTGCCCCAATGGGTGCCGGCACGCGGAAGTTGTACCCAAACTTCTCTAAACGGGCCAAATGGCCGGGAAGTCTTTGTGTAGAAAAGTCTTCATAATCACGTATCTGTGTGGGTGTCCAGCCGGTTTCGGATAGTGCCAGCATGCGGGGCAAAAACATATATTCGGCCTTGCCGGGGGTGGCTATGTATTCTGTCCACAAGTTAGCCTGTACGCCTATTACATGTTTCTGTTGTTCTTTGTTCAGCACTTCGGGTACGGGGTTGTAGTTGTAGGTTTTCTCCAATGGTGCAAATCCTCCTATGCTCAGTGGCTCCTGTGGCGATTTACTCTGCACGTGGTCGAAGTATAAACCTCCGCTACCGGGTGTCATTATCACATCGTGGCCCAGTTGCGAGGCGGCTATACCACCCTTATCGCCCCGCCAGCTCATTACTACCGCACCTTGTGCCAGGCCACCTTCCAGTATCTCATCCCAGCCTATTACCTGCCGTCCTTGCGACTGCACATGTTTGGCTATTTTGGCTATGAAGTAGCTCTGCAAGCCCTCTTCATTCATCAGTTTTTGAGACGCAATGAGGTCGCGGCAGAACTGCGACCGTTTCCACGATGCTTTGTTGCACTCATCGCCGCCAATATGAATGTATTTGGACGGGAACATGTCCATTACTTCATTCAGTATGTCGTATAGCACCTTAAAGGTCTCTTCGGTAGGGCAAAGGAAGTCGTCGTACACGCCCCACTTCTCGCCTACCTTATACTTCTTGGATGGGTCGCAGCTCAGTTCGGGGTAGGCGGCCAGCATGGCTGCCGTATGGCCCGGCATGTCTATCTCCGGCACTATATTGATGTAACGGGCCGATGCGTAATTGACAATTTCGTTGATTTGGTCTTGTGTATAAAAACCACCATGCGGGGTATTATCGAATGACGAAGGGGCATTGGAAGCACCAGCCTCGCGCCCAATTCTTGTCTGGGCGCGTTTGCTGCCCACTTCTGTCAGCTTGGGGTACTTCTTTATCTCTACCCGCCAGCCCTGGTCGTCGGTAAGATGCCAATGAAAGTTATTGAGTTTGTACATAGCCATTACGTCTATGTATTTCTTCACAAAGTCTACATCAAAGAAGTGGCGCGACACATCGAGGTGCATACCACGGTAGGCAAACCTCGGAAAATCGCGGATGTTGCCACATGGTATGGTTGCCGAGCCGGGCGATGTGGGCTTTATCAGTTGCATCAGCGTCTGTATGCCGTAGAACATACCTGCGCCATGTCCTTTCAGTTCTACACCATCATCATTTATCTTCAATTCATATCCTTCCGGCTTCATGTCGCCAGAGAAAGTCATGTTTAGATATATGGTATTCTTCAGCGACATTTTGTTACGGTCTACCGTACGCATATCGGTTACCGATGTAGCCAAGCCAGCCTTACGCAGGTATTCTGCAAAAAACTTCACAGCCTTATGTTCGGGCGAGTCTACCAATACTATTGTCTCGGGCGAATACTTGAACTCACCCTTGCCCTTCGACACAGATACCGGTGCAGGTACTATACCCATATTGGGGTCGTTCTTCTGGCCTAAGGCCAACAGAGGCATCAATGCCATGGTACATGCCGCAGCAACGGTTCTCACAGTTCTTTTAGACTTGTATTGGTACATCTGATAATAGATTGTTGTCGATAAATAAACAATTAACCCTGCATCGTCATTGCATATGGCAATGCGCTACACAATGGCAACTTACAGAAAATATTCTAAAGGCTGCCGTCAAACTCGTTCTTTTGTGCAGTAACTATATAAATGGACACCAGGGGCACGTAACTGCCACTATTTGGTCATCACCATCCGGTAGTCGGTCTTCACCTTTCCTTTGGTAATGTCGTCCAGCTTCTTCTTCAGCAGGCGTTTCTTGAGGGGCGACAGATAGTCTATAAACAACTTACCTTCTATGTGGTCATATTCGTGTTGTATGACACGGGCTGTAATGCCATCAAAGGTACCTTCGTGCTCCACAAAATTTTCGTCTTGCCAGCGTAGCTTTATGATGCTATTGCGCTGCACATCTTCCCGTATTTTGGGTATGCTCAGGCACCCCTCATTGTAGGGCCATGTATTCCCGCTTTCCTCTATCAATCGGGCATTGATGAATACCTGTTTGATGGGCTTTTCATTAGGATATTTTTCTTTTTCGGCCTCATCAAACTCTTCGGCCACCTGTACAGTATCTACTATAAACAACCGTATTGCCTTATTTATTTGCGGAGCAGCAAGCCCCACACCACTACTGTTATACACAGTATCCCACATATCGGCAATCAGCTTTTCCAGATTGGGGTAAGATGGGGTTATGTCTTCGCACACTTTGCGCAGTACCGGGCTACCATAAGCCACAACAGGTAATATCATTCCGAATTATTGAATTTGTGTGCAAAGGTACGGCTTTTTGCTGTGCTGGCCGATGCACCATGCCCATGGCATGCAACAGCATGGGCAAACCAAGCCTGCTACATTCAATTCACTATCTTGTCGGCACAGCAACTGCTGGCAAAGGCATCGGGCTTGGCCTTAAAGGCATAACCCATACCCAGTATGTAGCCCATAGCCTCGCGGAGGGCTTCATTACTGCGGAATTGGGGATTGGTATTGATGTCGGCATGCACCTCCATGTCTACATGGTAGCGCGTAAATATATCGCAAAGGTCGTAGGCTACCTCTATACTCTTTGCCACCTCGGCCAGCATACGCTCGCGCAGGCTATACCGTTGCCGGGAGCGTTCGCTACTGATGAACATGAATCCGCCCCGTTTTTCCCGCAGAAAAACTATAACGGTAGCAAAACTTGTTTCTGTGCCGTAAACCTGAGAGTCGGTACCAATACATACCTTCAGTTTATACCCCGCCTTTGTTTCGCGTTCTATCACTTCTTCTACTGCCGATTTTACCGGCAGTCGCAATAGTTCTCCATTCAACTTACGCCATATCATCCTTAGTATTTTTAGATGTACTAAAGTTACGGGCTATGATATTTAGAAAACGTTACATAAAAATGAACTGTACATGAAACGCACACTTTATTAACATCGCACATACACCAAAACACACATAAATCACACAATAAATAGGTTTATTCACACATACTGCACAAATGGCAAAAAAAATCCCGACTGCCAACGCAATCGGGATGTTGTATAAATGTTTGATAAATGGCATTAGACTCCGGCCAGCAGGGCCTGCCATGCCTTATCTATATCACCGGCCTCCAGCAGCGACTTTGCATATCGGTGCAATCCGTCCACACGAGCTGCATTGTCGTTCTTATACATATCGTTCAAGGCCAAAATGCGCTTGTCTGCAACAGGTAGTTTTTCGGGTATTGTGGTGCAATTGCCCAGAATGCCCAGATTATTGCCCGTAAGAACGGTACTCATACGCACACTTTCGGGTAGAGCATCTACCCCAATGCCCAAAGACATGTTGGGTTTAGGTACTTCGAACACGGCACTACCCGATGCCCGGCAATAGTAGTCGCCCCCCATACGGGCCACCAAGTCTATTTTGTGTGGGTCTATGTTGCCTTCTGCATTCAATATTGCATCGTCTACGTGCATACACAACACCTCGCATATTACCAGATTGCCGGCACCGCCCTCATCGCCCGTTTCTTGAATGTACAGCACTTTACACTCTAACTGCACAGGCGACTCCTTTACCCTGAAAGGTTTTACCTTGTCTGAAGGTATGGGTGTAAATCCTGCCTTGGCAAACTCATCTACCCCTTTCGGATACTCGCAACTGGCCAGACTCATCTGCTGCACCATGTTGTAGTTTACAATATTGATGACCACCTCGCCGGTTTCTATCACATTCTCTAACGTGTGCTTAATGGTGTTATCTCGTACCCTGCGGGCAGGCGAAAACACAACGATGGGTGGTTTGGCACCAAACACATTAAAAAAACTAAAAGGAGACAGATTGGGCCTGCCTTCGCTATCTATAGTACTTGCAAAACAAATGGGGCGCGGCGCCACAGACCCTAACAACAAACTATGCAAACGCGCTGTTTTTACTTCACCAGGTATTACCTTCATTACATCTTCATTTTGAGGTAAAAATAAATATTTAGAACACGCAACGCAGAGAAAACTGATGGAAAATTGAATGGGACGTAAAGCCGACCAAAAAGCCTACGGTGGCACCCATTAAAATGCAAGGTGTATATACTTCAACCGCGAGTTTATACTACGTAGCCATCAAACACATTTATTTTCTATTTCTCCACACTTTCACCCTGTTTTTTCCGTCTGTTACATACAAATACATTACATTTACTATCAGGATAACCTATATTTTGATGAAAAAGCACTATATACTTTTATACTGCTTGCTTACCTGCCTTCTACCCACCGCCATGGCGCAAAGTACCGCCGTAGAGTTTGTTGAAAACAAAGGACAATGGGGAGACTGGATAAGGTATAAAGCAAAAACCGTAGCCGGAGAATTGGATCTTGAGTCTGACGGGTTCCGCTATATACTGGCCGATGATGGCAACACCGCCCGTCTCGACTCTTTTCATCACGGACAATTGACGAAGAAACCCCGTCTCAACTTCCATGTTTATAAAATGACACTTGCCGGTTGTAATAAATCGGCCACTATTACCGGACAAAAACAACAAACCCATTACTACAACTATTTTTTGGGTAACGACCCAAAAAAATGGAAAGGTGGCATACACCCCAATCTGGCACTGGAATACAACAATATTTACCAGAATGTAGACATGCACGTCACCTCTGAGGGACCATCATTGGTGTACGAGTTTTTTGTAAAACCCGGTGGCGATGCCAATGAAATAAGACTGAAATTTGACGGACAAGACAACATATCTGTTAACAGCAAGGGTGAGCTGGTCATTAAAACATCTGTAGGTATCGTCAGCGAACTGAAACCATACGTATACCAATACAACCACGATGGCAAGACACAGGTTGCTTGTAATTATCATTTGGAAGGGAACGAACTGACATTCGAGTTGCCCGATGGATACGACCATAGCAAAACACTTATCATAGACCCTGTAACCTACTGGGCATCTTTTACCGGCTCTACGGCCGATAACTGGGGCTTTACCGCCACCTACGACAACCTGGGCAACTTTTACATGGGTGGTATTGTTAACTGCCTTACCGGTGGCGGGTTTCCCGTAAGCCCCGGGGCATACCAAACAACCTGGGGTGGTGGCCTGGGCATTACCGGTGTACAGTTCGGGTCTGACATTGGTATCATGAAACTAAGCCCCGATGGTACCTCCCGCATTTATGCAACTTATGTAGGTGGCACACAAAATGAACGCCCACACAGCCTTATAGTAGATGGCAGTGGCAATCTGGTTATAGCGGGCCGTACACTTTCTCCTAACTATCCGGTTTCTGCGGGTGCATTCCAAACAGTAAAAAACAGCGGATGGGACATAGTGGTGACTAAACTGAATAGTGCAGGGTCGGCACTGGTGGCTTCTACATTTCTTGGTGGCACGGGCAATGATGGTGTGAACTTCGACTCTACGGAATACATTTACGGCCACTTGAAGTATAACTATGGCGATGATGCACGTAGCGAGGTGTTGGTAGACAATGCCGACAATATATATGTAGCCAGTTGTACCGAGTCGCCCGACTTCCCTACCACATCAACCGCAATTGCCACTACAGTATCGGGCTTGCAAGACGGTGTTGTGTTCAAACTGAACCCCAACATGACGACCCTGATGTGGAGCACCTACCTGACCGGCTCTGGCGATGAAGCCGGATATGTACTGGGCTTCAACCCCTCGCAAACATCGGTATATGTTGCCGGTGGCACCAGCAGTACTAACTTTCCTATGCCGGCAGGTGGTTGGCGTGCTACCTATCAGGGTGACTCTGCGGACGGATACATCCTTAAATTTCGCAACGGTGGTGCCTATAACCTGCAACGCGGCACCTTTGTTGGTACCGCCAATTTTGACCAGGTCTATGGCATTCAGATAGACTACAACGGCAATGTGTATGCCATGGGCCAATCTATGGGGGGAACGTTCCCTGTTACACCAGGTGCCTACAACAACCCCAATTCTACCCAATTCATTATCAAGCTGGATAGCAACCTTGCTACCAACCTCATATCTACCGTTTACGGTTCCGGCGACCCAGCCCATACCAACATATCTCCGGTTGCATTTCTGGTAGACACCTGCGAAAACGTATATGTTTCCGGCTGGGGTGGCAACATTATGGGGCTGGCCAGTCTGGCGCATACCGGTACTACAACCGGCATGCCGGTAACATCTGATGCTATCTATGGCAGCACCGATGGTTATGATTTCTACTTCATAGTACTTGGCCCCGGCATGACAGGCCTGCGCTATGCAACATTCTACGGCCGTAATGCACCGGGTGGGCTTGGCGAACACGTGGATGGTGGTACAAGCCGTTTCGATAAAGCGGGAATCATCTATCAGGGTATTTGCGCCAACTGTGGCGGCGCTACAGGTGGCCCACCCTTCCCCACTACAACAGGTGCTTGGGCTACTACCATGCCCAGTCCCAATTGCAATCAGGCAGGTTTGAAGATTGCCTTTAACATAGGCCCTGTAGACGTGAATATAACAGCAGGCCCCAACACCAGTGGCTGCGCTCCACTTACGGTAAACTTCTTTAATGCCACCACCAACGGACTAACATTCCTTTGGAATTTTGGCGATGGTAGCCCCACCGTTACTACATATGCACCTACCCACACATTTACTGCGGCGGGAACCTATACAGTTTCTCTTACCTCTACCAATGCCAGTGCCTGCTTCAAAACAGAAGATACTGCCTACATCATTATATCGGTAGATACCACTAAAATTGTTCCCGATTTCACCTACACAATAACCGATAGCTGTGGACCATATATAGCCACATTCACCAATACCTCGTACACCAACATTACTACAGGTGGTGCCCCCACCTATACATGGTTCTTTGGCGATGGCAATACATTCTCTGGCCCTACCCCACCACCACACAACTATACCGATACAGGCTGGTATACAGTAACATTGGTAATGAACCACCCAGACGCATGTAAAACACCCGATACGGTAAAAAAAGACATACACATCTTTTACCAACTGGTCTCGGCGAATTTCAGTATACCCGACTCTATTTGTTTAGGTTCAAAAATCAGTTTTACAGGTGGTGCACGGAATGCAAGTACCACCACATGGACGTTTGGGGATGGCAACGGGTCTACAGTTCTGCTGCCCGATTATCAGTTTACAACGGCGGGCACCTATACTGTAACCCTGATTGCCGAAAACCCGGGCGCATGTAATGGGGCAGATACTGTGACAAGAGTTATAAAAGTGCTACCCGGACCATTGGCTAACTTTACTTTCATCCCAATAAAGCCCGAGGCGAATATCCCTACTAAATTCACCAACAAGTCTATCAATGCCATAAGATACGATTGGGACTTTGGCGATGATACACGCAGTACCGAAGAACACCCCACCCACCAATACAACCGTACCGGTAGCTACCGCGTGTGCCTTACCGCATTCAATACCAGCAGTTGCCCGTCTACAGCTTGTAAAGACGTGCCTGCCGAGGTAACGCCACTTATTGGTCTGCCTACGGGCTTCAGCCCTAATGGCGATGGCCAAAACGATGTATTGTATGTACGTGGTGCCGCCATTAAAACCATGAATCTGAAAATATACAACCGTTGGGGCCAACTGGTGTTTGAGACTTCGAGTATGGATGTAGGTTGGGACGGTACATTTGGCGGCCAACCACAACCCATGGAAGCATATGGATATGTGTTGAACGCAACTTTCATAGACGGAACAACCCGATTGTTGAAAGGAAATATAACTTTGATACGATGATAAGGACCTTAATCACTACTGTCATTGCATCTGTTCTCGGTTGTCAGGTGTATGCCCAAAGCATACACCTGTCGCAGTTCTACAATGCACCCATGCTCATTACCCCGGCCAATACCGGCCTGATGCCCGAAAATGACTTCAGGCTCGGGCTCAATTACCGTAATCAATGGGCAGCATTACCCGTGCCGTACAATACATTCTCTGGCTGGGGTGATTTCAAGATAGGTGGCAACAAAGAGCGGGAGAGAACCAATTGGCTGGGCCTTGGTTTTGCCATATACAACGACAAAGCCGGTGATGGCCAACTGGCACTCACCCAACTACAGGCCAGCATTGCCTACCATCTGCAAATGGGCACATCATCTATGATATCGGTAGGTGGCTCTTTTGCTCGCATCAACCGTAGTCTTGATTTTAACCGGCTCATTTTTGACAACCAGTGGACAGGAATCTCTTTTAATACCAATCTGCAAACCGGCGAACCTGTAGGCATACTGCGCGACAACTACAATACTGTAGGCGCAGGCATCAACTTTGCCTACTTCCCCAACGAAAGCCTGTATTTGAAAATTGGTGCCGGAGCAGTCAACATCAACCGCCCGGTAGAGAGCTTTTATAACAACAATACCGATGCCAACATCATAAAAATGCGCCCAAGTGCTACCGTAGATGCTTTTATACGCACCGGTGATGTATTTATTGTCAACCCATCGGCCTACTACACTACACAGAGTGGTGCGGCCGAAGTGATTGCGGGCACATTGATACGTACTATATTAAGCAGTACAAACAATGGAGGCACCCCCATAGAGCTCATTTTTGGTGGCTTCTACCGGGTGGGCGATGCAATAATTGGTGCGGCAGGCCTGCAAGTGGGCAACATACAATTCATGGCTTCCTACGATGCTACGCTATCTGGTCTTGGCCCTTACAACAATTCGTATGGCGCACTCGAGTTTTCTCTTATCTATCAGGGACAGTACAGAAACAGCAACGGCAAAGTGAAAAGCAGTTATAGTTGTCCGCGTTTCAATTAGCTGCAATCTCCTACACATAAAAAAGGGCATGCCTGCAAAACATATGCAAGCATGCCCTTTTTGTCAACAGGCCGTGAGGTAAACAATATACCTATGCCAGTATGGTGGCTTTTACATCGGCCAAAATATCTAAAGTCTCTTCTTTGCTGTTGCCTTCGGCATATACACGCAGCAATGGTTCGGTACCCGATGCACGCAGCATGATCCAACCACCATTCTCCAGATGGTATTTGATGCCATCTATATCTTCGGTATGCGTATAGCCATACTTGCCAAAGCGTGCATAGCCACCTGCGGCAGCTTTTGCTATAATTGTTTCTTTTTTGTCGTTCTCAATATGCAGATCGTGACGGTCGTATACAAAACGGCCTATGATGGCATACACCTCTTCGCAAAGCTCCTTCAGTGTTTTGCCTGTCTCTGTCATGAGCGCATACAGAGCAAGACCGTCATAGATACCATCGCGTTCTGGTATGTGACCCTTCACGGCAATACCACCACTCTCTTCGCCACCAACCAACACATCTTCGGTCACCATTATTTCGCTGATGTATTTGAAGCCAATGGCCGTTACCTGTACCGGCAAGCCATAGTGCGCACACAACTTCTTCACCCTGTCTGTAACCGAGAAAGCAATAACCACCTTGCCACTCATACCCTTGTACTTATGCAGATAGTGTATCAACAGCAGTATGATGTTATGTGCATCTACAAAGTTGCCATCTTCATCGTACAACCCAATACGGTCGGCATCGCCATCAGTAGCCAAGCCAATCTTGATTTCGGGTGTTGTAGCAATAGTATGCGATAATTCGGCAAGGTTCTTATGCAGTGGCTCTGGTGCCTGCCCCCTGAAACCCGGATTATCATCGCAATGAATGAGTGTTGCCTGCGGCAACAGGCGACGAATAACATTTTGTCCGGCACCGTACATAGCATCATATGCCATTTTGAACGGAGATTTAGACAGTGCATCAAAGTCAAACTTCTCGCGCAGATAGTCTACATACATATCCTCCAGCGCAATAGTATTCAGCATACCAGCTTCCTTCCAGTAGGCAACAGATTGTGCAGGCACATCTACCTCGTCGGGTATCAATGCTTCTACAGCAGCAATATCTTTAGGACTCGACGGACCTCCATGCGGGCCCTTCAGCTTGTAGCCGTTGTAAGAAGGGGGGTTGTGTGAGGCAGTAATTACCACACCTTGCTGTGCCCCCATCTTCAGTACCCCCATAGATACCATGGGCGTACTTACAAAACCATCGGCCAGCAACACTTTTACACCGTTGGCGCATAGCACTGTAGCCGCAGTCTCTGCAAACAAACGACCACCAAAACGACAATCGTGCCCTATGAGCACCGTAGGCTGCTGATGACGGGCCAAAAGCCATGATGCCAGCCCCTTGCTGACGCGGGCCACATTGTATACCGTAAAGTCTTTGGCAATGATGGCACGCCAGCCGTCAGTTCCGAATTTTATTTTTTCTGTGGTCATAGTACTCAATCAAAAGGATAGTTAAAATAAACTGGACACAAAAGTAAGAAAACGTTTTGTACCCCCACGGCACCTAATTTTACAGTATCAAATCTCCCCACAATGAGCGAGTTTCTGGTTTCCATTAACCCCGCCACCGGCGCGGAAATAAGCCGGCACACCATCAGTACACCACAACAAACCGAACAGGCACTGCAACAAGCAGTGACCACATTTAACAACTGGCGAAAACTGAGTTTTGAACAACGGGCTACAGTACTGAAAAAAATTGCAGAAACGCTCAGAAAACATAAAGACAAACTCATAAGACTGGCAGCAAGCGAAATGGGCAAGCCATTGGCACAGGGCAACTATGAGGTAGAAAAATGTGCCTCCACCCTCGAATTTTATGCCGAAAGAGGGGCTGAATTCCTGAAAAACGAATGGGTACAAACCGATGCCATAAGAAGCTATGTATCATTTCAGCCATTGGGTACCGTTCTGGCCATTATGCCATGGAACTTCCCCTACTGGCAGGTATTCCGTGCATTTGCACCGGCTGCCATGGCGGGCAACGTTATGATACTGAAACATGCCAGTAATGTAAGTGGTTGTGCATTGGCAATGGAAGAAATAGTATTGGAAGCTGGTGCCCCCGAAGGATTGTTCAAAACTCTTTTGCTGCCTGCCGCAGCCGTAGAGCCACTTATAGACGATGCCCGCATTGCGGCGGTAACCCTTACGGGTAGCACTGCGGCAGGCCGTAAGGTGGCAGCAGCAGCAGGCAGAAACCTGAAAAAAGCCGTATTGGAGTTGGGTGGTAGTGACCCATACATCGTACTGGCCGATGCCGATATGGACAAAGCGCAGGAAATAGCCCTGCGCGGCCGCCTGGTAAACAGCGGCCAGAGCTGTATAGCCGCTAAACGGTTTGTGGTACACACATCGCGCAAGGCCGAGTTTGAGCAACGTTTTGCCGAAGCCATGCAACAGGCCACATGGGGCAACCCGCTGGAGGGAGAATACCGCATAGGCCCCATGGCGCGCATAGACCTGCGCAACGAACTGCACGAACAAGTAATGAAGAGTGTAGCCATGGGTGCTACCCTGCTTTGTGGCGGTTACATACCCGAGGGGCCGGGAGCCTACTATCCGCCTACGGTACTTACCAATGTAACCAAGGGCATGCCCGCCTACGATGAAGAACTCTTTGGCCCGGCAGCCGCCATCATAGAAGCACATTCCGAAGAAGAAGCGATGAACATAGCCAACGATACAATTTATGGTCTGGGCGGTGGCATCATATCGGCAAACATAGACCATGCCGAGATGCTTGCAGCTACCGAACTACAGGCGGGTAACTGTTTTGTAAACGACTTTGTACACTCTGACCCTCACCTGCCCTTTGGCGGCATCAAGCAAAGTGGCTACGGGCGTGAATTGGGCACGTACGGCATACGCGAGTTTGTCAACATCAAGTCGGTATACGTAAAGTAAATTTAAAGCGTACCATCAAGCTCGGCCTGTAAGTTCTTGCGGGCCGGGCTTTCGTATTTTTGGTAAAACCAATCCGTCTTGTATATCCGCTCCATTTGCAGAAAGTGTGCCAATACCTTTTTACGCCCCGGCCTGTACAGCAATGCCGGATATATGCCATACTCTCTGCGTACCTGCCGTGCATAGGCTCTGTAAGTCTCCGCATCTTTCCCCAAAACAGACAGGTCGGCATCGGTAAAGTAGTTCACATCTATATTATGGCTATTGCTATGGCTTTTTGTAGCCAATATCAGCTCCTGCACCCTAACAATCATCTCTTCAGGTACTGCCATAAACTGCATCTTTTGCACTGCCAGTACAGCACTCAGCTCCTCATTGTCGTTTCGCAGCACATTGTACACTACATCGTGATAATATAGTGCCAATAGCACTTCATCCCAGCAATTGATATGGGACTTCACCGCTTCCAACTCTGCCCTCAGTGCTGTTAGATGGTTCATGTTGTGATAGTGCCTGCCGGGCTCGGCATACCGTGTCACTATTTCATTCCACGCTTGTAGTACAAGCACTTCGTTACTGCAATAGCGGCTACATAACCGCACAAATTCTTGCTCCATATGATGGTTATCAGCTAAACGGGTAACAAGTAATTGGCAAAAAAACGCCCGTATTGTGTGTACGGGCGCAATTTCTATCCAATCTTTTCTTCCAGTTCCATCAGCGTTTCAAACGCCTTGTCATAATCTTTATTCATGGCTTGTAGTCGGGCAGTATGTTTCCTGTAGTCTTCATCCACTTTCAAAAATTCCGTCCTATTAGAGTAGAATGCAGGATCGGCCAGTTTTGCCTCCAGCGTGGCCACCTCTCCTTTCAGCTTGTTTATTTCCTCTTCCAGCTTCTGAAAACTCTTTTGCTGCTTTTGGTATTCTTTTTTCAGCGCATTTACCTGCTCATTACTTACAGTACTCTTCGCTACAGGTTTTTCCTGCTTCTTTTCTACAGGTTGTGCTTTCGGGCTGTTTGCGGCACTCTGGTCTTTTCGTTGTTTATCCTTGTACCATACATCCCACTCTTCGTAGCTACCATTAAACTCCTTAACCTCGCCCTGCTCAATATTCCATATCTTATTAGCAGTCTTGCTGATGAAATAACGGTCGTGCGATACGATGATGATAGTGCCCTTGTACTTGTTCAAAGCATCTATCAGCATCTCTACCGATTGCATATCCAGGTGGTTCGTAGGTTCATCCAGCAGCAGGAAGTTACCCTTGGCAGCAATTACCTTGGCTAATGCTACCCTTGCTTTCTCGCCACCCGACAGCACCTTTATTTTCTTGAACACATCATCTCCGCTGAACAGGAAGCAACCCAGCAACTGACGCAATTCCAGTTCTGTTTTTCCGCTACCACTGCGCTTCAGCTCTTCCAATATTTCCAGCTCCACATTCAGCGACTCTAACTGGTGCTGCGCATAGAAACTCTCCTCTACATTATGCCCCCATTTGCGCTCGCCCTCTATAGGTTCCTGCCCGGTAATGATACGCAACAATGTCGATTTACCCTTGCCGTTAGCACCAATAAGGGCAATTTTATCGCCTCTGTTTATTTCGGCATTGGCATGGTCCAGAATCGTTAGGTTACCATATCGCTTACTTACATCAGTAAGCGTACATATTATTTTACCGGGCTGTGTGGCTACGTCGAAGTTGATATTCATAACCGGCACCGATGCGTCCGGTGCTTCTATCACATCCAGCTTATCGAGTCTTTTTATGGCACTTTGTGCTGCTGCGGCCTTAGTTGCCTTGGCACGGAAACGCTCGATAAACCGCTCCTGCTGCCTGATGTACTCCTGCTGATTTTCAAAAGCACGTTGCTGCAACTCCATTCGTTCAGCTTTCTCTGTCTGGTAGAAGGTGTAGTTACCACTATATTGATGCAACCCACGCTGCCACACTTCCACTATCTTGTTCACCATGCGGTCCAGAAAATACCTATCGTGCGACACAATTACCACACTACCCGGATAACTTATCAGATACCGTTCCAACCATTCTATTGATGGTAGGTCGAGGTGGTTGGTAGGTTCGTCCAATAGTAACAATTCGGGCTGTTGCAGCATCATGCGTGCCAGCAGTACCCTCATCCGCCATCCTCCGCTGAATTGGTCATAGGGGCGTTGCAAGTCGGCAGTAGAAAACCCTAAACCTTCCAACACTTCGGCAGTACGGTGCTCCATTTCATAGCCACCAGCTACTTCAAAATCGTGCAGGGCATGGCTGTAGTCATCCAGAAGGTCGGCATCGTCTGGTTTTGTCTCCAATTCTTTCACCATCCGTTCCAGCTCCATTTCCAGTTTATGGGCTTTTTCAAAAGCCTGCATCCCAACTTTCAATATAGATTCGTTGGTAGAAAAACTGAGCAAATCCTGATTGAAAAAACCGAGAGAAACATCTTTGGGTTTATTAATAACACCAACATCTGGTTTATAACTACCAGTCATCAGGCGCAGCAAGGTACTTTTACCAGCACCATTTGGCCCTACAAGGCCTATACGTTCACCGGTACTTATTTGCCAGTTGGCATCTTTTAGTATTTCTCTTGCCCCGAAAGAAAAGGTGATATTTTGAAGTGAAATAAGCATAAGGCTGCAAAATTAGCGCAACACACCTATCTACAGAATAATAAATGAACAATTGCGTCACAATTGCTTTCGTAGTCGCCCGTCCATGCGTACAGGCTTTACAGATAGTACTTTTATTTTTCCTGCCAGCTTGTGGTGCGGATTTATCAGATAATTAAATTCTTCGGGCATTATTGCCGATGGTACCGGCAATACGAGATGTTTCATTTTTTGCACAAACCCATCGCCAATCAACTTCAGTGCTTCCGGCGGAGGGCTTATATACCAATCGGGCTGCAAAATCCCATCGGCAAGTGCCGGTGCTATGCTATCTGGCAGCTCTATGGTAGCAAGACTATAGTTAGCAGGCGGCATACCCCCCATATGCACCACCGTCTCCAGCAGAGCCAGAGACGGGCTTTGCGCTGTGTATACAATATACACATTCTTACTATTCCACCGGCCGCCATACAAGGCAGCACCAGTGCCAGACAAATCGTTGATGTAGCGATGGTCGCTTATCCGGTATACAATCATCAGGCAAATATTCCGTGCTGTAAACGCCCCAACTCATCCATTATCATGGCTATACCCAAGGATGTGTCTAAGTAATCTTTGGGGCGTTGCCCCCCAAATGCTACCAATTTTGTGTTCATCCATTCTTTGAAAGTATCTATGCTACCCATTACTTCCTCACCACGGCTATATAAGCGGGCCATTTCTATCATTCTTTCAGACTGCTCTTGCGACAACCTCTGGTTGGCTTCGTACCGGCGCAGTGTTCTGTCTGATGTATGAATGATTGCAGCCATTTCCGTCAACGACAAATCGGCTATTTCCATCAGATTATCCATTGCCTGCCTGGGTATACCATTTCTGATGATGTTGATGAAGTCGGTTTCATTCCTGATGGCAGTAAAGTCCTTTTTTCCTGCCATTCCCATCAGCCCAATGGTACGCATGGCCATGCCACTCATGTTGTTGCCGTAGGCAATTGCAGGCTCTGCTACAATGTTATCCAATGGGTTTTCCTCATTGGTGTAGGTTGTTTCTTTTTTTCGCCCTGCCATAAACCATGTCATTTGTCACAAAAATACGGACATTTTTCTGAATAGAAAAATTTCTTACTCTATATTCAAAATACAAAACACACTACAGCCATATGCATATATGTAGTCGGCTAATGAAAGGAAGTTGGTCTGGTATAATATGATAATATCCACTATCTACCCCAAATGTTATCACTTTCTAATTGAATTGTTATTGCCTTCAAAATGAATACTTTGTACTAATACCCGTCATAACTTTATAATAGCATTCTAATGCAATTCTCATGAAACATATTTTACACATTGCAGCCGCATTTGCTATTGCTACCATTACTCAAAGTGTAGTACATGCACAATGCAGCACGGCAACCAACATCATTACAGTTGCGGGCAATCACACATCGGGCTACTCGGGCGATGGAGGTATAGGTACATCAGCACAAATGGGCAGTCCCTATGCCGTAGCATCAGATGCGGCAGGAAATGTATTCATTGCAGACTATTTTAACAACGTAGTTCGCAAACTGAATGTATATGGCGTAATGAGCACGGTAGCAGGTACTGGCGAGCCCGGCTATAATGGCGAGAACCTATATGCTACAGAATCTCGCCTGAATGGCCCTGCCGGTTTGGCTGTTGATGCCTACGGGAATCTCTATATTGCCGATAAACTCAACGAACGCATTCGTAAAGTAGATGGCCACACCGGCCGCATGACCACCATTGCCGGAAATGGCCTACACGGAGGTTGGAATGGTGCCGGTTTTGGCAACGGGGGGCCAGCTACTGCCGCCGCACTCACTTATCCGGTAGCAGTAGCACTCGATTGTACTGGCAGCTTGTATATAGCTGATAATGGCAGCCAGACAGTGCGCAAAATTTCGCCAACCGGCATCATTACACGTTTTGCAGGCACCCATGCAGGCGGTTATAATGGCGATGCCATAGCCGCAACATCGGCCATGCTGAACAGCCCAAACGGCCTTGCCGCCGACTGCGCTGGTAATGTCTACATTGCCGACTCATGGAACAACCGAGTGCGTAAGGTTGATGGCAGTGGTATCATAACTACTTATGCAGGCAATGGCATACCCGCATATACAGGCGATGGCAGCCCTGCAGGCTCTGCCTCTTTATGGATACCATGGGGCATAACACTGGACGCATGCAACAACCTCTACATTTGCGATTACAACAACAATGCAGTACGTAAAGTAAGCAGTGGCTATATCTCTACCTTTGCCGGTAGAAATGAACGTGGCTATACAGGCGATGGCACTCAGGCCGACTCTGCCCGTATATACCTGCCCAGTGGCATAGCAATAGATGGTGCCAACAATATATTCATTGCCGACTATGGCAACCACGTAGTACGCTACGTAGGTACTGCCCACACAGCATCTCGCGCTTTTGCCGGTGGCACCACACAAAGCCTGTACACTTGCAGCAATTCGGGCCCAATAGCCGTAGATGCAGCTATGACCATTCCTGAAGCACAAGAGGGTAAAACAATAACATGGACCATTGCAGCCCCCCCTGCACACGGTCAGTTATCTGGCTTCGAGAATGCAACCGTAACAGCACAAAAAGGAACCGTGAAACCTACAGGCATTACCTACCAGCCCGAAAAAGGATTCACAGGTGTAGACGAGTTTACGGTACAAGTGTCTGACGGAGAAAAAAAGGCCAATACTACCATTACCGTATTTGTGAAAGAAACACCCGACGCAGGTGCAATAACAGGCAATGTACTATCTACCACAAGCATACAAATGACCAACACTACCGGAGCCCCCGGTGGTATATGGAGTAGTAGCGACAATACGGTGGCCACTATAGACCAAAACGGTTTGGTAACGGCACTGGCACATGGCATAGTAACCATTTCCTACACACTGGAAACAACTTGCGGCCAACGTACAGCCACCACAACCTACGTTGCCCAAACACGCGAGCTGGAAACGACTGAACTACTCGTGTTCCCCAACCCAAACAAAGGTTCTTTCCGCATCAACTTTAACGCAGCAGAGAAAGCAGATTTGCGCCTTACTGCTACCGACATTACTGGTCGCATTGTATACAATCAGTCATTGTCTGCAATCGAAGGTATGAACTCTGTAAAGGTTGAATTGCCTGAAAACGTCCGTCATACCGGAGTACTCCGCCTGGTACTTTCTGATGGTAAATCGCATACATACGATGCTGCTACCGTGTTAATTACGGAGTAAAAATTACTTGAAACATACAATAAGAAAGCGGTTTGGTGTTTGCCTAACCGCTTTCCTTATTTGATACTGATAACGTTTTTGTAGTTATCTAACCTGCATGTTTCCGCAGCTTGATAATAACCATTTTTGATGTAGGTGTATTACTCTTATCTGCCGTGCTATTAATAGGCACCAACACATTGGTTTCGGGGAAGTAAGTAGCAGTACATTGCTCCGGTATGCTAAAGGCAATAATGATGAACTTATGTGCCACACGCTCTACACCATCGTGATAATTGTATAGGTCTACCACATCTCTGTCCTTAAAACCAAGACGTTGAATATCCTTTTCATTCATAAATATCACCCTACGTTCGTTGTACACACCACGGTAACGATCGTTCAGTCCGTAAATGGTTGTATTAAACTGGTCGTGGCTACGTAACGTTTGCATCATCAACTCATCGGGCTGCAACTTCATAAATGTCACATCAGAAGTTGTGAAATTCGCCTTAGCATTTGCAGTAGTAAAAGTACCCTCGCGAGGCCCATTGGGTAAATAGAACCCGCCCAATATACGTGCCCGTTTATTGTAATCTTGAAAGCCCGGCAAAGTGAGCTCTATATCGTTTCTGATATAGTCGTAATGCTGCATGTATAAATCCCAGTTCACCTTAGATCTATTGCCCAGTGTAGCCTTGGCCAATCGGGCTACTATCAGTGGCTCTCCCAACAACTGGTCAGAGATAGGTTTCAGACTACCCTTAGACATCTGCACCACACCCATAGAGTTTTCGCAGGTAATAAACTGCGCCTCGCCATTCATCATATCCAAATCGGTATGACCGCAGCAAGGCAATATCATTGCCTCCCTACCAGTAACCAAGTGGCTGCGATTGAGCTTGGTAGATACATGTACAGTCAGTTCTGTTCTTCTCAGTGCCTCGGCAGTATAAACCGTATCGGGTGTGGCACTCAGGAAATTGCCGCCCATAGCTATAAACACCTTTGCCTTACGCTCGTGCATGGCATGTATAGCCTCAACCACATCATAACCGTGGTGTTGCGGTGGCCGGAAACCATACACCCTTTCCAGACTATCCAAAAACTTTTGTGGCGGTTTTTCATTGATACCCATAGTACGATCGCCCTGTACATTGCTATGCCCGCGAACCGGGCAAGTACCCGCCCCCGGCTTGCCAATGCTGCCCTTCAGCAACAGCAAATTCACTACTTCTTTTATGGTATCAACAGCGTTTTTATGTTGGGTAAGCCCCATAGCCCAGCAGGCTATAATTTTGTTCTTCTTTTTCAGCACATCGGCCGTTTGGCGCACCTGCTCCATACTAATGCCAGCAGCAGCAGCCAATTCTTCGGCTTTATATCTTTTCAAGCCGGTTACAAACTGCTCGTAACCAGCAGTTTTTTCTGCAATAAAAGCCTTATCGAATACAGTACCAGTTTTTTTCTCCTCCTCTTCCAGCAACAACAGCTCTATGGCTTTCAGCAGGGCCATATCACCATTCAATTTCACCTGTAAAAAAATGTCCGTCAACCGTGCCTTAATACCCAATGCACCTTTTACTGTCTGTGGATTGCTGAAACCAATGAGCCCCGTTTCCGGCAACGGATTTACAGATATAATGGTAGCACCATTTTCCTTTGCCTCCTGCAATGCCGACAACATGCGCGGGTGATTGGTACCGGGGTTTTGCCCGAGTATAATGATTACCTCTGCCTTGGCAAAATCATCCAGCTTTACAGAACCCTTACCCAAGCCAAGCGTTTCTATAAGGGCCACCCCGCTCGACTCGTGACACATGTTGGAACAGTCGGGCAGATTATTGGTACCATACTCTCTGGCAAATAACTGATACAGAAACGCAGCCTCGTTGCCCGTGCGGCCAGACGTATAAAACACCGCCTCGTCGGGCGATGAAAGACTATTCAGACTTTTGGCTATCTTATCAAAAGCATCATCCCATGAAATTGGTTGGTAGTGCGTAGCCCCCTCAGGCAGATACATAGGCTGCGCCACACGTCCTTTTTTACCTATCTCATAGTCGTTAAGTTTTGCCAAATCATAAACGGAATTGGCGGCAAAAAAACGGGCATCCAACTTTTTGGTAGTTGCTTCCTCGGCAATAGCTTTGGCCCCATTCTCGCAATACTCTGCCACCTTAGACCGGTGCCCATCGGGGTCGGGCCAAGCGCAACCGGGGCAATCAAAACCATCCTTCTGGTTCAGTGCCAGCAACGCCTTCATACCTCGCGCAATGTCCATTTCGCCAAAGACATGTTTTGCAGTAGATATTACAGCAGGTATACCAGCGGCAGCCGTTTTGGGCTTAGTGAAATGCAGTTCCAGCAAAGATTCCGGATTCTCCGGATTGGGCAATTTCTTACTCGTCTTATCCATATGCAGCATTTTGCAGATCTTCCAAATATACCCAACATTTACCAATTCTATTGTCGCAACGATGCTAAAACAAAAGCCCGGCGCAGTATTATCTGCAACCGGGCTTACTCGCTCACTCATCACTATCAAGCCTTCACTTCATCATTATTCCGTATAGCCACTATTCCGTCAAACACATCTATCAACACCGGCTTGCTTTTATCTATATCCCCTGCAATTATCTTTTTACTCAGCAAATTGATGATATCCTTTTGTATCACCCTCTTCAGTGGTCGGGCACCATATTGCGGGTCAAAACCACGGCTAACCAGGTAATCAAGCGCATAATCGGTAAAGTCGAGGGTAATACCCTGTTGCAGCAACTGCTTCTTCAACCCTTCCAACTGTATACGGATGATACCCTTTATTTCCTTACGCATCAGCGGATGAAACATAATGATATCGTCTACCCGGTTCAGAAACTCTGGTCTTAAGGACTGCTTCAACACTTCCATTACTTGTTCGCGGGTGGCCTCGGTTACCTCATCTACATCCTTACCCTCCAAATCGGCGAAATTCTCTTGTATGATGTGGCTACCCATGTTGCTCGTCATGATGATGAGTGTGTTCTTGAAGTTCACCACCCTACCCTTATTATCCGTCAACCTACCATCATCCAGCACCTGTAGCAGTACGTTGAACACATCGGGATGGGCTTTCTCAATCTCGTCCAGCAACACTACACTGTATGGTTTGCGTCTCACCGCCTCTGTCAACTGCCCGCCTTCGTCATAACCTACATATCCCGGAGGGGCACCCACCAATCGGCTCACACTGTGTTTCTCCTGATACTCGCTCATATCTATGCGCGTCATCATGCTATCATCGTCAAACAGTATTTCGGCCAATGCTTTTGCCAGTTCGGTTTTACCTACACCAGTGGTACCCAAAAATATGAAGGAACCAATCGGCTTCCGCGGGTCTTGCAACCCTGCCCTGCCACGGCGTATAGCATCGCTCACTGCTACAATAGCCTCCTCTTGCCCCACAACACGCTTATGCAGTTCTTCTTCAAGGTTCAGCAACTTTTCGCGTTCGCTCTGCATCATTCGCTGCACTGGTATGCCTGTTGCCTTGGCCACATTTTCGGCTATATCTTCCGCATCTACTTCTTCCTTCAGCAATCGTTTATGCTGTCCGCTCATTTCGTCCAGCATCTTAGAGTACTGGTCTATGGTGGCCGCTTGCTCCTGCACCTTGCCGTAGCGTATCTCTGCTACCCTGCCATAGTTACCTTCGCGTTCGGCCTGTTCCGCTTCCAGCTTCAGTTGCTCTATATTGGTACGGGCCTTATTTATCTTATCTACCAGTTCTTTTTCCTCAGCCCATTTGGCCTTGAAGGTATCGCGCTGCACAGTAAGCATACTTATCTCCTGCCCCAGTTCTTTCAGCTTGTCGGCATCATTCTCTCTTTTTATGGCCTCACGTTCTATCTCCAGTTGCCTTATTCTGCGCTCCAGTTCATCCAATTCTTCGGGCATAGAGTTCAGCTCCAGCTTCAGCTTTGCGGCACTTTCGTCTATCAGGTCTATGGCCTTATCGGGCAAAAACCTATCGGTGATATACCTGCCCGAAAGTTCCACCGCAGCAATAATAGCTTCGTCCTTTATGCGTACCTGATGGTGCGCTTCGTAACGGTCTTTCAAGCCACGCAATATAGATATCGCATCCTCGGGCGTAGGCTCATCTACCAGTACCTTCTGAAACCTGCGTTCCAGTGCCTTGTCTTTTTCAAAATACTTCTGATACTCATTCAGCGTAGTGGCACCAATCGCTCTCAATTCGCCACGGGCAAGAGCGGGTTTCAGAATATTGGCTGCGTCCATCGCACCTTCCATGGCACCGGCACCTATCAGGGTGTGTATCTCATCAATAAACAGTATTACAGCCCCATCGCTTTCGGTTACTTCTTTTATAACCGCTTTCAGCCTTTCTTCAAACTCGCCACGATACTTGGCACCCGCCATCAGTGCGCCCATATCCAGTGCAAAAATCACTTTCGATTTCAGGTTGTCGGGCACATCTCCGTTAATAATTCTATGCGCCAAACCCTCTACAATAGCCGTTTTACCTACACCCGGCTCACCAACCAGTATCGGGTTGTTCTTAGACCTGCGCGATAGTATGTGCAGTGTGCGCCGTATTTCTTCGTCACGCCCTATTACGGGATCCAGCTTGCCGGCACGAGCCAGTTCATTCAAATTCTTGGCATAGCGTTGCAGCGAATTGTATTGCTGATCTGATGTTTGCGAATTGACCGTACTACCCTTTCTCAGTTCTTTGATAGCTGCTACAATTCCTTTCTCTGTAAGGCCGGCATCTTTCAGCAGTTTAGCCGTATCATCACTACCCTGCAATATGGCTATGAGCATATGCTCTTGAGTCACAAACTCATCGCCAAATGTTTTCAGCACATTGGCTGTACGCAGCAAGGCATTATTCATCTCCCGACTCAGCGATTGTGCCGGTTCGCCACCCTGCATTTGCGGGTATCTTTTTATTTGTTCGGCCAGCTTGCTTTCTACAAACTGTACGTTTACGTTGTTTTTTTTCAGCAGATGTACTACCGGCCCTTCAGTGTCGTTGATGAGTGCCTGTAGAAAATGGGCAGTTTCTATAGCGGGGCTTTGCGCATTAAAAGCAAGCTGCTGTGCTTGCTGCACAATTTCCTGTGCTTTGATAGTGAAGTTGTTCAGATTCATTTGTTGTTCGTTTCCCTATACATCATAAAAACTGTTCCAAACCAACAAACAGGCCATAATGTCGCTATTTTTTATAATACAACGCCATTCTGGCACAAATCATTTACAAACGGTGCCATTTCGGCCCAAAAAAAGCAAGAGCTGCCCGGTTAAGAGCAGCTCCCGCAAATACATTATGCAATATATCATCAATTCATTTTAGAGAATCGTACAGTCTTCAATAACTGATTTTGGCTATCAAACACCATCATCAGGTACACACCATTGGGCAAATGGCCTACTTCTACACTTGTAGCCTTCTGTGCCGGCACCACCATACGACCATCTGGTGCCGCTATGGCAACTTTTACGGGCACATCTGCCTTTACAAATACTGTAGTAGATGCCGGATTGGGGAATACTTCAATCGATGATATTGCAACATTACCATCTACCGAAGCAGGTGTTATCATATACACATCCGATGTATCGGTACAGCCATTCACATCGTACACAACTACACGGTAACTACCAGCAGTTGGCGACATGTACATACCTGTGGTAGCACCGGCAATAGCTGCATCGTTACGGAACCACTGGTATGCATATGCCGTGCCCGTATACAGATAATTGCCAGTAGTATTGTAAGTTATAGAGGCAACCGGTGCATCATATACCCTTATACCCATGTACATGGCCACACAAGTGCCATTGTAAGCAGTTACACCATAGTTTCCGGCAGCAGTGGCCACATAGGTACTTGAAGTGGCACCCGGTATATCCATACCACCCATTTGCCACTGGTAAGTTTCGGTGCCTGTTGCACCCGCCAGCATCAGATTCACACTACTTACATGACACAGTGTAGATGATGCCGGCGTAACACCCATAGGCGGCATAGCAGGGCCAACTGTTATGGCATGTGTATTGATGTTACTACAGCCGGTTGCTCCCGTTACGCTGTAGGTAATAGTAGCGGTACCGGGCATCATACCTGTTACCAAACCACTGGCACTACCAATAAAAGCTACAGTAGCATCACTACTACTCCATGTGCCACCCGCAGTAGGGTTGGTAAGCCATATGTTTGCACCGCTACATACCGTACTATGCCCTACCGTTGCAGCAACCACTGGTATTGCATTTACCGTAACAGCTTTGGTAACACTGGTAGCACAGCCCGGATAGTTGGTAACTGTGTAAGAAATAGTACTTGTACCTGCCAATACACCAGCAACCACACCTGTGCTGCTGACAGTGGCAACCGCAGGCACTGTAGATACCCATACACCAGCGGGTGTTGTGTTGGTGAGTGTTATCGTTGCACCTTCACATACACTGGCAGGGCCTGCTATAGCAGGCACGACAGGATAGGCCGTTACTGTATCACCAACACTTACGGTATCGGTACAGCCAAGGCCATTGGTTACTGCATAGCTAATGGTAGTAATACCCACAGCAATGGCACTCACATTGCCCATTGCATCTATTGTAGCAATTGTAGGGTCTGCACTCATCCACACACCACTTCCTGTTGCATTGGTAAGGGTGGTACTGCCCCCCACACACAAGTTTGTGGTACCGGCAATAGGCGATATAACGGGTAGTGCATTTACCGTTACCGGTTGTGTTACAAAACAGCCGGTTGTGCCATCGGTGTAAGAAATATTGGCCACGCCAGCAGAAATACCGGTAGCATAGCCGGTACCGGCTACAATTGCAGCTATTGCTGTATTGCTACTGCTCCATACACCACCCACAGTAGCACTTGAATAGGTCACTGTGGTCCCCACACATATATCTGAAGGGCCGGAAATTGGCGAAGGCAGGGTATCTATGACCACCACTGCACTGTCATTCATGGCGTTGGTACACCCTGTAGTGATATTAGTGGCCAGTACTGTATATGCGCCTGCGGTTGTATACAGGCCAAAATCTAACGAGGTGCCGGTACCCGCCAGTGAAACGCCTACAGCAAGCGCACCATAATACAGTTGATAATCGACACCCGGGTCCGAATTATTGAGTCCTATATGCACACCGGCATCGCCTGCACAATAGTGGCCTCCACCCGTCACAGTATGAGCAGTTGGCAGCGCATTTACATTTACAGTGTACGAGGCACCATCAGTACAGCTACCTGCTGTAGCAGTCACAGTATACACATTGGCACCGGTAGTAGCGGGCGTTATCAATACAGTATCGCAGGTGGTACAAGACAAACCCGTAGCACCGGCCACACCAGCCCAGTTATAAGTTAGTATAGGGGTTGCATTTACTTTTATGTTATCAAGTGTCCAGTACCATCCGTATACGGTATTGTAAATAAATCGGATACGCACATCCGGCTGGCCATCGGCAGCCGCTGGCAATGCCAATGAAGTGGTGGGCACTGTAGGCAACCATACTCCTGTACCCACGTTGGCACCAATTTGGTTGACCATCGATATCCATGATGCGCCACCGTCTACAGAGCATTCTACACGAACATCTACATCGGCCCCCCACCAGCGGTAGTATTGGTTGAAACTGATGGAGCCGCCAGAGTAACCTACCATAGAAAATGAAGGAGATTCCAACAAAGTATTGGTAGTTATACCAACCCCTGTAGCGTCTGGTGCCGATTGCACATATGGTGTACCATCGCCCGCCGCAGCAAACGCATGGCCGGGAGGGGTGCGCCCCTGCCAATAAGAGGCCGCAGTACCGGCAATATTGGTTATCGCCCAGCTTGCGGGCACACCGGCGTTAAAGTCTTCTTCCAGTAGCTCTACAATTGGTGCGGTTGCCGCTATGGTCACCATCTGTCCTTCACCTTCACAAATGGTAGCAGCGGTAGGACTGAATGTAAATCCTGAAGGTGGCAGGTCTATACGCACCTTTACCGGAGACGATGCCCCCCAGCAACCCGCAGACGAACGCTCGCGGAAATAATAAGTGAAAGACCCCGGAGTGGTGATTATTTCTGTTGATGAAGGCGTAGCAGTAGAAGTGCCATTTAGTGTAGTACCCTGAAAATAGATAGTACCACCCGATGATGGCCCTGCAACCACGGTGCCACTGGTACAATATGCACCGGCACCTGTAACCGGCACTGCTGCCGGTATTGCATCTACTGTTACAGTACGGTTGGCCGATGCAAATGTAGGAGCCACACAACCCGTAGCCCCCATTACCACTCCTACTACATCGCCATTGGCCAGAGTACCGTTGCTGTATGCAGCATTAGTAGCACCCGCTACCGGAATGCCATTCAACTGCCATTGATAGGTGGGAGTACCGCCATTGGTGGGCGTAGCATTAAAACTAACCGTTGTGCCGGCACATACCAACAACGATGGTGTTGCCGACATATTGACCGATGGCACCAGGGATGGCGTGAGCGACACATTGCCAAAATTGGTAGCACCAATAGTAATACCATTGAACCCAGTAGCAGAAGATGCGGTAATAATACCAGGACCTGCCCCGGTAGATGTAGCCCTCACCTGCAACCCGGCAATGGTGAACACATCTATCAGGGTGATAGCGGCCACATTCATATTGATGGTGAGCGAGGTGGCGGTAAATGTACCCAGCGTTATAGAGGTAATATTCCTGCCACCGGCAAAAGCCAACGCAGGTGTAGCAGCAGTATTGAACTGCCAACCCAAAGGTGGGGTAAGCACCAGGGTGCGAACACCATTGGTTATATCATTCGGGAAACCCTCCGACACCGTAATGGTGCCCAGCGTTGTAAATCCCGGGGTACTCCCCCCCACAGCCAGGTTGGCACAGATATTGGTTCCCCCCGATGCTGCAGTGATGCTCACATTGGCCCTTGCCCGCTGTTGAGCCCACAAAAACGCAATGGCACTGAAAAGTAGCAATTTTTTCATGATAATATTTTGTAACAAATAAATGTAAATAAAATATACGACAGCTACAAAATCACCATTCTATCACAAAAACGTCGAAAAGCCACACAGATATGTAGTCAATACAACTATAAAGATAACAATATGGTTTAACATTTCAAACGCAGACAATATTACCAATAGAAATACTTTTTACTCGCCACTACTATTTTCGGTTCTTGCTGCAAGCAACAGAGCCCTGAATTTCTGCGCATTTGCCGAGTCGCCGAGAAAACGATAGACATTGCTCATGCTCATCAGCACATTCTGCGGCTGGTCTGGCTTTATTCTGTATGCCTTCTCGTAATACCCTATTGATTGCTGAAACAGCCCCTTGTTACCATTGGCAGCTCCTATGTTGGTAAGTGCATCGGTATTGGTACTATCCCGCCTCAGTACGGGGGTAAGTACTGCAATAGCATCATCAAGCCTGCCTGTACGCATGAATACACCGCCCAAATTCACGGCGGCTTGTGTATTGGTGCTGTCCAGCTTCAATACATTGCTGTAAGAAACGATAGCAGAGTCCATCCTGCCACCAAACTCATCGGCATAACCTTTCAGCAGATACACATCGGCATTGTTGGGCAATATCTGCAAACTACGATTGAACCCTGCACTGGCTTTTTCATACAACTCGCGCTTGGTAGCCACATCTGTGGTTTTATCTATTTGTCGGGTATACTCTACAGCCAGCAGGTATTGCGCACGCCAGCTATCTGGCGCGGTCTCTAACCCTGTTTCGTATAGTGCCAGATTGTTACGCCACGCTTCATTTCGCGCTACTGTTTTGCCCCCATACAACACCGCCACCAACAGCAGCAGCATAGACACGGGTTTGGCGTTACTTATATTCATGGTGGCTACATCGGTACGCATCACTTTTGTTGCCAACCATACCAATGCAATGCAGAAACCCAACGAACCGGTAAACAGGAATCGTTCGGCCATGGTAGCCCCTATATCTACCAGCAAGTTCGACGTAATGATGACCGACATACCATAAAAGAGAATGCAATATGCCAGCACATTTTTCTTCATAAAGCCCCTTACGGCATACACAAACAATCCTACAATAACGGCTACAGCCGCCAATGCCCTGGGGTTGCTAAAGCCTATAATAGGAATCTGGCTGAACGAATAATCGTATGAAAGGGGGTGTGGAATCACCAACAATATCAGGTACTTCAGTTGTATGAACAATGTTGTTGCCAGCTTATCAGCATAGTTGGTGGCAGCCATCAGGCCATTGTTGTTCACCAATATCACTACCTTTTCCCCATCACTTTCTATAAACAATGCCCTCATTACCAAATACACAGTCGCTACAGCTACATATGGTAAGGTAGATTTTACAATTTTAGCTACGGGCATATCTCTGAAAAACCACAAAGTCATAGGTGCTATCAGCACCATGGCTATGGGCGTTTCTTTAGACATGAGTGCACAAAAAAACCACAAACCCGAAAAAATCAGGTTCTTCATAGTGCCATTATCTGCAAATAGCAAAGTCTGTGAAAGTGCCAAAGCGGCAAACAACAATCCCATCACCTCATCTCGGCTTTTGATGCTGGCAATAACCTCGGTATGTATGGGGTGCAATGCAAATAACAACGTCATGAGAAAAGGTACATATGGCGAAACATGACGAAACATGCGCCGCAACAAACCAAATAACACCACCACCTCCAATGCAAACAACAGCAGATTTATCAGGTGCCCAGTCATAGGGTTGAAACCAAATAAATCCTTTTCCAGTGCAAAACTGGTAAGCATCAGCGGCCTGTAAGAAGCATCGTGATGTTTGAACACACCATAATAAGCTGCATGTGTAAAGAATTCTTTTATGGCAGCCACACCCCTACTCACGTTGGGATTGTCTTTCGTAAAAAAAGGATCATCCAGCGTATACTCGTACCCAATTGTGGGGGCGTTTACCAACAATACTATTGCAGCAAGTATTATTGCCAGCCATTTTACAGGCATAGTACCCGTTGGTGTCTGTAGCACCTTGGGTGCAGGTGTTGGCATAGCCGCAGCAGCGGCAGGTTGCGGGCGTGGGGTCTGCGGGCGGTTGCCGCCCTGTTGTTTCTGCTTTGCCATTGGTATCAAAAATAATCAGTAAAGACAAAAAAAGAAATGTTCAATTTTTTAGTAAATTTGTGAAACAAAATTTTCAATATTATGACCACGCATTTATTGCTATTGCTCAACTTTTTTTTCTTCTTTGCGCCACCCAAGGAGAGTGTGCCAAAGTCTATCTACGACTTCAAAGTAGAATCGATAGATGGAAAAACAATCAACTTTGCCGACTACAAAGGAAAGAAAATCCTCATTGTCAACACGGCATCCAAATGTGGGTACACGCCACAGTATGCCGATTTGGAAAAGGTATATGCCCGCTACAAAGACCGTATGGTTATTGTTGGCTTCCCCGCCAATGACTTTGGTGCACAAGAGCCCGGCAGTAACAGCGACATCAAATCTTTCTGCCAAAAGAACTACGGAGTTACCTTCCCTATGGCAGCCAAGATTACTGTAAAAGGCGATAACAAAGCTCCCATTTACCAGTGGCTTACCGAGAAGAAATACAATGGCTTCAAAGACAGCGATGTAAAATGGAACTTTCAGAAATACCTGATCAATGAAAAAGGAGAACTGATTGGCGTATACGAATCGAACGTAAAACCCGACAACGCAGAGATTATTTCAAAACTGGATCGTTAATCAACGCACTGAAACAACAATAAGAAAGGGCTGGATATACAAATCCAGCCCTTTCTTATTGTTCCAACATTGGGACAGCTTAGTTTGTGTAGCCGCTTATTTGGCTATTATATCCTGTCAGTTTCGAGAAGTCATCCAATACCGGCGAGCAATCCATTTGCCCGTCCACACTGTACTTCCATTTTATGGTACCACGTGTAGTGTCTAATGCATACAAATTGCGGTCGTAGCTGCCTACATATACTGTACCATTGTACACAATCGGACTGGAGGTAATGATACCACTTGATGCGAAATTCCACTTCATAGAACCATTGATAATGCGCAGGGCGTATAATTTGTAATCTTTACATCCTACATATACCGTTTGGCCCGATACAAATGGAGAAGAGGTAACCTCGCTCGACAAGCTATCAATCCAACGGGCATCTGGTGTATAAATGCCATTAAGCGGGTCTATGGTTGTATCCAAACAATATACCCTGAAGTCGTTGGCACCAAATATACAGGTCCCCCCCACCGTTGCAGGAGAACTGCGTATACCGCCCCTTGTTTTGTATTTCCAGCGCAGTACACCTGTAGGCCCGGGAGCATCAAGGTATACACAATACATTGCACTATCTGTCATGCTACCCACAAACAGATAGGGCGCAGCTACTGATGGCGAAGAAACAAACTTGGCCCCCGGAATGTTGAGCGACCATGTTGGTGTAGGTGCCCCCGGAGATATAGTAGTACCGTTTGTTTTCTCAAGACAGTAAATGGTACCCATTGTAGAGGCGAAGTATACATTGCCATTAGCAATTGTAGGCGAAGACTCTATGGGGCCATCAGCACCATAACTCCACTTTACGTTGCCGGTACCTGTATCTATAGCATACAAAAAGCCCGACATGGTAGCTACGTACAACAAATTACCATCGGCTATGGGTGTGGCTGTTGCACCAACACCAGCACCATAGGCTATTTTCTTAGTAACTGCTCCGGTCTTCGCATTTATTTTCAATACAGAATCTCTGTACGATGAGGCCAAATAAACACTACCCTTGTATAAAATGGGAGATGCCTTTACCGGGAATGACAAACCCAATTCCCAGTTTTTCTGGCCAGTTTGAGGGTTGACACCATACAAAACCTGATTATTGCTACCCACAATAATAGAGGGCGAGTAGGTTACAGGCAGGGCATCGTCAGGGCTATACTCCTTCTTACACGCCATAAAAAGCAGCGCAGATGCAGCTACCGACAATAATATTTTGCTCCAGCTTAGAGGCATATTGCGTTTGATTTAACTGATTGCAAGATAGTTTTTTTTAACAATTTTTCCGAACTAAACCGCCGTGTACCTTTCCTGGCTACACGGCGGCATACATTCCGATATATTTATTACTGTGTATATTGTATTCTTCAGATACCGCTATTCAGTTGCCCAGTACCCTCCTGAAAATGCCACGCAGTCCTTTCGACTTTCCACCTTCGTTGGCAACCTGCTCGTCGTTTTTTTGCATGGTATCGCGCCCGGCTATACTGGCACCACCGGTACTGGGTTTGTAGCTGGCGGCCGATGCCTGCATTGCACTTCGGCTACGGGTTGCCGGAACCAATACAGGCTTGCTGGCTACCGGTGCCGATACTACAGTATTCCCGACAGGTGTTTTTACCTCGGGTACATTAGCTGCATCCGGCAATACTGTTGTTGGTTCTGTCACTGTTGTTGGTTCTGTCACTGTCGTTGGCAAATCTACAGCACCCGTAGTAGTACCTGTACTTGCTGCCACCGGCAAGGCCATTGTAGCTTGTGTTGTAGTTTCAACTTGTTTTGGCTTCGTTACCACCCTGCGTGTAGCTGCTACTCTGGCAGTACCCGGCACATTTGTTTTGCCAGCCATACTTATTGGCTTGCTGGTTACAACAGTTGTTTCGGTAGTGGGGGCAGGCACACCTCCTACTGGCACCATTTCGGCGGCCTTCAGGTGATGCTTCTGTATCTTATGTATTTTATAATCTGTTGCTTTATGAGCATCATCCCCTTTCAGCATGTTTTGCGTACTGGCCATGGCGCGCTCATCAAAGTCGTCGTAGCTGTGTACACTGGTACCCGTAGCCTGCACATTGCCCAGGGGAGTCAGTTTTTCTTCCCTCATCATTTTGGCTCCGTCATTATTTGTAGGGTTGGTTACCTTACGGCTATTACCAATGGTAGTATGTGTTGGCGGTACAGGGGCAATAGGGGTATTTTCATTGGCTACAACATCGCCATCGGTAATGGCTGGCGCCTCGGTAACAGCCGATGCTACCGGCGCAACAACCACATCGCTGGCCGAAGTACGCCACTCGTGTATTGCTACGCTACCCAGCAACAGGGCCACCGAAGCCACACCCGCATACCACAGCCAGCTTTTGCTGCTGCCCACTACCCGTGCATCCAGTCGCTTGTCCAGCGACTCCCATACACGTGCAGGCGGCACCTCGGTATGGTTTGCCAAACCATCCCTGAACAGGTCATCGAAGTTTTTCATATTACTTTCCATCCTTACCTTACTTATTGATGAGATGTATTTTTTCTTTTAGTCTGCGTCGGGCATCATTCAAATACCACCGACTGTTGTTTTCATTGATATTCAGTAATTCTGCAATCTCCTTGTGTGCGTAGTTCTCCATCACAAACAAGTTGAACACTGTACGCTGTGCTTGTGGCAAAGACTGCACCAGTGCCAGCAATTCTTTCAGGCTCATATTGCCTACCGGCTCGCTACCTACCGATGCATCATCGGGCTGCAATTCTTTATGCGTTTCGCGGCTTATGCCTTTGCGCATATGGTCTGTTGCTGTATTGATTACGATGCGGCGTATCCAACCATCAAATGAACCCTGAAACGAGTATTGCCCCAACTTTGTTAGCACTTTGTAGAATGCATCGTTCAATATCTCTTCGGCAAGCGGTTCATTATCACTTACATAACGCTTCACTACCCCAAATGCCCGTGGTGCATACAGGTCATACAAACGCTTTTGTGCAGTACGCGAGCCACTGACACACTCCTTCACCAGTATGTACAAATCTTCTTCCCCTTGCATACCAGCAGCGGTTGTCTGCAAATTGCCTTGTATGTGTATTACTCCCTGCAATTCTCTTCAATCTTTGTTTATCCTACCAGTTCGCGTTCACTCATTGCTACGCACAACAATAGAGACGAACCTACACGTATAAACGTTAGAAAATCAATTCAAAATAATCCAATAATAGCCCGGTTGCCCGTTTACCATCAATATCTATCATTGAAGGTACAATCATCTTTCCCTCAAACAGCAATATTTGTCGTAAAAATTCCCGTCTTTTGCCCCTCGCTTCGGAAAAACAACAATCTCAAACCTCATCTTATTACAAAAGAATCTTATTTTTACACCAATTACACAGTGTCCAACGCTCATATACTACCAATGCATACTTTCTCAGAAGAAAACTACCTGAAAACTATCTACAACCTGCACATGCAGGAGCTTAGTAAAATTACACCAACAGCTATTTCGGAGGCATTGGGCAATAACCCGGCTTCGGTAGTAGACATGATAAAAAAACTTACCGAAAAAAAGTTACTCGAATATCAGAAAGCCAAGGGCGTGAAGCTAACTGAAACCGGTATGAATGTAGCCATCTCTATAGTGCGCAAGCATAGGCTGTGGGAATCTTTTCTGGTAGAAAAACTGGGCTACGGCTGGGACGAAGTACACGATATTGCCGAGCAACTGGAACATGTACATCACCCCAATCTGGCAGACAAACTCGATAAGTTTTTGGGACACCCGCAATACGACCCACATGGCGACCCCATACCCAAGGCCAATGGCGACAGTGCAGAAAGTTACAAAACCATACTGGCCGAAATTGCAGAAGGTACATCTTGCCGTGTAGTAGCCGTAAAAGACACAAGTGCCCCCTTCCTTCAGTACCTGGGCAAGCTGTCTATTGCAATAGGTACGGCCATTACACTTGCCGAAAAAATCCCTTTCGATGGTTCTATGATCATTCGTATTGGCAACAATACACAGTACACTACTGTATCGCGTGTGTTTGCAGAAAATCTGTTGGTACAAGAGTAGGTGCTTTGCCCGGTACAACTCTACTTGCCGGGAATTAAATTGGGGTTATACTTACCCACTGGAAAATCGGACCGATACTCGCCTTCATACAGCAACACGCCATAAAAGTCGTAGCACTTACCCTGTCCGTGTTTTTTGCCTTCTTTCCATCCACCCGTATAGGTGGTACAACCGGGCATATACTTCATACTGCCAGCTGCTTTCAGCTTCAGTGTACCCTGCCCGTCATAAAGGTCGTTGGCAAACTCGCCAACATATTCATCACCAGTATACCAATGCATGGTACCACAACCATTGCGGCGGTCTTTTACCCATTGGCCTTCATAGTAGTCGCCATTTGTCCAGCGGTATTTTCCATTTTCACTCCAGCGCATGTTATTCACAAAGTCGCCCTCATACACATCACCATTGGGCCATTTGTACACACCATGCCCATTGCGGTTACTATTTTTATATTCGCCAAGGTAGCTCTCTCCGGTTTTCCAGTTACATACAGCCCATCCGCTCATTTCGTCCCACTCAAACTTACCTACATATATCTCTCCGGTCTGCCATGTAAATACACCATCGCCATGCTGCATATCTTCTTTCCAGTTACCTTCATACTTGTCGCCACTGGTATAGTAGCAAGTGCCGCGTCCACTTCGCTTATCCTGTTCAAAATTGCCTACATACCGTTCGCCGGTTCTCCACTTCATCTCGCCATGCCCTTGCATTATTCCGTCTACAAAATTGCCGGTATACACATTACCGTTGGCAAACCGTAGTACCCCTTCTCCATGGTACTGATTCTTTTTTATTTCCCCTTCATAGACATCGCCCCGCTTCACTACCAACTTACCTTTATAGATAAAGGCATCTTGCTCGTAGCGGCCTTCGGTAGTTTTTCCGTCAGCCGTTATGTATTGGCCCTTGCCAGTCAGGTGGTCGTCCTTCCATTCTCCCACTGCCTTGTCGCCATTGGCAAAGTACTTTATACCCTTGCCATTCATTAATCCATTTTCAAAACCACCCACATACTTGTCTCCGTCAGACCAGTAGAATGTTCCTTCACCCGTCTGCACACCACCCATAAAGTAGCCAGAAAACCTTGCACCGTTTCGCCACCAGAATGTACCCCTGCCCTGCATATGTCCATCAACCCAATCGCCCTCGTAACAGTCGCCTCCGGCTATATGCAAGGTACCTGCGCCCCACATTTTATCCATGGCCCAGTTGCCTTCGTAAACACTGCCATCGGTATAGTAATACGTACCCCAGCCATTTGTTTGCCCCTGATGCCAGTTGCCCGTATAGCGGCTACCATCGGCATAGTACATAGTACCACGTCCATGCCGGTCTCCTGCTACAAAGTTGCCTACATAATAATTACCACTATCATACAGTTGTTTCCCCTGGCCATTCTTCACCCCCAGAGTACCATTGTTATCTATCAGCAATTGTGCCGCATTTTCATTGCCTTTTTTTATGGCCCAGTATAGTGGCGTAGTAGCCATTGTGGCCGTTCGCCACAATGCATTTACAGCTATTTTGCGGGCAAGGCCCAACTTTATCAGTCCTTCATCGCCGGCTATGGCTGCCGTATGCAGTACAGTCCAGCCACCGGGCCCTTTCGTAGCGGCATCGGCACCGGCCTTTATTGCCTGCCTCATTACGGCACAGTCGCCATCAGCCAGTCGGGCCAGTTCTGCAGCCATTAGCCTTGCAGCTTCCTCGCGCGATGTTATTGTGGGTGTTGCAACGGTTTTGTTGTTGCCCGGTGCCGTATTAAAGGCCAATGCCTGCCCTTGTGCAACGGCATAACCCGGTAGCAGCGCAATCAGCACAGTCCACATGGCAATACAGTTTCTCAGCATAGGTCACAAACGTATTTTGGCATTAGAAGACAGGTATATTACAGCGAAATACAAAAAACTATTTCACATCATAAAAGCAACGGCAAATTAACAAACATTAACGCATACATAATCACAAAAATCATTAATCAAACGTTATTGATAATAATCCGCTTACTGTTCGGCCATATTCCCAAAACATCACTTCGTCACCAATTACAAAATCCCTACCTTTATTTTACAATATGCCGAGGATAGAATAGTGTTATACGCAGTTGTAGATATAGAGACCACAGGAAGTTTTGCAGCCTCAAACGGCATTACCGAAATTGCCATCGCCATACACGATGGTACTAAAGTGCTGCACTTTTACGAATCGCTCGTGAACCCGCATGTACCCATCCCCTACTTTATACAGCGGCTCACTGGCATCACCAACCAAATGGTGGCCAATGCACCATCGTTTTCCGAAATTGCCGCACAAGTAAACGACTTGCTGCAAGACAAAGTATTTGTGGCACACAATGTAAACTTCGATTACTCATTCGTAAAACACCATCTGCAAGAGGCTGGCTTCGACCTCACTACACGTAAGTTATGCACCATCAGGCTGGCACGCAAGGTAATACCCGGCCTGCCTGCATATGGTTTGGGTAAAATAACCCAACGACTGGGCATTACCCATGCCAACCATCACCGCGCGGGTGGCGACGCTCTGGCCACTGCCGACTTACTGACCATACTGACCGAAAAAGATACCGAGGGCATAATACCAGCCATGCTGAAGGGCCGCAATGCCGAGCAGTATGTACCGCCACACCTGCCCGTTACCGAGCTGGAGGAACTGCCTGCCGTAACAGGCGTATATTACTTTTACAATGCTACCGGCAAGGCTATATATGTAGGCAAGGCGCGCAACATTCGCAAGCGGGTACGTACACACTTCTCTAACAATAAACCTACGCGGCAGAAACAAGATTTTCTACGAGAAACGCATCACATAAGCTACCGACAGTGTGGAACCGAGTTGATGGCACATATTCTGGAAAGTACAGAAATCCGCAAATTATGGCCCGCTTACAATCGCAGCCAACGGGGCTATCTGGCACAATTCGGCCTGTTTATGTACGAAGACATGCAGGGATTCAAACGACTGACGGTTGAGAAAACGAGGCGCAGCATCAAGCCACTCTACACATTCAATACTATTAACGAAGGCCACTTTCGCCTTCGGCAACTGATAGAAGATTTTAGTTTGTGCAGTCGTCTATGCAACATCAGCAAAGCAACCGAATGCGATTGCACAGAACCGCACAACCCCGAAGAATACAATATGCGGGCAGAAAAAGCCGTTGCTTATCTACGCGAAAATCTACCCACATTTGCCATTGTAGACCGCGGGTTGGAAGACAACGAGTATAGCTGTATACTGATGAAAAATGGCAACATCTGCGGAATGGGGTACATAACCGACAAGGAAACGCAACTGAAAAGTGCCGATATACTGGAAGAATGCATAGACCCTCTACAAGACAACGACTACATACGGAATCTGGTACTGCGCCATGCAACCGAGTACCCCGAAAAATGCATCATATTCAAATAGTAAAAACATTTTATTCCTCATAATCCTATTACTTATGGGCAAATTCTCCAACAGCTTGCAGCCAGCACATATCGAATTTATAGACAAGCAAAAAATGTTCTTTGTGGCTACGGCACCGCTTGCTGCCAATGGCCATATCAATCTGTCGCCCAAGGGGCTGGATAGTTTCCGTGTCCTTTCGCCCACACAAGTTATTTACCTCGACATTACGGGCAGTGGAAACGAAACATCTGCGCACATTTTAGAAAATGGTCGCATCACGCTCATGTTTTGCGCATTCGATGGCCCACCCAATATATTACGGCTCTATGGTACAGGTAGTACCATACTACCATCGCATAGTGCTTTTGCAGACTATATAAATCTCTTCCCCGATGCACCCGGTGTGCGACAGATAATTTTGGCTGACATTCATAAAGTGCAAACATCCTGCGGCTATACGGTACCCCTCTACCAGTATGCCGGCGAAAGAGACCACGCATGGCAATGGGTAGCCAAAAAAGGAGATGACGGATTGGCCAAATACAGAGCCGACAACAACACTACCAGCATGGATGGGCTACCCACAGCACTGGCACTACACCAACAAGAACAACAATAATACATTACATTAGAAGTCCCCGTATCTGTTGCAGCTACGGGGACTTCTAAATATATTACAGTGTACTACTTCTTCTTTTTCTTACCCTTTGTCGTCGTTTTTTCTCCCGCTTTTTTTGTATCATCATCAGATACGTCGTCTTTTGCATTACCCTTTATGTACAAGGTATAACGTTTTTCTCCCTTGGGGGTTATTGCGTTCGACTGTATGTAAACCTCTTTATGAAAAACACCATGTTGTTCTTCCGTTTTTAGCCCCAATTGTATAAAGCCTTTTTCACCGGGCAACACAGGATTTTTACTCCACTCTACATTGGTACAACCACAAGACGGGGTCACATTCATGATAATGATCGGTTCGCTACCCACATTTGTAAAGTTGAATGTATGCATAGCCACCGGGCCACGTTTCACCACACCAAAATCGTGCGTTTCGCCACTTTCAAAACGAAATTTGGGTCCACTTTGTGCAGCTGCTTTCTCTTGCGCTACACCCTGCTTTACTGCACCTACCGATGCAATAGCACTAAATAGTACAAATAAAATCTTTTTCATTGTATGTTCATTTGTGTTGTTAGCAGCCACATAAACAGTTTCCTATACACGGCTTATCGTGCATCAAACATCCTATTTCAAAAATAGTTGGCCGAAGCCAACTATTTTGTTAAAAACATATGCAACAGTTGTTATTAGTGACCAGCTGGTGCCGCAGGAGCCGCTGGTTGCGCTTCTGCTGGCTTTGGCTTCACATTGCCACGTATGTGCAATACCATTGGGCTCTGTTGTGCATTAGAGTTGATGGTAACTTCCTTCATAATAGGACCGGGGCGGCCTGTAGTGTTGTACGTAACATGTATTACACCCTTTCCCTTTGGTGGAATTGGTTCCTGTGGCCATTTAGGTACAGTGCAACCGCAAGAGCCATGCGCTTCATTGATGACGATAGGCTCTTTACCTGTGTTAGTAAATTCGAAATCGAACTCGGCGGTTGGACCTTCCGGAACTTCGCCAAAATCGTGTGTTTCCTCTTTGAACTTAAACTTACCCGCTTTCTCATTCACCTTCTTTTCCTGAGGAGGAGGTGGCGGAGTTTGCTGGGCAGCAGGTGTAGCCGCAGGTGCGGCAGTTTTGTTGTCTTGTGCAGTTGCCACCGCGGCCGATACCGACAGGCAAAGGAAAGTAATAAATACCTTTTTCATTGTTGTTGTATTTCCCGTTTAAGAGGTTGTTATATTAATAGTTTAGTTGGTCTTCATCATAGAGTTGTTCTCTGGCACAGAGCTTGCCGGAGCTTTCTCTACATTGCCCGATATCGTCAACACCTTCATGCCCACATTAGATGTAACCGTGATAGACTTGTTGAATGCACCAACACGTCCCTTGGTATGGTAAGACACATCTATCTTGCCTGTCTCGCCCGGTTTTACAGGCTCGCCAGAATAAGAAGGAACAGTACAACCACAAGAAGGCTGTGCTTTTTGAATAACAATAGGCTCTTTACCCTTGTTCACAAACGTGAATACAAAATTGGCATCAGGCCCTTCTGGTATTACACCAAAGTCGTGTGCAGCGTTGGCAAACGACATGTCATCGGCATTCTGATTGGCAGGTGGGGTTGGAGCTACCGGTGCCGCCAGTTGGGCTGCAGCTACTTCGGTTTGTGCTTTCTCTTTCTTCTTGTCTTTTTTACTCTTTTTGTCCTGTGCCATCAATGCACTGCACGACATCAATACAATACTTGCTGAAAGGAATAGCTTTCTCATTGTTTAATGGTTCTTTATCACTTGTTGAAAAACAAATTTAATACCAAAAAATCGAAAAACGGATTTTTTTATTGTTAAAACCATCTAAACCCAAACACCGTAACTTTGCCCGCCAATGCACCGTTTTCTTGTTATTCAGACGGCCTTTACAGGCGATGTGGTACTGGCAACAGCCGTTACAGAAAAGCTGCACCAATACTATCCCGATGCTACTATTCACTTTTTGCTGCGCAAGGGCAATGAAGGCCTGCTCGATGAGCATCCATACATTGGCAAGGTAATAGTGTGGGATAAAAAAGAAGGCAAAATGGCCAATCTGGTCAAAATCATAGGCCAGGTCCGCAGCAACCAATATACGCATGTCATCAACCTGCATCGTTTTGCATCTTCCGGCATCATTACAGCACTTTCGGGCGCACCCTACACCACCGGCTTCGATAAGAATCCGCTTTCGCGCCTGTTTACTCACCGAGTAGCACACCAGATACATACACTGCCATCGGAGATTCCGGTACACGAAACCAGCCGCAACCAGTTACTAATTGCCGACATCACCGATGCCACACCTGCGCTACCGGCACTGTACCCCACTGCCGCACACCGGGCATCGGTAGCTGGTTACAAAGCCATTGGGCCGTATATATGCATTGCGCCATCTTCGGTATGGTTCACCAAGCAGTTCCCCGCCCACAAATGGGCGCAACTGATACGCGATATCCCCCCCGCATACCATGTATACCTTATTGGTGGCCCCGGCGATGAAGAAAATGCACAAGCCATTATTACCGCCAGTGGGCGTGCCGGGGTATCCAGCCTTTGTGGCCAATTGTCCTACCTCAGTTCGGCCGCATTAATGAAGGATGCCGTAATGAATTATGCCAATGACTCTGCACCACTACATTTTGCCTCAGCCATCAATGCGCCGCTCACGGCTGTGTTTTGCTCTACCATTCCTGCCTTTGGTTTTGGCCCTTTGAGGCCCGAAGCCAAAGTAGTAGAAACAACCGAACCCATGCCCTGCCGCCCCTGTGGCCTGCATGGGCATCGCCAATGCCCCCAAGGCCATTTCAACTGTGCCAATACTATTACCAACCAGCAACTATTATGGTGGACTTTGAACAAGACATAAAAAACTGCATTGCAGCCCTTACCAACGGGCAAACCATCCTCTACCCTACAGACACCGTGTGGGGCCTCGGTGCCGATGCCACCAATGAAGTTGCGGTAGATGCTGTCTTTGCCCTGAAACAACGCCCGCGCGAAAAAAGTATGATTGTGTTACTGGCCGATGCCCGCGACATACTACGCTATGTAGCAGCCCCGCCACCCGACATTATTGCTATGGTAGAAGAGTTTGACAAACCTACCACCGTTATCTACGACAATGCCATAGGCCTTGCCGACAATGCCGTAAACGAAGACGGCAGCATTGCCATTCGCGTTACTACAGACCCTTTCTGCAAGGCACTCATCAAGCGGTTCCGGAAACCTATTATATCAACCTCTGCCAACATCAGCGGCCAACCCGCACCTGCCCTCTACCACGAAATAGCCCCTATTGTGATTGATGGGGCTGGCTATGTGGTGCAACACCGGCAGTGCGATGCTACCCGAAATGCACCATCGCGCATCATTCGCATGGCCGACGATGGCAGCTATACAGTTATTCGTTCGTAACCAACAAAAAAGAGCCACACAATGGTGGCCCTCCAATTAGTTGTGTCAACATACAGAATCTACTCCTTTATCCACTGCAACACAGTAGGTATATAGCCATCGCCTACACGCACTATGTACATGCCCGCTGGTAAATATTGCATGGGCACCTCCAGATAGTATTGTCCCTTTTGCCATTGCGTGGTGTTTATTACCCTGCCAGTCATGTCGTACACACTTACTGTTGTAGGTACGTTCATAGGCGTGGTGGCATGTAGTACCAAACTACCACCAACCTGATTGTCTATCCAATAGCTGTTCGCATCATTCGTCAGTTCGTTTACCCCCACCGTGTTTCTGATACCCACGCCCCGGCAACCGTTAGAATCTACCACTACCCCATATACTGCCGGCGTAGAGTAGGTGTACGATGCGTTGGTGGCACCTGCAATAGGGGCAAGACCATTATACCATTGGTAAGACGTGTATGAGCCCGATACCGATAGCGTAGCGCCTGTTTTGATGATAACCGGAGTTGGTGTTCTCTTCACCGTTATGGCTGTTGTTGCCGAATCTACTATCACACCACCATCATACAAATACAATTTTACATTGCTGGTACCCGGTGTGGGGAAACAGATAGTTGCCGGACTTGCACCCGGTGTGGCAATAGTAGCACCGGGGCACCTCCACCTGAAACTATCGATAGATGCCGTACCTGTACTGGTATTGGTAACTGTAATGCAGCTATCGCTGCATACTGTTGTGGCACTTGTAGTCATTACAGCATCGGGCGTGGTAGAGGCGGGTGCGCTCAGTGCCACACTATCTACTGCAAAAGATGGGTCGGTACCTACACCATCATCATTATTGGTCCAGTTAAACCCGATTTTTACAGATGCATTATTGTTGGCACTTGCCGGCAATGCAATAGAATAACTGGTCCATTGCCCCTGTGGCGAGCAGGCAGATGCAGGTGTTTTAGGCGTGTTCACCAGTATAGCCCACGTAGAACCATCATAGTACCATACCGAGGCATCGTCGTTGGCACCATCTCCATTTTCAATATAATTGAATGAAAGGGTAATACCCACCTTGCCGGTACAGTTTATGGTTGGCGACTCTGCCCTAAAGTTGGTTGTAGCCATCAGTGGCCCGGCATTGTAGGCCGCACCCACATCGCCACCAATAGAGCTGGCCGCACTTATGTGCAGGGTAGCCAGTGTAGCAGTGGCACTTACAGCATCACAGCCAGTTCCACACACACCATTGGTATGCCCGTTCTCGGCACAGCTTACATACCATATGTTGCCAAAAGCCCCATTGGTACCCGTACTGGTTACCGCCCATGCCCCATTGGGCCCGGTGTAGGTCGATGCCAACGCACCGGCGGTGCTACCGCTTTCAAAGTTTTCTGTCCAGAATATCTGCGCTCCGCTCTGGTAAGCACCAGCCAATAACATGGCCGTAAGCATGGTAAAGAGTTTCTTCATATCGATGTTTTTAGTTAAGAATTTCTTAAAGCTACAAATACTTTTCTTAAATAAAAACACAACCGAATATAAAAACTCTTTAAAGCAATGCGTGTAGCTACTTGCAATATTGTTTATCCAACTGCTCGGCCTGCGGGTGGCGCATCATCTTTGCTATTTTAATATCCTCGCAGGCACTATCTTTTTTGCCAGCCATATAGTAATAGTTGCTACGCAAAATATACCCCTGAGACCATGTGGCATCGGTAGCTATGAGGTGCGAAATGTCGTCTATTGCCGCCCGGTAATTTTTCATGCTTCCGTATACTGCTGCCCGGTTCACAAAGCCCATTATGTGGGTTGGCCTTATCTCCACTTCTTTCGAAAAATCTTGCAACGCCCCCTCCAAATCGCCCATACGGTACCGTGCCGTGCCGCGCGCATTGTAGGCCAGTGCAAAACCGGGGCGCATCGATATGGCTTCATCAAGGTCGGTAATGGCTTCTTTGAATTTGCCCTTTGCAGCTTGCTTTTGCGACCGCGCCATGCGTGCCGCAAAAAAATCGGGCTTCAGGGCCAGTACCCGGTTTATCTGTGTCATGCTTCCTTTGTCATCTCCCAGCATTTCCAGCAGGTTGGCCTTGTTGTAAAATGCCATCGCAAACTCCGGGTTTAGTTCTATGGCCCGGTTAATGCAGTTCATCCCTTTGTCAAATTCACCCGTAAGCTGGTACAGATTGCTCAACTGAAAATAAGCAAGGTGATGTGTAGAGTCCGATTTAAGACACGCATTGTACTCATTCTCAGCACTGTCAAACTTTGCAGCCACCAGATAGTCATTAGCCTTCAGATAATGTGCCTGAGCCTCTGCATTACCCTTTACACCCGCCTTTTCTTCCTTCTGCCCGCAGGCTGCCATCAAAAAAATCAAACCAATACCTGCAATAACTTTTATTTTCATGGTTATGTGTCTATTTGTCAGCAAAATAAAGCCTATTCACCACAAAGGCAAGAAATCAATCAACCCGTATACCATATTGCCACACAGTTAATTGAAGTGATAACCATAAAAATGTACACACCATACCCACGATGAAATTATTTCCATCACTTTGAGATTATTTATTTGTAACTTGTATCAATTCTTAAACAATTCTAATTTCCACTTTGTATGAAGAAACTCCTCTACGCATTCTTGCTTACATCGGGTATGATAGCTGGGCAAAAAGCGACAGCACAGTGCCCGGCAGGCCGATACAACACTGAATTGTTTACCGATTATACGGTAACCACTGTCACCTACTCTACACCGCACAACCTGCAAATGGATATATACCAGCCAACCGGCGATACCTATACCAACCGCCCTGTAATGTTGCTGGCGCATGGTGGCAGCTTCATAAGTGGCAACAAAACAGCCGATGGCACAGTGGTGGAAATGTGTAAACGTTTTGCCAAAAGAGGTTATGTAGCTGCATCCATCAATTACCGCCTTGGCGACTTTTTCTCTATTGCCGACTCTAACAAGGCAATAGCCATAGTGGTAAAAGCCATAAGCGATGGCAAGGCCGCTGCACGCTTCTTTGTAAAAGACGCTGCCACTACCAATACCTACAAGATAGACACAAATAACATTTTTGTTGGCGGCAACTCGGCCGGTGCGGTGCTGTTTATGCATGCAGCCTACCTCAATACATTTGCCGAGGTACCCTCCTACATTGCCGACACAATGCTCACCAATGGTGGCTTTGACGGAAATAGCGGGAACGATGGCTACAACCTGAAAATACGCGCTGTGGTGAACCTTGCAGGCGCACTGAATAAAGCAACATTTGTTGAAACCGGCAATGTGCCCTCTGTAAACGTACAGGGCACCGACGATGTAACCGTACCCTACAACTGTGGCAAACCAATGGGAGGCGTAGTGCCGGTAACACTTTGTGGCCTTGGGCAGTTAGAACCCGAATATGTGGCCAGGGGCATATACCACTGGAGCAAAATATACCCCGGCGAGGGCCATTGCCCATGGAACGGCAATACCACCATGCTCAACTCGGTAGACTCTATGGTGCGCGATTTCTGCTTTTCGCTTATGTGCACCACCGGCATACAGGAAAACAGAAGTGTAGCAGGCGTTTCACTGTACCCCAATCCGGCCGGTGCCACTACATCGCTATCGTCTGAAGCTGCTATGGGTGTTATTACTATCACAGACTACACTGGTCGTGTAGTTCGACAGTATACACCTGCCAATAAGAACAACTTCATCATCAATACGAGCGACTTGCTACCCGGCATGTACATAGTGCGTGTTGCCTTTGCCGATACCAATGTGGCACCGGTGGTAAAACAACTTTCCATACAATAACAGTTCATCCTGCTTTACAAACAACAAGCCGCGCTCCTCACAACAAGGGCGCGGCTTGTTGTTTCAGGTAACAGCCACCACCATTGTGCCATTCGGTTCCATTTGCCCTTATCTTTATACCCTGATGGCAAGCAAACAAAAAAAAAATGGCAAACATCCACTTGCCGAGACGAAAACATATACCGGCAAGCTTGATATAAGCAGGGGCGGCATGGGCTTTGTTATTGTAGCAGGCCTTGAGCGCGACATCATCATCAAGCCCGAGAATATGCTCTTTGCCCTACCCGGCGACGAAGTACAAGTAACCGTACGGGCACAACGCGATTCTTCAAAGCGTATGGAAGGTAACATTACCTCCATTATACGCCGGAAACAAACTGAATTCAGCGGACATATAGAAGTTCATGCACACTTTGCTTTTCTGATACCCGATAGCGACAAAATACCGGTAGACATTTACGTACCACTTCATCTGCTGAATGGGGCAAAAGACGGCGACCATGTGATGGTACGTATCATAGAATGGAGTGCCAAAACCAAAAATCCGGTGGGCGAGGTACTCAGCCTTCTTACTCAGGAGACTGAGAACGAAATTGCTATGCGTGGCATACTGGCCGAGAATGGTTTCCCGTTGGCGTTTCCAGACGATTTGCTGGAAGAAGCCGCCCGCATACCAGACGGAGTAGATAGTAACGAAATGGCAAACCGCCGCAACATGCGCGATACGCTCACCATCACCATAGACCCTGTAGATGCCCGCGACTTTGACGATGCTATCTCTGTTCGCACCCTGAAGGGTGGCTGGTACGAGGTGGGGGTACACATTGCCGATGTGAGCCACTATGTTACGCCCGGCTCCGAACTGGATAAAGAGGCCTACCTGCGGGCCACCAGCGTGTACCTGCCAGACAGGGTGCTACCTATGTTGCCCGAGCGACTGTCGAACGAACTATGCTCGCTGCGCCCCAATGAAGATAAATATACATTTTCGGCCATCTTTACTATCAACAAGGCAGGCAAGGTAAAAGATACATGGCTGGGCAAAACGGCCATACACTCCAATCGCCGCTTCACCTACGAAGAGGTGCAGGAAATAATAGAAAGTGCCAGGGGCGATAATCAGAAAGAATTACTGCTGCTCAATACTATGGCGCAAAACCTGCGGGCCGAACGTTTTAAGAAAGGGGCCATCAACTTTTCTTCGCAGGAGGTGCGCTTCAAGCTCGATGAGCAGGCACGCCCTATAGGTATAGTCATCAAAGAAAGTAAGGAGGCCCACCAACTGGTAGAAGAGTTTATGCTACTGGCCAACAGGGCTGTAGCCACCCACGTAGGGCATGTGCTGTACAAGGATAAAGAAGTTCCCTTCCCCTACCGCGTACACGACACCCCCGATGAGGATAAACTAAGTGTATTTGCCCTGTTTGCATCCCGCTATGGCATTCGGTTCAATTTGTCTACCCCCACCACCATTGCCGAATCGTTCAACCAAATGCTGGATACCGTAAAAGGCAAACCCGAACAGCATGTGTTGGAGCAACTGGGCATACGCACCATGGCCAAGGCCGAGTATACCACCCACAACGTAGGGCATTATGGCCTTGGGTTCGACTATTACTGTCATTTCACCTCGCCCATTCGCCGCTACCCCGATGTGTTGGTACACCGCATACTACAACAATGCCTGCAAAACGACATACAACCCATAAAAAATCTGGAGATACTCTGCCGCCACTGCTCCGATCAGGAACGCCGCGCTATGGAAGCCGAACGGGCTGCCAATAAGTACAAGCAGGTAGAATATATGAAGGCTTTTGTGGGCAATGAATTCGAAGCCGTCATCAGCGGTGTAGCATCTTTTGGCTTCTGGGCCGAAACTACCGAGCATAAATGCGAAGGACTGGTAGCAGCCAGCGAGCTGATGGATATAGACCAGTTTGTATGGAACGAACGCGAATACTCGTTGGCTGGCCGCTACACGGGTATGCGGTTTGCCATGGGCGATAAAGTGACCATAAAGGTACTGGCCGCCAACCTTGCCAAGCGGCAACTGGACTATGGCCTTGTGGGCCTGCCAGCGAAACAAAAACGCAAACCAGCCCCAGCTGAACAACAGCAGAAAAGCAAACAGACAAAGAAAAACAACAATAAAAAACGCAAATAATGCAATCATTTTCCGACCTCGTACAGTCATTCGAGCATCGTTTCACCCATACACTACCCTTCCCGGCGCAGCCTGCCAATCTGTACGACCCATGTAGGTACTTGTTGCAATTGGGTGGCAAACGCATACGCCCCGTTGTGTGCATGATGGCCTGCGAACTGTTTACCGACATCAACGAAGATGCATGGCATGCAGCAACTGCCATAGAGCTGTTCCACAACTTTACCCTCATTCACGACGACATTATGGACAAAGCGCCGCTACGGCGTGGGCAACCTACCCTGCATCACAAGTATGGGCTCACCGCCGGCATTCTTTGCGGCGATGTTACCTGCATCTTTGCCTATCAGCAACTGGCGCAGATAGATAAGAATCTGCAACCTATTCTAACCCTGTTCAACAAAACAGCCATAGAGGTGTGCGAGGGCCAGCAACTGGATATGGACTTCGAAACACGTAACGATGTAACTATAGAGGAGTACATCAATATGATAACCCTGAAAACATCGGTACTATTGGCCTGTAGCCTGAAGATGGGCGCGCTGACCGGTGGGGCACTGGGCGATAACGCTAAAAAGCTCTACGATTTCGGTAAAAATATGGGCATTGCCTTCCAGCTTCAAGACGATTATCTGGATGCATTTGGCGACCCTGCCAAACTGGGCAAACAAAACGGTGGCGACATCAGAGCCAATAAGAAAACCTTCCTGATGCTGAAGGCGCAGGAGCTGGCCACACCCCAACAACATGCACAAATAACACAGCTACTAAACACAGAAGCATCTGACGAAAAAGTAGCAGAAATGCTGCAACTGTTTGAAGCTACAGGTACCCACGACCTGTGCCGTGAAACTATCCGTCATTATTCCGACCTCGCTTTTTCAAACCTCGACAATGTAGCAGTACCATCGGCACGTAAAAAACCTCTTACCGACCTTGCAGGCTACCTGTTGGTACGCGACAAATAAACAAATTATATTCATCATATATAGTAC
>JAGKWS010000082.1 GCA_021151685.1 Chitinophagaceae bacterium
TGTTTTCTGATACGCCCCAGTATGTTCTCTTTCGCCCTCGATGTCTTCAATGTTTGCGTCACGTTCTATTCTTTCTAATCGTCTGTTGCTTATGAGGAAATGTCAAAATAAATTATTGACATTCATCCTATGCCGTTTGTACAGGCAGTTCTTTTACTTCATCATTCTCGGACAGGGAGTTGTCTTCGTACGGACGTTTGCCGAGTAACCTTTCCATATCGTCTTTGAAGAGAACTTCTTTCTTCAGCAACTCTTCGGCAATGGTAGTAACGGCTTCCAGTTTATCGTTTAGAATCTGTTTTACGCGGTCATAAGCCTCAGCCACCAGTTTGCGTACCTCGTCATCTATCAGTTTGCCGGTTTCCTCAGAGTATGGCTTAGAGAAACTATTGTCGCTCTGAGGGTCGTAGAAAGAAATATTGCCCACAACTTTATTCATACCATACATAGACACCATGGCATAGGCCATACGTGTTACCTGCTGCAAGTCGCTAAGGGCACCGGTAGATATCTTGCCGAAAACCAACTCTTCTACGGCACGGCCACCCAACGACATACACATTTCGTCCATAAGGTGGTCTGTGGTGCGTATGTACATTTCTTTGGGCAGGTATTGTGCATAGCCAAGTGCTGCAACGCCGCGTGGCACTATGGTTACCTTCACCAATGGATGTGCGTGCTCTAAGAACCAACCCGATACAGCGTGACCTGCTTCGTGGTAGGCGATAACACGCTTTTCTTCGGGTAGTATGATTTTATTTTTCTTTTCGAGGCCACCGATCACACGATCTATTGCATCGTTAAAGTCGCTCATATCTACCTCGGTTTTACCCTTGCGGGCGGCAATAAGGGCGGCTTCGTTACAGATATTGGCAATATCGGCACCGGCAAAACCCGGTGTTTGTATGGCCATCTTGCGAATATTGAGGTCCTTTGAACGTTTGATAGGCTTCAGATGCACTTCAAAAATCTTCTCGCGTCCTTTTACATCAGGTATGTCTATTGATATCTGACGATCGAAACGACCGGGGCGCAGCAACGCACTATCGAGCACATCGGGGCGGTTGGTAGCCGCCAGTACAATGATGCCACTATCGCCACTGAAACCATCCATTTCTACCAGCATCTGGTTCAGGGTGTTTTCGCGCTCGTCGTTACTCATTACCATGTTCTTGCCACGTGCCCTGCCTATAGCGTCAATCTCGTCTATAAACACTATACACGGTGCCTTTTCGCGTGCCTGCTTGAACAAATCTCGTACACGGCTGGCACCCACCCCTACGAAGAGCTCCACAAAATCGGAACCAGACATAGAGAAGAAAGGTACTTGTGCCTCGCCGGCCATCGCTTTGGCCAGCAATGTCTTACCAGTACCTGGAGGGCCTACCAACAATGCACCTTTGGGTATTTTACCACCAAGTGCTGTGTATTTTTTAGGGTTTTTCAGGAAATCTACAATCTCCATAACCTCTACTTTAGCTTCATCGAGCCCGGCAACATCGTTGAATGTGATATTGACCTTTGTACCTTTTTCGAAGAGTTGCGCCTTTGACTTACCTATATTGAATATGCCACCAGCACCACCAGCACCGCCGCCGGTACCCATCTTGCGGTATACAAGGAAGAACATGGCTACAATGAGTATCATGGGTAGCAGGAAGTTGTAGAGCAAACCAAATTTGCCATCGCCCCTGTGGTCGTACACAACCAATACCTTATCGGCATCGGCCAGATTCTTTTGTGCATCGGCAAGGTCTTTAGCAAACTGGTCTAAAGAGCCGATTTTAAAGGTAAAAGCAGGTGTTTTTTCTGTACCACTGGCAATGGTTGGTACACGGCCGGGTGCAGCAGGTGGTACAGCACCCTGCTTCAGAAATACTTCAACCTGTTCATTATTCACCACCACCAGTTTGTTTACCTGCTTTTTAGACAAGTATTCGGTGAATTCGCGGAATGTCTTTTCTGATACCGATGCACCAAGGCTGCCCCCAAAATACTGAGCGCCTAAGATAGCAAGGAGTATAAGACCATATATCCAATAAATATTAAATCGAGGTCCTTTTCTCGGAGAGCTTCCATTCGATCCGTTATCACTACCCTGCCGCTGATCTCCGGGGTTCATGTTTTGCTTATTATCTTCCATTTTGTCCTTTATACTTTCTTACTTGTTATATGTATGTAGATACTGTTTGCCTTCTTTCTTTCTACTGATGCTCCTGTCTGGGGGCATCGGCCCACAAACCTTCGAGATTATAAAAAGCACGCTGCTCTTGCCTGAAAATGTGTACTACTATATTGGCATAGTCAACAAGTGTCCAACTTTCGCCATATTCCACATGGTATGGTTTTTCGCCACACTCTTTCGCTACCTCATCAACAATGTTGTCGGCAATTGCTTTCATGTGTACATGAGAATTAGCATCGCATAGTACAAAGTAGTCTGCAACAGCTTCATCTATTTTTTTCAGATCGAGAGACATGATACTGTCTCCTTTCTTATCTTGAATTGCCTTGATAATTTCTTTGAATAGCTTACTGTTCCTGTTAAGACGTGAAAAAGTATTTTTGCGCTCGTCGGTAGCTGTGATTATTTTCTCCAAAATTGCGTATTAGTTTTGTTCCGAAAAACCGTAATAGTATTTTATCAAAATTATAAATCTTTTCGCACTTCACCACATGACAAATACCGATTGGGTGCTAATAAGACTGGATAACACAGATAGTACCAATAACTATGCCATGCAGTTGGTAAATGACGATAAGGCGCACAATGGATTGACGATAACTGCACGTAGCCAGCATGGAGGAAAAGGGCAGCGAGGGCGAAAATGGACAGATGCACCGGGCAAGAGCCTGCTAATGAGCATCATTATAACCCCACAAATGCCAATTTCTTCGCAATTTGCATTTAGTGCCTCTATAGCCGTGGCTGTTGTAAATGTTTTGCAAAAATTACTTCCGGATTGCACCGTACACATAAAGTGGCCCAACGACATCATTGTCAATGACAAAAAGGCAGGAGGTATTCTTATTGAAAATGTACTACGTGGCAGCTTGTGGACGCACAGTATAGTAGGCATTGGGCTAAACATACTACAAGAGTCTTTTCCTGACAATTTGCCAGCGGCGATATCCCTTACTATGGCATCTGGCCAACAGCTACAGGTAGATGACGTAAGAGACCAACTGAGGGGTGCCATAGTAGCATGCAGCGCACGCGCAGCGAAAGTACCGGTAGTAATGGAAGCGTACAATCAGTTGCTGTTTCACAGGGGCAAACAGCAACTGTTTTCCGGCAATGAGGAGGCATGGTATGCAACAATTGTGCAGGCCCACGAAGACGGAACACTGGAAGTAGTGACCAGCGAAGGCCATACCCATTTCTACATACATGGGCAGGTGAAGTGGGTGTACTGATGCGGCACCGCATTTGTGGCGAATAATAGCCTATGGTACCACAGACACAGATAATATTCAGTCCATCTTTTGCCTGCATAGCATACATGCGCCACCATATAGGGCCATAAAGCCGCCGATACATGGCAAAGTTGTTGGCTCTGGTATTATTGCCGCACTTGTATTGCCATCATCAATATAGCAAGGGTGTGGTAGTTTGTACCCCAAAACAATTATTTATAGCACATAAAAAAACGGGGAGGTGTAGTACCGTCCCCGTTTTCCTATTATGTATTTTATTGTACTATTCTTCATCATCGAATTGCAGCACATCTCTGTTTGCCAACAACAATTCGAACTCTTCTTTAGAACCGACCACAAGACTTTCGAACTCGCGCATACCAGTACCTGCTGGTATAAGGTTGCCCGTGATGACGTTCTCTTTGAGGCCCGCAAGGGTATCGAGTTTGCCATTGATAGCTGCCTGAGAAAGTACCTTGGTTGTTTCCTGGAACGATGCGGCTGATATCCAGCTTTGCGTACCCAAGGATGCCTTGGTAATACCCAACAACATGGGCGACGAGGTAGCAGGATTGGCATCACGATACTCAACCAGTTTCCTGTCGGCACGACGCAGGGCACTGTTTTCTTCGCGCAATTCGCGAATAGTAACAATCTGGCCCGGGTGCAACCTGTCGGAGTCGCCTGCTTCCATAACCACCTTTTTGTCGAATATCCAGTCGTTTTCGTCCATGAAATCGAACTTGTCTACTGTATCTTCTTCAAGGAACTTGGTATCTCCCGGATCGACAATATTTACCTTACGCATCATTTGGCGTACTATCACCTCTATGTGCTTGTCATTAATCTTCACACCCTGCAGGCGATAAACTTCCTGAATTTCGTTTACCAAATATTCCTGTACGGCAAAAGGACCTTTGATAGAGAGGATATCGCTTGGTGTGGTAGCACCGTCTGACAAAGAAGTACCTGCTTTTACAAAGTCTCCATCTTGCACCATGATGTGGCGGGTAAGCGGCACCAGATATTTCTTCACCAGACCTTCGCGGCTTTCTACAATAATTTCACGGTTACCACGCTTCACATTACCAAAGCCTACAACACCATCTATTTCTGCAACCACGGCAGGGTTACTTGGGTTACGTGCTTCAAACAATTCTGTAACACGAGGAAGACCACCCGTGATGTCTCGGCTACGGCCCATGACACGTGGTATCTTTACCAGTACCTGACCATTGTGTACTTCCTGATCGGGCTCTACGATGATGTGAGAACCTACTGGCAAGTTGTACATCTTCTGTTCCTTACCATCTACATAGATAGCAGGTATCTTGGTCTTGTCTTTGGTTTCTATAACCACACGCTCGCGGTGACCAGTTTGCTCGTCGGCCTCTTCGCGGAAGGTAACACCTTCAATAACGCTATCGAAACGAACACGACCACTGATTTCTGATATGATAACGGCGTTGAACGGATCCCAGGTACAAATCACATCGCCCTTGGCTACTTTCTTACCATTAGATACTTTAAGTATAGAACCATATGGTATGTTGTTGGTAATAAGCAGACGGTCGTTTGCAACGTCTACTATACGTACCTCACCAGTACGACCGATAACCACTACCTGCTCTTCGCCTTCGCTGTCGCGGAACTTGGTAGTACGCAAACCATCGAACTGAATGGTACCCTCGAAACGGGCAGCCAACTGAGATTCGATAGCTGAAGAACCCGCCACACCACCAACGTGGAACGTACGGAGGGTAAGCTGTGTACCAGGCTCACCGATTGACTGTGCTGCTATGATACCTACTGCATCGCCACGCTGCGCCATGTAACCGGTAGCGAGGTTTTTGCCGTAACACTTAGAGCACACACCCTTACGGCTTTCGCACGTCAACACAGAGCGTATTTCTACAGTATCAATTGGACTATCGTCTATTGCTTTGGCAATATCTTCGGTTATTTCTTCACCAGCATTTACCAACAATTTGTCGGTTAGGGGGTCATATACATCGTGCAGAGACGTACGGCCAAGTATACGGTCGTACAATGGTTCCACGATTTCTTCATTGTCTTTCAGGGCAGATGTAGCAATACCACGCAGTGTACCACAGTCTACCGAAGTAATAACCACATCTTGCGCAACGTCTACCAGACGACGGGTAAGGTAACCCGCATCCGCTGTTTTAAGGGCGGTATCGGCGAGACCCTTACGGGCACCGTGGGTAGAGATGAAGTACTCCAATACGTTCAGACCTACTTTGAAGTTTGAAAGGATTGGGTTTTCAATGATTTCTGACCCGGTAGAACCACTACGACGAGGTTTTGCCATCAGACCTCTGAGGCCAGCCAGCTGTTTAACCTGCTGTTTAGAACCACGGGCACCAGAATCGAGCATCATGTATACCGAGTTGAAGCCTTGTTTGTCGGCAGCCATCTCGCGTATCAATGTTTCTGTTACACGGGTATCTACACGAGACCAAATATCGATGATTTGGTTGTAGCGTTCGTTGTTAGTAATGAGACCCATGTTGTAGTTGTCCCATACTTCGTCTACCTCGGCCTGTGCGGCAGTTACCAGTTCCTCTTTTACATCCGGAACAGAAAGGTCTCTGATGTTGAACGACAAACCACCACGGAATGCTGTACGGAAACCGAGTGTCTTAATATCGTCGAGGAACTGTACCGTCTTAGGTATGTTGGAGTTCTTCAATATCTGACCAATGATTTCGCGCAAAGACTTCTTGGTAAGCAATGCATTTACAAAACCATTTTCTTTAGGTACAAACTGATTGAATATGACACGACCAACAGTGGTATCTATCATTTTGTTTACCATAGTACCATCTGCCTCACGCATATTGGCACGAATCTTAATCCATGCATGCAGGTCTGCACGACCTTCGTTGTGCGCTATGAGTACTTCTTCGGTACTATAGAATATTTTGTTTTCGCCCTTAACGGTTTCGGTAGGTGTTGATTTCTTTCCCTTAGAAATGTAGTAGAGACCCAGTACCATGTCCTGTGATGGCAGGGTGATAGGCGTACCATTCTGTGGGTTGAGGATGTTGTGCGATGCCAGCATCAGCAATTGTGCCTCCAGTATGGCGGCATTGCTCAATGGTACGTGTACGGCCATCTGGTCACCATCGAAGTCGGCGTTGAAAGCCGAACACACCAACGGGTGCAGTTGTATCGCCTTACCTTCAATCAGTTTGGGCTGGAATGCCTGAATAGACAAACGGTGGAGCGTAGGGGCACGGTTGAGGAGGATTGGGTGACCTTTCAGTACATTCTCCAATATGTCCCAAACCACGGCTTCTTTGCGCTCTACGAGTTTCTTGGCACTCTTAACTGTTTTTACGATACCCCTTTCTATGAGCTTGCGTATGATAAATGGCTTGAACAATTCTGCCGCCATGTCTTTTGGCAAACCGCACTCGTGCAGTTTCATTTCGGGACCTACCACGATTACAGAACGACCAGAGTAATCGACACGTTTACCCAACAAGTTCTGACGGAAACGGCCTTGCTTACCTTTCAGTACATCAGACAGTGATTTCAGTGCACGACCACCTTCGGCTTTCACAGCATTGCTCTTACGGCTGTTATCAAACAGAGAGTCTACAGCTTCCTGAAGCATACGTTTTTCGTTACGTAAGATTACTTCGGGAGCCTTGATCTCTATCAGACGCTTCAAACGGTTGTTACGGATAATAACACGACGGTACAGGTCATTGAGGTCTGATGACGCAAAACGGCCACCATCCAGCGGCACCAATGGGCGCAATTCTGGTGGTATTACCGGTATGTATTGCATAACCATCCATTCCAGACGGTTTTCGATACGTGTATTCGCATCACGGAAAGCTTCTACAACGCTCAGGCGTTTAAGGGCCTCTTGCTTACGTTGCTGAGAAGTTTCGTTTGCTGCAGAGTTACGCAGGTCGTAAGACAACTTATCGAGGTCTATACGAGAAAGCAGCATGTGTACTGCCTCTGCACCCATCTTGGCTATGAACTTGTTCGGATCTTCATCCGGCAAGTATTGGTTTTCTTTTGGTAATGCGTCCAACAGCTCCAGATATTCGTCTTCTGTAAGCAATTGTTGGTCGGTATTTTCAGAGTCTTTCAGGTTCAGCTTCTGACGTATCATTTCGCCTGCATCGCCCGATTGTACTACTACGTAACGCTCGTAGTAAACAATGCTCTCCATTTTCTTAGAACTTACACCCAACAGGTAGCCAATTTTGTTGGGAAGGCTCTTAAAGTACCAAATGTGTACGATGGGCACCACCAACTTGATGTGGCCCAAACGCTCGCGACGTACTTTCTTTTCTGTTACTTCTACACCACAACGATCGCACACGATACCCTTGTAACGGATACGCTTGTACTTTCCGCAATAACATTCATAGTCCTTTACAGGGCCAAAAATCTTTTCGCAGAAAAGACCATCACGCTCCGGCTTGTAAGTACGGTAGTTGATAGTTTCCGGCTTCAGCACCTCACCATAAGAACGGTCGAGGATTGCATCAGGCGATGCAAGACTGATGGTGATCTTTCCAAATCCTGCCTTTGGGCGGTTATCTTTCTTTATTGCCATGTTCTTGTAAGTACTTAGTAGTTAGTATATAGTAGATAGTCGTATTGTTTATTGTAGCGAGTTATGCAAAGCATACAGCATCTTCTGTATACAATTTACTCTGTCAATATTACTTTACAATTATCCTCATTTATATAACTCAATTGTTTACTAATAATTATCTGCGTTTCCAATTCATGTGATGAGCCGATAGCAATGGTTAGAAAATGCTTGAAAAGACTATTTGTATTTCGTCCTGCACCTTCTGCTATGTTACTTGGTATCGAAGTTGCAACTCTCTACATTTGAGACACAAGGTTGAACTTCTCTTCCTTAGGGAACTCTCGTGTGATTTCGTAAACCTTAACAACTAAGTTTATTGATCTCTGCCACACGAGTAGTTCTCTAAAATTATTCATAACATAATGACCATCTACTATCTACTCTCTACCATCTACTCTACTACTCAAATTTCAATTCAAGGCCCAGACCACGCAGCTCGTTCACCAAAACGTTGAACGATTCTGGTATGCCTGCTTTGGGTATGTTGTCGCCTTTTACAATGGCTTCGTATGTCTTGGCACGACCTACAATGTCATCCGATTTCAGCGTCAGCAACTCTTGCAGGATGTTGGATGCACCATATGCTTCCAGTGCCCAAACCTCCATCTCACCAAAACGCTGACCACCGAACTGGGCTTTACCACCCAATGGCTGCTGTGTAATGAGACTGTATGGGCCTATAGAACGTGCGTGCATCTTGTCGTCAACCATGTGGTGCAGCTTGATCATGTAAATGATACCCACTGTAGCCCTCTGGTGGAAACGCTCGCCAGTTTCGCCATCGTACAGGTACGTGTGGCCAAACTCTGGCAAACCAGCATCAATAATGAGGTTGGCTATTTCTGATACGCTTGCACCGTCGAAGATTGGCGTAGCAAACTTGACACCCAATTTCTGGCCAGCCCAACCAAGGATAGTTTCATAAATTTGTCCGAGGTTCATACGAGAAGGTACACCCAGTGGGTTCAGTACTACGTCTACCGGAGTACCGTCTTCCAGGAAAGGCATGTCTTCTTCGCGTACTATCTTGGCTACTATACCCTTATTACCGTGGCGACCCGCCATCTTATCACCAACCTTCAGCTTACGCTTGCTGGCCAGATACACTTTAGCCAGTTTCAGTACACCAGCAGGCAATTCGTCACCTATGCTCAGGTTGAACTTCTCGCGTTTGTAACGACCAACTTCTTCGTTGAACTTGATGTTGTAGTTGTGCAACAATTGGTTGATGAGGTCATCTGTTTCTTTATCACCTGTCCAACCCAGTGGGTTTACATTCTGATAATCGATAGAACTCAAAGTTTTGGTATTGAACTTACCACCTTTTGACAGTACAGTTTCACCGAAGTTGTTGGTGATACCAGCTGATGATTTATCGCGCAGCAATATCAACAACTTCTCGAACAGGAAGGTTCTCAGATCTTCCAAATTCTTCTCATGTACTTTTTCTATTTTCTCCAATTGTGCTTTTTCGCGCACTTTAGAGTTTTTGTCTTTCTTGGCACGCTGGAAAAGCTGCTTTGAAATAACGATACCTTCGGTACCGCTTGGTGCCTTCAGAGAGGCATCTTTTGCATCGCCGGCTTTGTCGCCGAAGATGGCACGCAACAGTTTTTCTTCCGGTGTAGGGTCAGTTTCACCTTTAGGGGTGATTTTACCTATCAGAATATCGCCCTCGCCAATGTGGGCACCTATGCGTATAATACCGTTTTCATCGAGGTCTTTAGTAGCTTCTTCCGATACGTTGGGGATATCTGGAGTCAGTTCTTCTTCGCCCAGCTTGGTATCGCGCACTTCCAGCTCATACTCATCGATGTGTACTGATGTGAACCAGTCTTCGCGCACTACCTTCTCGTTGATAACTATCGCATCCTCGAAGTTGTAACCCTTCCAAGGCATGAACGCCACTTTCAGGTTGCGACCCAGTGCCAGTTCTCCATCCTGCGTGGCATAACCTTCTGTCAGGAAGTCGCCAAGCTTCACCTTCTGGCCCTTACGCACACATGGGCGCAGCGTCATGCTGGTGCTTTGGTTGGTTTTCTTGTACTTGGTAAGTGTATATACTTTCAGATCGTCTTCGAAAGATACCAGACGTGCTTTATCGTCGCGATCGTAGCGCACATGTATATGGTCTGCATCTACATATTCTACCACACCAGAACCTTCGGCATGAATCTGAATACGTGCATCGCGGGCTGCTTTTGCTTCCAGACCAGTACCTACGATAGGCACCTGAGGAACAATAAGCGGTACCGCCTGACGTTGCATGTTCGATCCCATCAGCGCACGGTTGGCATCGTCATGCTCAAGGAAGGGAATCAGAGACGCACTCAAACCCACAATCTGGTTGGGTGCAATGTCCATGTATTCTACCTCACCCGGATCCAGAATCGGGAAGTCACCCGTCTGACGAGATTTGATTTTATCTTCCAGGAAGTTACCAGCTTCATCTACAGGAACGTTGGCTTGGGCAATTTTCGCCAGATCTTCTTCTTCTGCACTTAGGAAGCGGAAATTATTCAGGTCTACGCGGCCTTCTTTTACTTTGCGGTAAGGCGTTTCGATGAAGCCCATATCATTGATCTGCGCGTGTACGCACAGGGTAGATATAAGACCAATGTTTGGCCCTTCCGGTGTTTCGATAGTACACAGACGGCCGTAGTGGCTATAGTGTACGTCACGCACCTCGAAACCAGCACGCTCGCGGCTAAGACCACCCGGACCGAGTGCCGATATACGACGCTTGTGGGTGATTTCGGAAAGTGGGTTTGTCTGGTCGAGGAACTGAGACAACTGAGAGGTACCGAAGAACGAATTGATAACAGACGACAGTGTACGTGCGTTAATGAGATCGATTGGTGTAAACACCTCATTGTCACGAACATTCATACGCTCGCGGATGGTACGTGCCATACGGGCAAGACCCACACCAAACTGTGCAAATAACTGCTCGCCTACTGTACGAACACGACGGTTGCTCAGGTGATCGATATCATCGATTTCTGCTTTACCGTTGGTAAGACGTACCAGATATTTAATGATAGATATAATATCTTCTTTGCTCAACACCTTTGTATTGAGGTTGATGTCCAGATTCAACTTGCGGTTGATCTTGTAACGGCCCACTTCGCCAAGGTCGTAACGCTTGTCGCTGAAGAACAGTTTTTCGATGATGCCACGTGCAGTTTCGTCATCTGGGGCATCAGAACCACGCAACTGACGGTAGATGTGTTGTACCGCTTCCAGTTCGGAGTTTGAAGTATCCTTGTTCAGGGTATTGTAGATGATAGAATAGTCGCCACTCACCTCTTCCTTTTGCAGGAATACGGTTTTGATGCCCATTTCCAACACCAGCTCAGCGTTGCTTTCGTCCAAAACGCTGTCGCGGTCCAGTACTACTTCGTTACGCTCTATGGTTACCACTTCACCGGTGTCTTCGTCAACGAAGTCTTCCGTCCAGCTACGTAATACGCGTGCGGCCAGCCTGCGACCAATGTGACCTTCCAATGATTTACGATCTACCTTTACTTCTTCGGCCATGCCAAACAGATCGAGGATGTCCTTATCTGTTTCGTAGCCTATAGCACGCAACAGCGTAGTAACCGGGAATTTCTTCTTACGGTCTATATACGCATACATTACGTTATTGATATCGGTAGCGAACTCCATCCATGCACCTTTGAACGGAATGACGCGTGCACTGTATATTTTGGTACCGTTGGGGTGAACGCTCTGACCAAAGAACACACCCGGTGAACGGTGAAGCTGAGAAACTACCACACGCTCTGCACCATTGATAACAAAGGTACCACGGGGGGTCATGTAGGGTATGTTACCAAGAAACACATCCTGAACAATTGTTTCGAAATCTACGTGCTCTTCATCATTACAGCTCAGCTTCAGTTTGGCCTTCAGCGGAACAGAATAAGTAAGACCACGCTCCATACACTCATCGATGGTGTAACGGGGCGGGTCGATGAAGTAGTCGAGAAACTCGAGTACAAATATGTTACGCGTGTCAGTTATCGGAAAGTTCTCCTTGAACACCCGGAACAAACCTTCATTGTTACGCTTATCGGGAGTAGTTTCCAACTGGAAAAAGTCCTGAAACGATTGTAACTGAATGGCCAAAAGGTCTGGTGAGGCCTCAGAGTCATGTAGTTTTCCGAAGTTGATCCTGCCGGATGCCGTCTTGTTGCGTGTTATAGACATAGTATTCTGTTGCTCCATTTACCAATAATAAAATCCTGATAGACAGGCATAACCTACCCTATCAGGCAATCTGCTATTTCAAAATAGTAATAAAATTTGTTTCGCGCACGTACTAAACCCTAAGAAAGGGATGCAAAAATAAATAAAAAAGCCTATTAATTATGCAAAAAATATTCCAAAAATCTCTTTTAACATGTCTTAGCCACGAAAAAAAGCCCCTCAAGGACGAATATTAGCATTTCTTTAACGTTTGCCTGCTCATAATTTGCACAACTGCCACACTGTTTGCGCCTGAAGGAAGCGTATTTGTTAGCCCGGCAACCACAATGCCCCCCCAATACTGTCTCTTTCAGCACCGGTTACGCTTGCCAATACGTTCACTTCTTCGCGCCAGCGCAGGGTGCCTATAAGGGCCATGGCTATGGCTTCTTTGTATTGAATGGTAGTATCCTCGGGCACCACAACTTCTACCCCCAGTTCGGCAGTTTGCTGCGTCAGCTCCTCAATCAAAAAATTATTGAATGCGCCTCCACCCGTTACCAGCATGGTAGTACGGGCATCGGTGCGGCCATAGGTGCGTAGTGCATCGGCCACACAACGGGCTATGTGTACTGTGGCAGTATGTAGCAGGTCGGCGGTGCGATGTTTTGCGTCAGTGATGAGTGATGCTACCGTTGCCATGGCTGCTTCGTTGCTCAGCGACTTCGGCGCAGGTTTCTGATACCATGCATCGCCCAAAAGCTGGTCGGCGAGGTCGAATAACAAATTGCCACTACGGGCCATATGGCCATCAGTATCCATCATTTGCCCCTCGCGGGCGGCCAATGCATTCAGTATCTGGTTGGCAGCACACACATCAAACGCCAATACACTACCGTCCTTCTTAATGGTGATGTTGGCTATGCCTCCTATGTTCAGCAAATAGTTTTGCTGGCCCCACAAAAGCGTGTCGGCTATGGGCACTATGGGGGCACCTTGCCCGCCAAGGGCCACATCTACCGCACGCAGGTCGCTGATAACAGGCAAACCGGTAATAGCAGCTATCTGTGCTCCCTCCCCTATCTGAAAAGTACTTTGTGCAGCTGGTTCATGAAACACCGTATGCCCGTGCGAAGCTATGAAATGTACCTTATGTTCCAGATCGTGCTTGTTCATAAACTGCTGCACCGCATTACCTACGTAGCGGCCATAGGCACTGTGCAGGCGCAAAAAGTCGGCTACGGAACATGATGCCACCGCTCTTAGCTGATGAAGCCATTCTTCGCTGTATGGCAAGCATTCGGCCTGCAACACCTCATATGCCCACTTTCCCCGTACTTCCTCCAACTGCACATAAGCTATGTCCAACCCATCGAGCGAACTACCAGACATAAGCCCGATCACCTTATATATCATAACTATATATTAAGAAGAGTCCGCCTGAGCGAACTCTCCAATTCAAAAAAATTCAGTTTACCTACGCCTTTATGGCAGCAATACCCGGCAATACTTTACCTTCAAAAAATTCTAACATAGCACCACCACCGGTAGATACATAACTTACTTTATCGACAAGGTGGAATTTGTTGACAGCGGCAACGCTATCGCCACCACCAACCAGCGAGAAGGCACCATTGGCCGTTGCTGCGGCAACTGCTTCAGCTATCGCCTTTGTGCCATGCTGAAACTTATCCATCTCAAATACGCCCATTGGGCCATTCCAAAGGATGGTTTTAGACTGAGCAATGACATTGGAAAATTGCCCAACCGCAATATTACCTATGTCCAGCCCCATCCAACCGGCAGGTACCTCGTTACTGAGTGCCGATGAGGTAGCCGCATCAGCCGCAAATTTGTCGGCCAAAATACTGTCTGATGGCAGGTGAATACATACACCTTTTGCCTTTGCTTTCTCCAAAAGGTCCAGTGCCATATCCAAACGGTCTTCTTCGCAAAGCGAGTTGCCTATGTGGCCACCCATGGCTTTGAAGAATGTGTAGGCCATGCCACCACCTATAATGATGTCGGTAGCTTTTTCTAACAGGTTCTCGATAATCAGAATCTTATCTGACACCTTGGCACCACCAATAATGGCCGTGAATGGTTTCTGGCTGTTGTTCAGTACCTGCTCAGCGGCTTTCACTTCACCTTCCATCAGCAGACCAAACATCTTATTACCGGCTGCAAAAGAATCGGCAATAACGGCTGTAGATGCATGCGCACGGTGGGCCGTACCAAATGCGTCATTCACGTATACATCGCCCAATTGCGCCAGTTTGCCGGCAAAGTCTTTGTCGCCTTTTTCTTCCTGCTTGTAGTAGCGCAAGTTTTCCAGCAACAATACCTGGCCGGGTTGCAATGCTGCTGCTTTTGTGGCCGCATCTTCAGAAATGCAATCGTCTGAAAACTGAACCTCTGTACCCAGCAAGCTTGCCAGGTGGGCGGCAACTGGTTTCAGGGTAAAGTCGGCCAATGTAAGATGTGGCTTCTTTTCTATGTCCTTCAGCGGACGGCCCCAATGGCTCATCAGTACTACGCTACCGCCATCGGCCAGTACTTTCTTTATAGTAGGCAATGCCGCACGGATGCGGGTATCGTCGGTAATGGTGCCGTTCTTGATGGGCACATTAAAGTCTACGCGTATCAAGGCACGCTGACCATTAAAGTTATGGTTGCTGAACATATGTATATGGTATGTATGAATGTTGGTTTAAAATGTTTGTGCAATAACCCAATACTACAGCCAGCTGGTCATATAGCTATCGTCTTCTATATCCAGTGCTTCCTGCGTTAGTATCAGCGGGTGGAAGGTGTCTACCATCACGGCCAGTTCTTTGGTTTCTTTGGCACCAATACTTTTTTCTACCGTGCCGGGGTGTGGCCCGTGCGGTATACCTGCCGGGTGCAACGTTATCATGCCACGCTCTACATGTTTACGGCTCATGAAATCGCCGTCTACGTAGTACAATACTTCGTCGCTATCTATATTGCTGTGGTTGTACGGTGCAGGTATAGATTGTGGGTGATAGTCGTACAGGCGTGGCACAAAAGAACAGATAACAAAGTTGTGCGCATCAAACGTTTGGTGTACTGGCGGTGGCTGGTGTACACGGCCGGTAATAGGCTCAAAGTCGTGTATGCTGAGGATGTACGGATATTCGCAGCCATCCCAACCTACAACATCGAACGGATGATGACCGTACCATATGGGGTACAACAACCCCTTCTTCTTCACCTGAATGAGGAATTCGCCCTTTACGTCAAAAGTCTGCAAGTCTTGCGGTTTCCTCAGGTCGCGCTCGCAGTAGGGCGAATGCTCTAATAACTGGCCGTAACGGCTCAGGTAACGTTTGGGGAACGTTATAGGGCTGAATGATTCTATGATAAACAATCTGTTGGCATCACCGTCGAACTCTATCTGATATATGGTGCCACGGGGTATTACCACATAGTCGCCATAACCAAATGGCAGGCGGCCATATTGGGTAAGCAGTACGCCCGTACCCTCGTGTACAAACAGCACCTCGTCGGTATCGGCATTTTTGTAAAATACGTTGTCGGTTAGCCCCTTGGTGGGTGCTGCCAGCGTCAGCATTACGTCGTTATTGAAGAGCACAGTTTTGCGGCTTTTCAGATAATCGGCCTCGGGTTTTACATTAAACCCTTTGAAACTCCTGTGCTTCAGGATGTTGGATGATGCCGCTACGGGTGCCACATTTACGGGTTCCTCTGCCCTCAATATCTGTGTGGGTGGGTGTACGTGGTACAGCAGAGAATAGTTGGACGAAAAACCCTCGGTGCTGAAAAGCTGCTCGGCGTACAGGCCACCGTCTGGCTTACGGAACTGGGTATGACGTTTGTGGGGTATCTCCCCCAGCGAATGATAATGAGGCATCAGCAGATATTTGCGGCAAAATTAATCAAATTCCGTCACCGCATCTTAACACTGCTTACCGCAGTGCAATTTGTGCGCTCTCTTTTGCAAAATCTACACTATAAAATGTAAAAAACATGATTGACAATCTTATGCAACAGGCCAGCGAACTGCTATATCTATACACTGCAATGTTATGCAAGTGCAAAACATGCATCATAGATGCGGCACACTCCGAAAGGTCTCCCCAATTACCAGGCCGTCTCTGGTCTACACCCCATAACCATAGCTATTTCATCAACCATACACCCATGACTCGCTCCTTATTACATTCCGCCACCAAATACAACTGCTTTAACCACTGACAAAGCCAGCTGTACAGAATGTGCCACCGGCAAGCAAACAAAGTGCGCCGGTAACAATATATATTAACCCCCGGCGGCGTAACATAGGTGCCTGCTCATCATCGGCCATGCTCTTGGCCAGCATTACAAAACCAACAATGGCCGCAATACCGCCTACAAGAAAAAATAAAGAGGCGATTTCTATTAAATGTTCTCCCATGGGTATGGTTTCATTGAGTGGTAAGGTACGATAATAAGCGGATACTATGACTGATGGTGGTAGGCATTGGGCTACAGCAACGTGAAGCCGTTCGCAGAACGGGCTCTATTGGCAGTTCAGGTTCGCCCCCCGTGGGAAGAACCGGAACAACGGCTTAATCGATATTTTCCTGCAAGTTCTCAATGAAATATTCAAAAGAATTCGATACCTGTCTAACTATAGATGACTCATGATTCCAAAAACATATAACACCTTCTTCCGTATCACATTTCAATAAAATAAGATTACCAAAGGCATCTTCAGCTATTGGGATAAAATTTTGATGATTAAAATGAAAATCATCTAAGTAATTTTCAACAGAATAGTTGGAATATTTCATCGGTAGAAACTTATTAAGAACGACATCTGCATCGTTCTTCAAAAAGAATATTTTTTCAGGTACACCTCCATTATGCTCCAGAATAAATTTCTTATATCCTATCGGTAGTTTTACTTTAAACGCTTGTTCAAAGTTGATAATGTCTCCCTCAATAATATTTGGGTAAGATTTTTTGATATTTATCATTATGTTGCTTTTTTTAGTAACCAGTTCTATTATTTGCAGCCCTATACTGAGATGCACCACCAGTATGGGGGTTTGCCGCTTTATGTGCATCACTTCGTACTAACTGCAAAGTTCCAGTATTCGTATTGGAATTATAGTCTTCAACATGGTGCCATGTAGTATTTTCCGGGCGAGGATTCTTTTTTGTAAATCCTGCAAGTATATCTGCCTGAGCAAAGTCTTTAGCATAACTGCCGCTGTAAGAAAAATTCTTTAAAACATTTTTTTGACCGGATGCTACTTTTGCTAAATGCCCGCTGAAATTTGGTGCGCCATTTCCTTTTAGCGGTATTGCAAAACCTTTCTTTGCAGCATTGGGATGGTAGCGGGGCTCTCCCATCGGTATCGTAGTTTCCGCACCATAATTTTGTGCATTTACGACGGTTGCCGCATCGGAGCCTGCTTGAGAATGATCGTCGTCAACATAGTTATATTGAAAAGCAGATGCATCCCCCTTTTTGTCAATATAATCACGTCTAAATGCGTCTGCTTTCCATGCGTTAGCGTAACCAGTACCGTGTTGCGCAAAACCTATATGAAAACGATTGCCTTCGTAATCTACTATGTACCGCTTGACATCAATTTTAGTATCAAATTCTATTAATCCGCCCAACCATAATGATGATTAAAATCATTCTGACTAACCAGATGTAAGGCAGCCGTACCCTGATTATCCATGGTCATAGTGTAGTGATACTCCTCTAATCCATCTAAGTCAATGGCCTGTAATGGTGTATTTCCTGCGAACTGATATGAGCTGTACCAAGGAAACAGTTTACCTAATGGATCTACACTACTAAATCTTGCAGTTCGCGGGTCAAATCTTCTAAACCCATAATTATAATGATTCCCCTCTCCTGCCCACTCATTATCCTTCATCTGCCCATTATACCCATACCTATACCCGCCGCCGGTGCATACATTGCTGGCTATGTTGGTGGGTACGGTGGTGTCGCGGGGCAAGTAAAAGGTAATGGTATCGAGTGCACCGGGGGTGCTGCCCAGTGCCGTTATGGTAATGGTGAGGCTGGTGGAGTGCGGCACGGGCGATAGTGGTACCACTGCCGTGGTGGCCGGTACGCTGGGGGTAACGGTATACGCCCCCAGCGGGGTGCCACTACCGGTCTCGTGTACCGCTATCTCGTGCAGGCCACTGGCACTGCCTATACGCACCGTTATATGGTCGCCATAGACCGACAGACCAGATACATCGAAACTAACCGCATCGGGCGCGGCTGTGGTAGTCAACTACCCGAAACTACCGCCAACCCATCAACTTCAGACCCCTGATTGCCGCCGCGTCCTCTGCGAGAGACACGGCGGAGACGGAAAGCATATTTGTAAAAACGCCCACCAACACAACTGATACACTACCCCCGCTACAATTGGTTTAAAATGGTAGCTATCGTTTTAGAATACTTACTTTTTTCTGTTTTAATCAGAAAATCATCTTTATTTATTACCGACCAATCAGGAATTCGTAAAATACCACGAATGCTATCATCTGTTTGTTTGTGGATATAACACATGAATTTGTTTGGATCATCTTTCGCTGAAGTTGCAAGTCCTGCATTAATATATTCGGACATCTCGGCATCATTTACATAAAATGGCTTAATTTCAATTAGTTCTCTAAACCCCTCAAACCGACTGTTTTTTTTATTCTGTGCGACGATTTTATCTATAAAAGTCAATCGATATCTTTCAGCATACC
>JAGKWS010000083.1 GCA_021151685.1 Chitinophagaceae bacterium
GTGCTGTTGCTTATTATTATCTTCCCAATATTTTCAAAGAACATAAAAGTTTGTTGCCTGTGCAACTAACCCTCTGCAATGTCAGCGGACTTGAACCACTCAGCGGCCTCGTACCGCACATCTGTTTTATTATCTAAAGAACTCTTCGTCAACTTTCCGTCACATCGTTTCAGTAAGGGAGTGCGAAGGTAGAAATCGTTTTTCAAACCGCCAAACTTTTCTTCAAACTTTTTTTCAGTCCGTTTCGGCATCTACTTCGCTAAGTTAAGAACTTTTTGTTTACCCTATCCATTTCTGTAAGGGAGTGCAAAAGTAGAAAAGTATTTCGAAACAACCAAACTTATTTTTCGTTTATTATCAAGCATTTCCGCTCAAAAACTTTAGTCTCAAAACACCATTCAAAGAACCAGTACACATCCCCTATTCGCTAAGGGAGTGCGAAGGTAAGAGAGTGCATCTAATCCTCCAAACTATTCTCAAAAAAAATACCGCATCCAGCTACATATTATTTTACGTTCTTTGTACCCTGTATATAATAACATGATAAACTACAAACCAACCGATTGGCTTATAACAACATTTGGTATCAAAAAGGCCGATACCCTCCGTCAATTAATGCCCGCTATAATAGTAGTATGTGCCTATACCACTACTATAGTATATATAGAGACAACATGGCTTCATCTATCAGAAAAACACCCCTTACGCAACTTTGGCACATTGCAAACCTTGCTCAGCTTTGTAATATCTATGCTATTGGTGTTTCGCACCAATACTGCTTACGACCGCTGGTGGGAAGGTCGCAAACTGTGGGGGGCACTTGTAAACAATAGCCGCAACCTTGCCGTGAAGCTGAATGCCATGCTACCACATAACGATGCCAAAAACCGTAGCTTCTTCCGGAAACTAATACCCCTCTTTGCCGTTGCATTGCAGCAACACCTGCAAGCCGAAACCACAAGGCTGGCATTAGATACCGAAGATCACCCCGAAATTCCAGACTTAGACCATACAAAACATGTGCCCAACCAGGTAGCATCGCTTCTTGCCACCAAGCTAAACCTATTATATAGAGAGGGTGTACTAACCGGCGACCAAATGATACTGCTAAATGGCGAGCTACAATCTTTTTTGGACGTGTGTGGTGCCTGCGAGCGCATCAAGAACACCCCCATCCCCTATTCTTACAGTACATTCATCAAAAAGTTCATTTTTGTATACACCATTACCCTACCCTTTGGCCTGGCATTTACATTGCACTACCTGCTGGTACCCATTGTAGGCTTCGTCTTCTACGTTATGGCCAGTCTCGAAATGATTGCCGGCGAAATAGAAGACCCATTTGGAAACGATCCAAACGACCTCCCCATGAAAAAGATGGCTGCCAATATTGAAAAAAATGTAGTAGATATTTTGAGGTGACGCAACCAACCCTGCATTTTAATTCTCAGGGTCCGTACCTTTGCACACCAAAACTTAAAAACTCTGGTTATGCACAACAATACTATAAATAACGTAACTGTAATAGGCTCTGGTACAATGGGCAACGGTATTTGCCACGTATTTGCACAGGCTGGCTTCAATGTATCTATGATGGACATCCGGCAAGACGCACTCGACAAAGCTATTGCAACCATTGCAAAAAACATGGACCGTCAGGTACAGAAGGGCTCGCTTACCGAAGAAGCTAAACAAGTCTCGCTGGCACGCATAGCTACCTATACCGACATGGGCGAAGCCGTAAAAAATGCCGACCTTGTTGTAGAAGCTGCTACCGAGAATATAGACCTCAAACTCAACATCTTCCGCCAGCTCGATGCGCTGGCACCCGCAAGCTGCATCCTGGCTTCCAATACCTCATCTATATCTATTACCAAAATTGCTTCGGTTACCAAGCGTGCCGATAAGGTTATTGGTATGCACTTCATGAACCCTGTGCCGGTAATGAAACTGGTAGAAATCATAAATGGTTATGCAACTGCTGCCGAGGTAACCAGTACCATCTATAAAATGGCAGAGCAACTGGGCAAAGTGCCCTGCGTAGCCAACGACTATCCCGGCTTTGTAGCCAACAGATTGCTGTTGCCCATGATTAATGAAGCCATCATATCGTTACAGGAAGGCGTGGCTGGCGTTACCGAAATAGATACAATCATGAAGCTGGGTATGGCTCACCCCATGGGCCCACTGCAACTGGCCGACTTTATTGGGCTCGATGTTTGCCTTTCTATCTTACAAGTATTGCATTCGGGCTTTGGCAATCCCAAGTATGCACCATCGGCGTTGCTGGTAAATATGGTACAAGCCGGTTACCTTGGCGTTAAGTCGGGCGAAGGTTTCTACAAGTATACTGCAGGTAGCAAAGACTTGGTGGTAAGCCCTATGTTTGCAAAGAAAGAATGGAATTAGTAGCATAAAACGAATACGAGAAAGGGCCAATCATTGCAGATTGGCCCTTTCTCCTTTTTGTATGTTCCTGTATTAGTTTTTGGCCTTCACCAGATAGTCATCACCAAAGCGCACATTATATCCGGCTGTCCACTTTGTCTTTTGCCAATCCCCGGTAATGTTTAGTACCACCTTAGTTTCGCCGGCAGTAACTGTTACCGGCAACTGAAACCCCGCCACAACATTCGTAAACCGGTAATTGATAAACCCATCAGCAATATTGTATTCAATTTGCGGTATTTCGGCACGCCGCAGGTACTGTTCAAAAAAAGGTTTTAACGATAAACCAGATTTCAGTTCCATATAATCCTCTACCATAGCGGTAGTAACGGTAGCATGATAGAACTCTTTATTCATGCCTCTCAGCATTTCCCGAAACTTTTCGTCATTGTTCATCATCTTCCGTATCATGTGTAGCACTGCGGCACCCTTCTCATAAATATCGCCATCCCCTTCATTATTCACACCATACGAACCAATAACCGGTCCCTTATTGTCTATGTTGTGCCAAAGACCACGACTATACTTTGTAGCCTTTTCCTTACCCAACAGGCATTCGGTAAATAGTACCTCGGTATAAGATGTGAAGCCTTCATGCACCCAATTATCAGCCATATCGGCCGCAGTAATGCTATTGCCAAACCATTCGTGCCCACTTTCGTGTATAATGATATAGTCCCATTTCAGCCCCCACCCGGTCAGCGACCGATCCATTCCCTTATACCCCATCTGATAGTTATTACCATAAGCTACTGCACTCTGGTGCTCCATGCCCAAATAAGGTGCTTCCACCAACTTATACCCATCCTCATAAAAAGGATAAGGCCCCATCCAGTATTCAAAACACCGCAACATGGGCTTCACCACCTCAAACTGTTTCTTCGCCTTTTGCTCATTGGCTCTCAGCACATAATAGCCAAGATCCAGTTTACCCTTCTCACCCTTCAGGGTATCGGTCCAATGTACATAGTCGCCTATGTAAAAAGTCACATCATAGTTGTTGATAGGGTTATGCACCTCCCATACATAAGAAGCAGTACCATCATATCGCGTCTGCGATTCCAACCTGCCATTGCTTACAGCCATTAGCGTATCTGGTACCCGCAGCGTTACACGCATCCCTTCTTCCGGTTCTTCCCACTGTGCATCCTTGCAGGGCCACCATACACTGGCCCCCAAACCCTGGCACGATACAGCTACCCAAGGCTTGCCCGCGCCATCAGTACGCCAACTGAAACCACCATCCCACGGAGGGTTCACAGCCGCACGAGGACTGCCGTGGAACCACAGCATAACAGAATAAGTACTGTCCTTCTTCAGCACACCCAGTGGCATCTTCAGCCAGTATACATTTCCATCCTGTACAATGGACACTTTTTGCAAACGGCTCGAGTAGATAGACGGTATCAGAAAAGCACTATCCAATACCATGGGCTGCTGCAAATCTATCTGCATACTATCGGTAGCTACATCAGTCACCTTAAAGAAAACCTGATTATACCCCGAAATACTCCTGGCAGCAATATTAAAATCTGTAGACAAATGATACCGGCGCACATCCCACCACAATCGCCCTCTACCATTACTACCCCTCAGGGTGTCTGCTCGGTTATGCGCTCGGGCACTTCCGCCCGTTACCATTGCCAATAGTGTCGCAAATACCATCCACTTCTTCATGCTGCAAAATAACAAGTCTGCACCACAAACTACCACCACACATGGGGGTATATACTATAAAAAAGGAGCAACCAATCGGCTGCTCCTTTCCATGTCACTTGTTTAATAATACTATCTGTGCTTCAACGTCATGATAACACGACGGTTCTTGGCACGTCCTTCAGCAGTATTGTTATCAGATATTGGCTGACGGCTACCATGACCCACCGCAACCAAACGCTTAGGATTAGCACCCATGTCTATCAGATACTTCTTCACTGCATTGGCACGGCGGAAAGAAAGTGCATCGTTCACCGCATTACCACCAGTGATGTCCGTATGGCCATCAATCATGATGTAAGCGTTCTCATGCGTATTCAGTTCCATAATAGCTTCTGCCAATATTGGGAATGAAGTTTCGCTGATCTTAGCCTTACCAGTTTCAAACAAGATAGGCTCTGTCATATCATGTTCGCGCAATGGTGCTGGCGGAGGCAATGGTGGTGGAGGTATTGGACAACCATCGTTTGAAGCAGGACCCGCTTCGTTAGGACACTTGTCTTCACTATCCAGTATGCCGTCATTATCCGTATCAGGGCAACCCATAAACTTAGCAGGACCAGCCTGATAAGGACAAGCATCGTCATAGTTAGGTATACCATCACCGTCACTGTCAGGGCAACCGTTAAAGTGTTTCAGACCAGGCACATCTATACAAGAGTCCTGAGAATCTGGTACACCATCACCATCTGTATCAGGGCAGCCTTCAAACAGTGGAGAACCCGGAGTATATGGGCATTTGTCCTTACGGTTAGGCACACCATCCTTGTCACGGTCGCTTTCTTTACCAAAGTAGAAACGTACACCCAGGTTACCACCATAAGAGGTAGCATTGGTAGTAGTTACATTGTTCAGGAAAGAGTTGTACTCACCCACTCTGTCTGTAAGGTGTGCACCGTTTGGCGCATGTGTAAACATCTGGTACATAAAGTATCCACCAATGTTCAAACTAACCTTATCTGACAAGAACAGCGAATATGACGGTTGGAACAGGAAACCTACAGAACTCTGTACATAGTTTACAGAACCCGTTTTGTTGGTAGCTTCCACATCCAATCCCACGTTATATCCGTTATTGATGCGCTGAGAAGTTAGGTAGGCAGCCGCATCGCCACCGGGGTGCGTAGCCAGGTAATGGTTGCGGGTAATGAGCAACGATGTAGGATTCGGTGTTGCACCATTGTCATACACAGCCACTTGTCCATTGGGCGTAGTTACATAATTGTAAATAGCCTCATAGTTAAACTTCGCATCTGTAGTGTAGCTATTCTTCATAGATACATTGTACAGCAATCCCGCATCAGCAGTAATACCAGACCGTTTTGTGAAACGATATTTGAACTTCAGTACCAGCGGAATGCTGATGTTCGTCATCTTCATCTGCTCCTTTATAGGACCAGTGCTGTTTATTATCTGACGATACACATCTCCACGCCCATCGGTCGACTGAAACTCTACACGGTAGTTGTTCATCGTTACATCACCAGTCTGCATCTTGTACATCAAACCGGTACCTATACCAAAGTGTGCTTTATTATCGAAGAAATATCCGATCTGAGCATTACCACCATAAGACATACCATTGTCAAACTTCAACCCGCTGATGCTCGAAGCATTCAGTGCATTGGTATAGCTAAGGGCAGGATTGGTAGTGGTAATGTCCTGGGTAAGCATACCGCCCATGGCATTGATGTCTATCACCCAACGAGGTAGCCCATCATCCTTCACATACTTTTGTGCCGGCGGTGTTGTGGTCTGTGCGATGGCTGATAACGCGCCATTGGCAGCTATCAACAATAGAAACGCTTTTTTCATCTACTATCTTTTTAATGCTTAGTTATTAATTTTTAATGAACCTGGCGGCTGCAACCTTCATACCATCGTTGTAGCAATCAACTACATAAGCACCAGCAGGCAGGTTACCAATGTTGATCTGAGCTTTGTTATTCATAGCCTCTACAGACTGAATTTTCTGGCCCATCAGGTTGTACACTTCCATTGTCAGTTTACCACTCACAGTAGTGCTTATTTCAACATTTACCATGTCAGTAGCTGGGTTAGGATATACTTTCATATCCACAGCTATGTCATTCACATCTGTAATAGCTGTAGGCCTGTTGAAGTAGGTCTTCTGCATACAACCATTGTTGTTGGTGATTACCCAATAGTATTTGTTGTTGAAATCAGGATAAGCGTTGGTATAGTTTTGGTTTGTTTCGCCAACCAATACTGTTGAATCCAATGTCTTGGCATCATCATATCCCCACTGGTAGCTTACAGTCTGGTTAGTTTTGCATATGAACTGATTTGCATAGTAAACAACTTCTGGTATAATGGCAGAACCAGCACTAACAGTTACAGGGAAGTCAGTTTTAGAGGTACAACCAGTTGTGTTGTTGCGTGTAGTCAAGGTAACTACAGAACTACCAGGATTGGTGAAGCTTACTACAGCAAACTGACCATTGTCCCCAGTTGTATTCACAGTAGCATTTGTAGCACTCCAGCTATAAGAATAACCAGAACCTGCAGGACCATCCGCACCAAAATTCTGATACATAGAATTGTTACACAAAGTAGCAGATGGCTTGGTTACTATGTTGGCCACCGCAGGTGCAGGGTTAACTGTTACCACCAACTTCTGTGCATTGGTACAACCCATATAAGTAAGTGCGAAATCGTAAGTTACTGTAACCGCAGTTGCAGATCCGTTGGTCATGTTATCGGCTATGTTACCGGTACCGCTTGCCGTAGCAGGGGTAATGTTGGTAACAGCAGTACGAGACCATGCAAATGAACTACCATCGGTATAGCTGCGTGGTACAAAGTTGAATGGAGCACCACTACAAGTAACCGCAGTTTTGGTTTCCAGTATGGCAGAAGGACGAACCTGTACGGTTACGTTCTGGCTGTTCATACAACCGGCAGCAGTAAGTGTGTACACATACGTTACAGGAATGTTGATGTAAGTAGTGTTGTTCAAACGCTCTTCAGGGCTGTTGGTACCAGTGGCAGATAGGTTTGTAATACCTTCTGTGTAGGCACGAGACCATGAATAAGCAGCACCCGGTGTGTTACTACCCGGATTGAAAGTGAACACAGCACTGTCACACACTGCTATGCTCGACAGGTTGTTGTTCAAACGTGGCATTGGGTTCACCACTACTTTCACTGTATCTTGGTTCAAACAACCATTTGCCTGACTTGTATATATATATGGTACAGTTATTGGCAGTTCAGTCAGGTTTATCAAAACCTCATGAACGTTGTTAGCACCAGTCATAGCACCATTGCCTATACCTGCCTTCACATCGCGTGCCCAAATGAAAGTTGAACCTGTAGTAGCACTGGCTGGCGTATAGTCAAAGAACATATTGGTACAAACATCAGCAGGTGTCAGCGAGCTGCTCAGTCTTGGCCTTGGTTTCACTGGTACACTTACGTTTTGTGTACGGGTACAACCAAATGCTGCCATAGTATATGTATACACGGCTGTGTCATATACAGGAGTTGTGTTGATAAGCGTTTCACTGAATGCACCACTACCCGATGCTGTAGGGTTACCAATACCGTCCTGTACAGGGCGGGTCCATGTTACCACCGCACCAGGCACAGTTACTGTAGGATTGTAGTTGGTAACAACCGCATCGCACACAGGCGACAACATCGTAGAAGATGTAAGTGCCAGCGGCGGGTTAACAGTTACCAGTACATTGGCATTGTAGTTACAAGTACCCACAGCCATGTTCACAGTGTAGGTTACAGCCTTTGGTGTAGTAGTAGTGTTCATCAACACTTCGTTGATGGCACCTGCACCTGTACCAGCAGCATTGCTGATGCCGGTTACCGCTGCGCGGCTCCATGTCAGCACCGCTGTAGATGAAGATGACGTAGGATTGTACACAAACGGTGCATTGTTACACAAAGCCGCAGGATTGGTTACAGATGTAAGTACCGGTGTAGGCTGTACCAATGCAGTAACATTCTGAGAGTTTACGCAACCATTTGCAGTAAGCGTGTACACATATACGGCAGCAACAGGGTCTGTTGTGCTGTTAGTCAGAGTTTCGTTCGGGTTGTCTACACCACTTGCAGCAGTATTGTCTATACCCGTCACAGCATCGCGGCTCCATGCAAATGAAGTGCCCGGCGCAAGACTGGTTGGTATATAACTAAATATAGTGTTGTTACATACTGGTGCTGGTGTCAGCGTGCTGTTCAGCGTTGGTATCGGGTTCGATTTTATCTGGAATGTTTCAGCATCACCTATACAACCATTCGTTACCGGTGTTACAGTAATGTTGGCAACTACAGGCGTTGGTGTACCATTCACAGGCAAGAAGCTCAGAATGTGTCCTTCACCTGCCGCTACCAAACCTATAGCAGGATTGTCATTCACCCACTTGTAATCGCTGGCACTGGCCACAGTACCGCTGAAGGTGATGTCTGGTACCAGCGTACCATCACACACAGCTATAGTACCGGGGTTCACCACGGTTGGTTTTGGCTTCACCGTAATGCTTATAGGATACTCAGGACTGTTACAAGAGCCATTGTTAATAATGAGCTTACCCGTATACAAACCCGGTGTGGCCGTAGCTGGCACAGGGAAATTGATTTCGTGTGTTGCCGTAGGCAATGGCAAACTTGCCTGGTTCTCAAAACCATTGGCAGGCGCACCATCCCATATTATAGTATAGGTACCTGGCTTTTCATAATAGATAGCAGCAGCACCATTACCTGTATTAGCACCCTGTGTATGGGTTACACCGCTTGTAAGTATAGGATCGGCAAACGACGAACCGCCGCCACCGCCATTCCATACACCGCCGCCACCGCCGTAGTAGCCACCGCCACCACCGCCCGAAATGCCTTGCGAGCTACCGGCACCACCATTACCGGCAGTACCAAAGCCACCCGGCAACCAGCCAAGGTAAGATGCTGGTGCACCACCCAATGCCTGTGTACCACCTTTTGCAGAAGAGCCGGTTACATTGGCCTGGCTGGCTCCGCCTGTTAGGCCGCCGCCATTACCACCGTTCAGTACGCCAGAGAGGTCGGCACCGTTACCGCCACCGCCACCGGCTACCACTTTACGGTTGCCCAGTGTAGCACCACCTATGCGTATATCGGTAGCACCACCACCAGCACCACCCGACCCATAGAAATAAAAATAAGCATCGCCACCGCCATTAAAGCCGCCACCGGCTACACCAGTAGTTACACCATCGGTACCTGCACCACCTACAAACAGGTTCAGGTTGCTACCGGGGTTTACAGTAAGTGTACCCTGCACACGGCCACCCATACCGGGTGTACCTGTACCCAGGTAACTATCCTTACCACCTTGTGCCCCCATCAGGTCAAACTTAACGTTCGTCACAAAATCGGGCACTGTCCACGATTGCATGGCTCCGGTATAGGCGAAACGTGCCGTGTCCGGCCCCACATTGGTAAGCCCTGTAAACGACAACTTACCAGTTGTTGCACCAGCGCACACAGGCAATATGGTACCCGGCATCAACGATGGCCCGGCATTAATCACAATGTGTACATCAATTACTGTACCCACGCTCACACCGTCATCCACATATATCTGAAAGTAATCGGTAGTAGCCCCTACACTTGGCTCGTAGGTCATGCCGGCAGGTATAAACCCACTGCTTGGACAGGTTACCGTAGCAGTAGCACCACCACCGGAAAGCGTACCATTGGCCGGATTTGTAAGGACAGTCCATGTAATAGTCTCTCCACAGTCAGGATCAAACACCTTCAACCATTCACCAATATTCGTCGTGATTCCGCTGCACACCGTCTTATTCTGAGAGGTACCGTTGAGGGCAGCCGGCGAAACCTGCGCACTGGCAACAAACGGAGCTCCAGTCACCAGCATACCAGCCAGAAGGAACGCTTTTGAAACGCACGTACGCTTGACGCTTTTTTTCTCATTAAAAGGTCTGGAGTATACATGTTCTATTCTCATATCAATATAGTTTAGAAAACAATGCCGAAAAATACTCAAAAATTTAAACTATTGCGCTACGACTCTCCTATTTTTTTATAAATATACGTTTGCGAAATAACAAAATACGTTGGCGTAAACGCCACTTTGCAGTACTATTGCCTTACACTTTTCACATATACATCATAACGCATCTGTGATGAATGCACAGCATCAGTCTGTTACAAAAATATAAACCAACAGTTAAATTGTAGAAATTAGTTCCAACTTTCCGGGCGAATATTCAATATCCTCCAGATAAAGTCCATTACCGGTCACCTCAAAAAAAGCTTTCGTGCAGTCTCTCGCTTCTATAATATCCCGAAAACGTTGCACCGTAATGTTACCCCTGGCTACCCGCAGTTGTGTAGCCACCAATCCCCGTACCATACCCCGCAAAAAACGGTTGGCCCGTACCACATAGTGCAGCTCCTCCCCTGCCCTGCTCCATTCCGACTCCGAAATCTTACATTCAAAAGTTTTCACCTGCGAATTCCTTTTGGCAAAAGACTCAAAATTGGTATACTCTTTCAGAATTTCGGCAGTTTCGTGCAAAACATCTTCATTCAGCGGAAAAGGAGTGTACAATGCCCTCCCTGTCAAAAACGGATTCTTCTTCTGATACACTCTGTACCTGTACGCACGCGATAGGGCATCGAAACGAGCATTAAACGTATCTGATGCCCGGTACAACTTACGCGCACTTACCGACGGCGGCATTATAGCATTGCATTTATATAATACATCTATGGTAGGTTCTTCGGGCAGGTCGAAGTGGTACAAATTGCACAATGCATGCACCCCCTCATCGGTTCGGCTGGCACCCAGCGTTTCTATTGGCTGCCTGAAAAGGGTAGAAAGCGACTTATTAATAATGTACTGCACCGTCATCTGGTCGCCCTGCACCTGCGACCCATGAAAGCAGGTACCATCATACATTACTTCTATTGCAAACCGTGGCATATATATAATGGTACAAAACTACACCAATTGCCACGTAGTTATTTCCATTTTATAGCACTACCAGTCAATCATCATACTTGCGCAAACAACTTATGGGCCTTTGGCCCTGTCATTACACCATCATTCTTTGTGTGCCTTCCTGCTGCCCTTTGTGGTGAAAGAAGCACATAACAAAACAGTCCGGCAAAAGCCAGACTGTTCTCACACATGCTGTATCAACCACCAGATAGCCCAATCAGACAAACACACTCACAAATCCAATGGCTATCTACCGTTCGGTGGCTATACAGTTATCCACCACACTCTTTATAATCCGGCAGTAATAGGTGCCTATGCAGTATTACCTCTTGCCGCCAGCAAATTGGTCATTTCATTTTTTGCGGTTGCCAGCCGGTTGTTCAATCCCGTCATCAGGTCATCCATCTTTTCTTTCAGGCCGTCTATGGCATCATCTTTCCTGCGTACCAGCTTTTTTCTGGTATCGGCACCGGCAGCCGGTGCAAACAATACGCCCAATGCAGCGCCTGCGGCCATCCCGGCCAGCACACCTGCCACTACTTTTCCCTTGTTCATAATCTTTCAATTTTTGCTGTTAAGAAATAGAACTATATATAATACCCTTTCGGGTGCTTTGTATTGGTACTAATACCTATAATTGAAACCCAACTGTTAGCTGCAACCACTGATTCTTGTAACGCGGCTGGCTGGTATTGCCATCGCCCAAATTGTCCTGTAGGTCCCAACCAAGGCGGCCGCCAATAATAAATGGTGCTGCAACAAAATCGGCTCCAATCATCAGGCCCATACGGTTGCGTCTTATGTTATCATTGTCAAACTCCTGCTCGCGTTCCACAGCACTATTTACCCACGTATACGTCTCGCGCTGGCGAAGCAGGTAAGAATAAACGGGGCCACCAACAACTGTAAGAAAGCTGGTAGGCTTCACCTGCAACAGCACCGGCACATCCAGCCATGTGGTTACATTGTCTACCGTATATCCAGAGCCCAGAAGGGTGCCACTGGCCTTAAAGCCTTTTTTAGAGAAAAGCACCTCGGGTTGTATACCCAGATATTTGCCCACCGGAATACTGACAAATCCACCGCCAACGAAGCCTACACGAGGGTCGGCAGTAAAACTTTGGCCTTTTTCATCCCACACATTAGAGCCGTTGATACCGGCCTTCGCGCCTATCACAAAGTCTTCGCGCGTGTCGCGCAGCGTCATGGTTTGTGCATTCATTTCGGTCTGCATACAAGCCAGAGCCACTGTCGCTAAAAATGCTATCCTTTTCATAACAAGTCTGTTTTTAGTGGTTAGATAATTGGTTTCTCCTTCGGTTATTCGCCATCCATATTCGATGGCTTTGTGTGTTGTAACCGTTGTCGATACAAAGGTAGAACGGCGTTAGAGCGATACTGTTACACAGTTCTGTGGTTATGTTGCACATTTCCCACATTTACATATATCATATGCAATCTACCCCTGCACGTGGCATAACTGCCAACTGCGTTTTGAATAGCTCTGGGTTAAGGCCCGTTACCTGACGGAACTGACGGCTAAGATGTGCCACGCTGCTATAATTGAGTCGGTAACTGATCTCTGTTAATGTCAAATGTCCGGGCATCAACAGTTCTTTCACCTTCTCTATCTTTTGGCGAATGATGTATTGTTGTATCGTCATACCCCTTATGGCACGGAACGTATTGGCCACATAGGTATAATCGAGCCCCAGCGCACTGCTTATATAATGAGAGTAGTTGACACTGGGCAACTCCTCCAGTTCGTGTATCATACGCATTACCACATTGCGCACCTGTTCGGTAAGTGCCACCTTACGGTCTTCTATCAGCGCAAGGCCAGTATGCGCAAGCCGTTCCTGCAACTGTTCTTTCTGTTGGTCGGTAAGTTCGGGGGTGCCGTCTACACTACCTATGTGTACTTCGGTATAGGGTATGGCCATTTCTTTCAGAATGGCCGCTACCGCCATCTGGCAGCGTTGGCAAACCATGTTTTTGATGAGTAGTCGCATATCGGGTGTGTTTTATATGGTGATACAATTCCACTATAAGCCATGTACTACGGCCACTTTCCGGCAACCACACAGGTACAAAGCAAACAGGGTATAACAGGCGACGTCGTCTACAGTAAATTTACGAACGGTTAATACTACCAGATTCAATAACAGCCCACACCCCTCCGTTAAAAAAAATACAACACAGGTCCAAAACAGGCCCCACCTGCCACAACACACACAAAAACATACACATACACACCTTACAGTCACATATACAACCAGTATTCTTATACGTTATAATTATGCAAAAGCACAAGACTATTAAAGCGAAACCTGCCGGAAGAAAACCATAACCTTCTGATAACCCCAGATAGGAAGAAGGAAACTGTCTGTTACAAAATAATCTGGCTGTCAAAACGTTATAGAAGTACACAAACATGAAGCTGCGTTCACTATTTGCCAAATTCTGTCTATTGGCTTTTGCCACCCCACTTTATGCACAATCGGGCAACCTACACTGGGGGCTTTCACTACCATTGTCGGCGAGGTTCAATCTGCGCAACGGAGAGAATAGTTTGCAACGGGCACTTGGTACATGGGGCATAAGCGGGCTATTGATGGTGGATGGACAGAACGAAGAAAATATGTCGCTGCAAATGGCAGTCGGTATTGTAGAAGACATCCGCCCCTTTCGGCTCGATGTGAACAGTGTGTTTAGTGCCAGATTGTATTACATCAATATTAACCCAACCATTCTGATACCCACTAAACGCCCGGACACGCACATAACCATGGGTATAGGTTGCCTGCTGAACATAGGACATATTACCTCTTTCCGCACCAATGGCAATGCACCTATGTATTATATGACCAACGTAGATAGCGCGGCACAAAACCTTATACGCAACTGCCGGGGCGTATTGCCGTACATTGCATTGGGTATCAGGCACTACATCAATAAAAAAATTGCACTTCAAGCCACCATAGAACCCACCCTTACAGACTACTACCAACCGGGCACGCACGTATTTTATGAAACACCTTATGCCCAACACGATTTTGAGATGGCCTATCAACCCATATTCTTCAGCCTGAAGCTACAATATACATTCAGCAGCAAGTCATGGTAGCAAATCTCCCCCATCTGCATTGCGGTTCTGATTCCGGCGAAATGTTTATGCCCTTACCAATTCTCTAAGACCGAGCCGGTCGGCCGGGCACATAACGCGAGAAAAGCACACAATATGCACCGACCAAGCCTTTCCAACAGAACTAAGCAGCAACAAATACCTCCCTACGATACATTTTTCACAAATTCATCCAAATCATCCTGCTCCAACAAACCGAAACGCTTCTTCAATCGGTATCTGTTCTTCTTCACCCCCGGCAGCGATATGCCCAGCATATCAGCACACTCTTTGTTGCTGATATTCAGCTTGATGAGCAAAAACTGACGCTCTTCAGCCGGTGCCAGGTCGGGGTAACGGTTGCGTAGCATAGTAATAAAGCCCGGATACACCTTATCAAAATGTATCTTGAATTGCCGCCAATCATCCTCAGTCAGTATCTTGAATTGGTACAACTGGCTCAGCGACTCACTGTTTTCACCCACAGCCACCTGCGTGGCTTTCAATTCCTCCTGTTTCGCCTCAAGCTCATTTATAAACTTATTTTTGGCTATAATATGCTCGGTAAAATTGGCAAGATCGCGCTGGTTCATTTCCAGTTGCATTCGTGCTTTTTCTATAAGTATACTCTTTTGCTTATTCCTTATGGTAAGCAGCAGTATTAATAGTGTAGCCACCACTACCGTAAAGCCAAACAATATCAGATACACCATCTGGCGGGTTTTGTTCAGTGCACGCTCCACTTCCAGTTGGGCTATTTTCGATTCCTTTTTTTCTGTTTCATACTTCACACTCAGCTCTCTTATAGCTTTCTCCTTATCGCTGCTAAACATAGAATCGCTCCATGCCTTATACTTCTTAAAGCTATACAGAGACGAATCATACAAATGCTCATCCCTGTATATATTAGACAACTTACGGTAGGCATTGGCTACAGCATCTTTCTGCCCGGCACTGGCGGCCACCTGCACCACCTCGTGCAGCATCTTTTTAGCCTTAGTAGCATTCCCCTTCCGCCAGATGCAATGGGCCAAATTTTGTTTGATGATGGGAATCTGCCTGATGTCCCCCACCTTTTGCATCAACTCCAGCGACTCGGTAAGTGCAATAATAGCCTCATCCCAATGCGACAATGCCATTTGTGCCAACGACAAATTATTAAGACTTTCAGCAATATCTCTTTCTATCCTGTACTGCCTGCGAATGGCCAATGAAGCCTCGGCATAGGCAATAGATGTTGGGTAGTCATCGGTATTGTAATACAGCGTCGCCAGTACCGACTCTACATAGGCAATCCTCAGCGGGTCGTTCATCTGCCTGTAATAGGCAAGGCTGTTCAGTGCAAGGTCAATTGCCTTCCGGTAATCCTTCTGGTAATAATGGTCTATGGCCAGCTCTGTTTTTGTACGGTATATCTTGCCCGAATCTCGTTGCGCCTCCCCAATGGTCAGTGCCTTGTAATGACAATCGAACGCAGCCGGGTAATCGCCCAGATAGGCATAATCGATACCCATTCCTATATAGGTATCGCCCAGTTGGGCCAACATCCTCCTTCGCTTATAGTAGTCTGCCGCCTTACCAAACTGTACTAAGGCAGAGTCGTACTGCGCAACATAATTATATGCATACCCTCTTTCATTGGCTACAAAAGCAGCAGCCCTGCCGGTGTCCGGTCGTATTGCTTTGTATCGCTGCAAATATTGCAGCAATAACACATAGTTATTCTGCCCACGCAGCGCAGTAATGATACCCTCTGCAATACTATCGGCCTGCGTCTCTGGTAGCTGCCTCAGCTTCTCAATAGTGGCTGCTACCCTATTGGTATCTATTACAAGTCGTGTTTCCCGCACCCGCTTATCAGCCGGGTCGGCACCCTGCCCACACGAAAACAGCATAGTTGCCACACAAAGCAACATTTTGATGATAGCAACTGGTTCCGACCTCTTCGCATAAACAAGAACGCTCATATATACACAAAAGTATCATTAAATAGGCTAAAACTGGCCTAAAACCTGCCTTGTCTAACTTTTTGTCCGCCAGCAAGCCCCACAACACATCGGCTTGTCCCCGTTTTTGTAGGCCACCCTTGTCAAACAATCCGGGGCCTTGCCCGGTCTTACTGTGCAGAAACCTTTTTCAAAAACAGTAAAGTTATGAACAGATTAAGATTAATGACGATGTCGCTTGCGCTATTGGCCAGCCAGCTAACCCATGCTCAAATTACCAGCCCTGCCCCCTACTGCGCCGCCAGTTACGATGATGGCTTCATGCCCGTACCACACTACATTACCAACGTATCTCTGGGCACACTCAACAACACCACCGGCACCACCCAATTTGCAGCCCCCCATTATGCCTATTACAATACGGTTGCTGCCCCCAATCTGGTACGCGGTACCAGCTACCCCATTTCTATAGGGCACAATGGTGGCACCTCTATTCACTTTGTAGCGGTGTATATAGACTATAACCGAAACAACAGCTTCTCAGACCCGGGCGAGCTGGTATTACAACAAAACATTGTTACCGGTGCCGTTACCAACCCCAGCACTGCTACTATCACCATACCAGCTACTGCTACGGTAGGCACTACACGTATGCGGGTAATGGTGTTTGAAGATGATGACTATACATGGGGCTCTGGTGCCACAACACCATTACCTTGCACCGCCGATGCCACCGGCACCTTCGACTGGGGCGAAACCGAGGACTATAATGTGAACATTACCGGCGGCACCACACCATCTGGTCCCGTAGCAGCCTTCTCCGGCTCGCCGCTAACAGGCACTACAGCCACCAACTTCACGTTTACCGATGCCAGCACCAACACACCCACCTCGTGGCAGTGGACGTTTACACCCAATACAGTGGTCTATCAGGGCGGTACATCGGCTACATCGGCCAATCCTATCGTGAAATTCACCGCCAATGGCACCTATACCGTAAAACTGAAGGTAACTAACGCCTCCGGTGCCGACTCGCTCACGCGTACCAACTACATCACAGTTGCCGGCACGGTACCAGCACCGGTAGCAGCCTTCACCGGCTCGCCGCTTACAGGGTCCACAGCTACCATTTTCACGCTTACCGATGCCAGCACCAACACACCCACCTCGTGGCAGTGGACGTTTACACCCAACACCGTTGCCTATCAGGGCGGTACATCGGCCACATCGGCCAATCCTATCGTGAAATTCACCGCTAATGGTATCTATACGGTAAAGCTGAAGGTAACTAACGCCTCTGGTGCCGACTCGCTCACGCGTACCAACTACATTACGGTAGCAGGCACGGTACCGGTACCAGCATTTTCGGTATCCCCTTCCACTGGCGGCACTATGGCCACAATATTCACCTTTACCGATTTAAGTACCAATACCCCCAATGCATGGGTGTGGAGCTTCAGCCCGGCCACGGTGTCCTATCAGGCAAGCACATCGGCTACTTCTGCCGCACCCAAGGTGCGCTTTACCGCCAACGGACTATATACCGTAAAACTGAAAGTGTCGAACGCATCTGGTACCGATTCACTCACAAAGCTGAATTATGTTGCGGTAGGCCCCACAGGTGTGGCAGATGTAACCAATACGCCTGTTGCAACTGTTTTCCCCAACCCGGCAAGCAATCAGTGGCACATAGTGCTGGCCGATGAAAACGATATCATCAATGCCATATCGGTATACGACATTACAGGTAAAATGGTTCTCAATGTCAGCAACAGTAGTACTGTAGTAGACGTGTCTTCATTGGCTACCGGCCAGTATCTGCTGGTTATACATACAAACAATGGCACCCAAACAGGGCGTGCATCTATACAAAAGTAGTGTGGCGATTATGTGAGGATGACAGGGGGTAGCCGTTCGGCTACCCTTTTCCTATATCGGTAAACCAGTCATTTTTTGAAGCCCTTGCGGCGATGTGCTACTTTTGCACCCGATTTGTGGTCATCAAACCAGCTATAATGAACAACAACACCAGAATCAACTGGTTCCCCCCCTCCATACACCATACGGTACCAATACCACAACGGTTCACATTCCCCTTCTACTACAAGCCCCACCCGCTTGCTCTTTTGGCAGCTACAGAGGTACAGCAATATTTGGAAACACAAACCGAACTGCAACACAACTTCGGTCTCAATGAAGATGCCGACGGAATGCCCATAGGCAAGATGTTTGGGGTAT
>JAGKWS010000084.1 GCA_021151685.1 Chitinophagaceae bacterium
ATATAAATACGATATTTTTTCTCATAAATACGCCCAAACCCGAAACAGGCTCCTTCATTTTTTGTAACTTTGAAACACCTAATCAACACGCTATTTATGTCCACAAACAATCCCAAAATTCTTGTTGTAGAAGATAATGAGATTGCTTCACTTCAAATAAGAAAGATATTCGAAAAACAAGGCTATCAGGTAGATGTAGCCATGAATGGCATGGAAGCCATGGAGAAACTGATGGGCGACGCTTATGACATCATGCTTACGGATCTTGCCATGCCCGTGGTAAATGGCCAACAACTAATAGAAGCTGTGAAAAGAAACGAATACGACAAAATGAAAATTTTTGTTGTTACAGCCTACTCTGGCGAGCAAACCGTAAAAGAAATGTTCAATCTGGGCGTAGATGATTACATCACCAAACCATACAATACCAAAGACCTTCTACAACGCGTACAAAAACTGCTGATGTAACGGCTCACTACCATTCACTTTCGGTAAGGTTTGTTTTGCTCACGGTTATTGCCTTCATGTTGATACCAAACCTGAAACCAGAATTGCGGCCACCGTAGCTATCCCAGGATTGCACAAAATCTACCCGCAGAAAACGGGCCAGTTTCCACCCTATGTTGTCTATACCCACAAATGCTTCGGTATAGTAATGGCTGGGGTCGCTGTACCATGCGTTGCCACCAGCAAGTAAGTAGAAACGCGCCTGCCGTAGCAAGGGTATCTTGTTACTCAGTAGCCCGTTCAGGTGATACTCTACGTGCGCCTCGCCATAGGTAGATGCCGCATTGCTGAAAAAGTAATATGGCGCAAACTGAAAGCTGGTCATGTAAGGTGCGGCATACCCTATGCCTCGGGTACTTTGCAGATGTATGAGGTCTGGCAACGACACCCAACGGTCGTTAAGGAAACCACCAACTATAAAGTGGTATTTCAGCATGCCCAATAACCTGAGATTCAGATCGTCACGGACAGAAAACCGCCAAAAATCGAAATCGGTCTTGCTATTAAGCAAATTGGGTATACCCTTTCTATACGCCAGTGTAAACTGTGGCCAGCGACTGCCATTGGCTACCTTATAGTCGGGGTAAACCGTGTAGGTATAGCCCGGCTTCCACGAAATCATTGCGTATATCAGCGATGCACTATGTTCGGCCCATGGTGCCACTGCCACATGAGGCGTATAGGGCGTATTGGGGCCAAAACCGTCATTGCTCCCCTCAAAAAAACTATAGGTAGTAGTATTGTACATAGGCAACCTGTGCTGCCACGAAGCCTTTAGCATCCACTGCAATCCGTTGCCATAGTTGCGGCGCAGATAGGCACTGGCTTCCCACCGCTCATATATTTTCAAATCGTTTTGCCTGAAAGTGAGTGCCCGCCATGTATTGAATACAGGAATAACAGGATTCACCGGATTGTACTGAAAAACATAACGGCCACCATCTACACCGGCCAGCCACCAACGGTTGAGCCAAGTACGGTCTCGCGATACATAATATACCCGCCCAATGCCATTGAAGTGCCGATTGCTGAAACCATACCGCACTGCCCCCTCGGTAACCAGTGTGCGCGAAGAGTCTAACTTGTGTATTGCCGTAACATGTGGTGCTACATTGAAACCCTCTACAATGTTATAATTGAGAATATTGTCGGCCCCAAGCCCCAACAACAAAGAGTTGACAGACCATGAGTGTTTATACTCTTTGCCATAAAAAGTTTGCCCCACCAAAGCCAATTGAAAGGGTTTTATTTTATTTTCCCTCCGCCTTACAGAGTCGCGCCATTGGGGACTTTGAACAATGCGACTGATACTATCCTTCACAATAAAGTCTCTATGTTCATCGGGCTGTAACGGTATGGGGCGTTGTTCCCATATAGCACTGTCTTTTTTAGTGGCATTTTTATCGTAAACACTGGTGGCACGGCCAGCAAAAATGGTATCGGCAATGGGCTCATTCACCTTCTGATTGTTATAAAGAGCTACACCGGTTGCCGTAACATCAAACACCATAAACTTGATGGTGAAGTACATTACCTGACTTTTGATAACCCAATTATCATTACTACCGGGTATGTATACCTGAGACAGATTGAGGGTATCAATCATATCAAGCCCGGCCTCTTTCACCAACATCATATCCAGGCTGTGAATGGCCCAATCATTTTCGGATATATATATAGTGCCATTGAAGCAGGGCTCAAAAGGACGCTTCCGGGCAACGCGTATTTTATAAATATGTTTGCCATGGTCTGTAAAATCACCCATCAGCTTGTACTTGTAGTAGTGCAGTGCATTGTCGCTGATGGGCGATATGAAACCCCGCGAGGTACGCCCCATAATGGGTACATTGTTCTCGTAAAAACTGATAACCGGCGGAAAACTGGAAAAACCCACTCCGTTTTTGTCACCACTTTCGCGCACAGCATGTATTAGTGTTTTTTCCCGCTTTCCATCGGTATAATAGTCGGCCTCTTCTTCTGTAAGGTACAGTACGCCCCTACCCACACTATCTACGGCCAGTTCTTCAGACCGTAAATTCTGCCCCATAAACTTTGCCGGCATTTTGCGCGACCGCACCACCCCTTTAAAGTATATGGACGACTGAAAGGTACGCACCTCATCCAAATGATCCTGACGCTTTTTGATAGCCTGCCTTATGACACGATATGCAGGGTCTTCATCGGTAGCACGAACCACCACTTCCTTCATATCCAATGCCTCGGCTTGTAATACAAAATTATAGCTATACGTTTCATTGGCAGACATAGCTACCCTATGGCTGGCAGACCGATACCCCACATACTGGCATACCACATTGTAACTACCATTTTGCAGCAACAACTCGTAAAAGCCATCCCCGTTGGCAGTAGCCCCCATGGTAGTACCTTCTATATATACAGTAGCGTAGGGCAATGGCTCACCACCATTGTCGGTAACGCGCCCACGCAACACACCCGCAAGGGCCTGTAAAGAACATAGCAAACATGCAAGTACCGCAAGTAGTCTCATAAGCAAAGTAGCACAGGTATATAGCAGCAAGTGGCCGAATGTTACAGCCTTCCTATTTTTTATCGGGCTCGGCAGTACTGAATAAACCAAACAGTTGCGCATCTATGCGGCGTACCACATCCGCAAAATCTTCCTCGCGCTCGGCAAAGTTGCAGTTGTCTACATCTATTACCATCAACGGGCCATCTTTGTAGCCGTCAATCCACTTATTATAAAAACCATTCAATCTCTTCAGATAGTCGAGACGAATATTTTCTTCATAATCACGGCCACGCTTTTGTATCTGGTCTACCAATGTGGGCACCGATGCTTTCAGGTATATCATCAGATCTGGCGGTTGTATCAGTGCCTTCAGATTTTGGAAGAATGATGAATAATTTTCAAAATCACGCTTGGTCATCAAACCCATATCAAACAAGTTGGGGGCAAAGATGTAAGCATCTTCGTAAACAGTACGGTCTTGCACCACCGACTCTGTACCTGTACGAATATCTATCAAGTGTTTGATACGATTGTTCAAAAAGTATATCTGCAGGTTGAATGACCAACGGTGCATATCTTCATAAAAATCTACCAGATATGGGTTGTGTTCCACATCCTCAAAGTGTGGTTGCCATTTATAATGTTTGGCCAGCATTGCTGCCAATGTCGATTTGCCGGAACCAATATTACCCGCTACTGCAATGTGTTTTATCTCGGAAGAAGACATACTATAGGTTGTTGAATGACCGCGACTGACTGAAGCCAGCCAACCCGGGCTTTTTACCCTGTTATACCGCTACTTCCTGTAAAGAAGATAACGGCGTTTCGTGTTGCAATTTACCAATTTAGAAGCGGCAGTAGTCATATACGCAAAATAATATTACCGCCGGTAGTTACCATTTACAGACTATTTCGTCTGCCGGCGACAAAGCATATTGGGCAGCAGCCAGTGGCAACAAATCTATCCAATGTTTTTGGGGCTGTTCAAAAAAAGACAACTGTATTGTGGTTGTATCTTTTTTCACCGTTCTGCTCCATATAGCTACTACCCTACCTCCGGCTATCAGCACTGGTTTGAAAATTGCATTTCTGGTAATAGCCAATGGCTGCCAGCATGCATCAATTGCGGCAGACCTGTCTTTGTAGCTGATAATGTATTCATCAAAAGATGGCAACAAGCGCACTGCTTGTATTGTTTCTGGTGCATATGCTCCCTTATACAAGTAAGTGACACCTGCAACTTCTATGCGGTCAAAAATATGTAGTACAGACTGGAAAGCCTTTCGTGCATCTGCTACCGACAGACCAGACCACCATGTAAAATCGGCAAGTGTTGCAGGCCCATGACTGGTAAAATACCTTACCGCCAGTACATGCAGCGCATCGGCCACGGCAAGCTGCTGCGTAGCCGGTACCCGGCTATCCATAAGCGTGTAGGCTGTTTCCTTGTTTTGCATGGGGGCGTTGCATATCACTTCATCCAGTTCTGCATTCATTAGCAAAATGCTGGCACCATATTCGCCAAGTGCCTTATTCCTTGCACCCAACCCCTCCACCAATTCTGTTCTGCTCATTGGCCCGTTTGCCTGTAGCAATTGAGCTATCTGTTTATTGTATTGCAGCAGGGCCCGTGCATCAACACCCATTTTTCGTGCCCAGGTCATTAATGGCGTACGAATACGCGGAGCCGTAAGCCGAAGAAAATGGCGCACATCGTCTACGTGTACCAGGTGCCACGTAGGTCTCAATACATGTATCCTTATTATTTGCCCATTATCTATAGCCTGCTGTGCAGCAGTATGGTGCTCGTGCGCTCGTATCGAAGCTGCCCAGCGGCACATATTCTGGTCTTGTGCCTGCATAGCACCAAACCAACGAACAGTTTCAGCACCTGTCACCAATTCGGTATGATGCAACCTATGGCTTGCCATTCTCAGAGAAAGAATGACATCAAAATCGTTCCTTACAGATAACAAAGCATTTATATTGAATATTCTATTGCTAAACCAGCCCAAGAAACTTCCAATTGCACAAATATCACAAAACCGAAAGAAAGCTATTGACCAGACTCTGCCGACTTACAACGCATTCTTTCAGCCTGAATGTAAGGAAGTGCCTTGGAATAATGGAATAATATATTGTTCAACCGTTGCACCATTTCTTCCTTACTGCCATTGTTTCTTGCCAACATATCTATACGAGAGAGATCGTCGAATGTACTGCGAATGCGTACAACTCCTGCGCTCGACTTGAGTGTATGCGCCTGTTTATGTATCGCATCATAGTCATCGGTTTCTCTTACCAAATGTTCGAGATTACCCAACCCAATGGGAAATGTCTCAATAAACAATGTCAGTACCTCATAGAGGTCTGCTTCAGACATATCCTGCAAATAGCTCAGGTCAAGAATCGGCACATTCATTTGCTTATATCAGGCTGTTATTGGTTGCTCGCCTGCCAACTTCTTAATTGTATTGTAAAGCACATCTGCATCAATCGGCTTGGCGATACACCCATTCATGCCTGCTTTCAAACATTTTTCTATTTCATCTTCATACGTACTGGCCGATAACGCCAGTACCGGAATATTACTCTTTAGTGTTTTCCTTATATACTCAGTTGCTTCAAAGCCATCCATTTCCGGCATTTGCAAATCCATCAACACTATGTCAAAAGAATCTTCTTGCAATTTACCAATGGCATCGGCTCCATTTATAGCCGTAACCACCGTTGCTCCATGCTTTGTTAGCAGAAATACGGCTATCTTCTGATTTAATGGATTATCCTCGGCAACCAGTATCTTATATCCAGTCAGCAAAATCTATAGATTTTATTCTATCAATCATTATGAGTCAGTATACAAAACCAACACATGTTGAATATGTAGTAAAGATAAAAAAGTTACTTCAGTTTGCTATTCTTTTGTGAATAACCAAAATAAATGATAAGACCAACCACTAACCAACCGGCCAAACGCAACCAGTTGGTTATGCCCAAACCTGCCACCATAGCACCACATACCACAATACCCAATGTAGAAACCAATGGCACGGCAGGCACTTTGAATTGACGTGGCAAATTGGGGTCGGTGCGACGAAGGATCCACACACCGGCACAAACCAATATAAAGGCAAACAGCGTACCAATGCTGGTCATATCGCCCACAATGTCGCCGGGTACAAATGCCGCAAAAGCACCTACCAGCACAAAAAATATCCAGTTCGACTTGTATGGCGTATGATACTTTGGATGCAGGGCCGAGAAAACCGGAGGCACCAAACCATCGCGACTCATAGAGTAGAACACACGAGACTGGCCCATAAGCATTACCAATATTACAGATGAGAAGCCAAACAAAATAGCCACAGTTACCAGATTGGCCAACCACTGATGACCAGCCATATATGTATTGATGGCATAGGCTACCGAAGCTTCCTTGCCCTGCGTACGGAAGTCATTTACATTGGCAACACCAGTTAACACATGCGCAAATAGTATATACAAAATGGTACACACCACCAGCGAGCCAAGAATACCTATAGGCATATCGCGCTTGGGGTTTTTAGCTTCCTGCGCAGCGGTAGACACAGCATCGAAACCTATAAACGCGAAAAACACCACACCTGCCGCACCTAAAATACCCCATATCCCGCCATAGTTGTGCGCAATTCCCTGGGCATCGGTATAGATAGTAGGTTCTGGTATATACTGTGCATGGTTGGCGGGGTTCATGTATCCCCAGCCCAATGCAATAAATAATACAACGATAGCCACCTTCGACAATACAATGATACCATTTACCAGTGCCGATTCTTTAGTACCACGTATCAGCAGCATGGTCAGCATAAGAATAATAAAGAGTGCCGGTACATTCATAATACCATGTACCCCAGCCTGCCCCGCAAATGAGCCCAATCCATCACAGACCTCGAAGGGCGAATGGGACCACTGATAAGGCACATGCCAACCAAAAATTTCTAATAGCTTGTTCAGATATTCGCTCCATGCTATACCTACCGTAGCAGCACCCACGGCATACTCCAACACCAGATCCCACCCTATTATCCACGCTACCAACTCACCCATTGTAGCATAAGAATAGGTGTAAGCACTACCTGCAATAGGTATCATTGATGCAAACTCGGCATAACACAAACCGGCCAATGCGCAACCTATAGCAGCTACTACAAAGCCAATGGTAACAGATGGCCCGGCATTATTGGCAGCAGCAGCAGCAGTGCGTACAAACAAGCCGGCACCTATAATAGCACCTATACCAAGTGCTACAAGATTGGCTGCAGTAAGGGTACGCTTCAGACCTTTTTCTCCATCCGAAGCATCATTCATTAACTGCTTAATAGGTTTTTTAGTAAACAGACCCATAATTATCTTTTTGACTGGAAGGGGCTAAGATAATGATTATGTTGATAGAAGCTACATACCTGTAAAATAATCGCCCTATTCCCCCAACCGCATATAGAAATATGAAAAGAAAATTTTCACAAATGCATACACAATGCCATTTGGCAATTTGCAAAATCGCTTTATCTTTGCACATGGCAACTAAATCTAAGTTCTACGGCGAAGGCCTCACGTTCGATGACGTTCTTCTGATGCCCGCTTACTCCGAAGTTCTTCCACGCGAAGTAAGCACTGTTACACAACTCACAAAAGACATAAAGCTGAACATACCCATGGTGTCTGCCGCCATGGATACTGTAACTGAAGCTCCGTTGGCTATTGCCCTATCCAGAGAGGGCGGCATTGGTATTCTGCATAAAAACATGAGTATCGAACGCCAGGCCGAACAGGTCCGAAAAGTGAAACGTTCGGAAAATGGCCTAATACTCGATCCCATTACACTAAAGCCGGATGCCACAGTGGGCGATGCGCTGAAAATAATGAAGGATAACCGTATTGGCGGTATACCCATTGTAGACGACAATTTTCTGCTGGTAGGCATACTTACCAACCGCGACCTGCGTTTCGAAAAAAATAGCAAAAAGAAAGTAAGCGAGGTGATGACTAAAGATCGCCTTGTTACCGCCCCGCTCGGTACCGACATGCAGAAAGCGGAAAGCATACTGGAACAGCATAAAATAGAAAAACTACCCATTGTAGACAAAAAAGGCAAGCTGATCGGGCTTATTACCTTCCGCGATACCATTCAACTGAAAAGCTACCCAAATGCCAGTAAAGATACCATGGGGCGTTTGCTGGCAGGTGCAGCAATAGGTATCACCGCCGATATTCTGGATCGTGTAGAAGCACTGCGCGCCGCTGGAGTAGATGTAATAACACTGGACAGTGCCCACGGACACTCTAAAGGGGTAATTGAAGCAGTAAAGAATGTAAAAAAAGCATTCAAAAACCTGCCGGTAATTGCAGGTAACATTGCCACCGCCGAGGCCGCAAAAGCACTGGCCGCCGCCGGGGCCGATGCCGTAAAAGTAGGTGTAGGACCGGGCTCTATTTGCACTACACGTGTAGTAACCGGCGCAGGTGCCCCACAGCTTACTGCCATTATGGAAGCTGCCAATGCACTGAAAAAGACTGGCGTACCCGTAATTGCAGATGGTGGCATACGCTATACCGGCGACATGGTGAAGGCAATTGCCGCAGGCGCATCTTGCGTAATGGCTGGCTCTATCTTTGCCGGCACCGAAGAAAGCCCCGGAGAAACCATCATTTATGAGGGTCGTAAATTCAAGTCGTACCGTGGCATGGGTTCTGTAGAAGCCATGCAAGAAGGCTCTAAAGACCGCTACTTTCAAGACATGGAGGCCGACATTAAAAAGCTGGTTCCGGAAGGTATAGTGGGTCGTGTACCTTACAAAGGCTTGCTCAATGAAGTGGTGCAACAGTTTGTGGGTGGCCTGCGTGCTGGCATGGGCTATTGCGGTGCCAAAGACATTGCAACACTGCAAAACGAATCGCAATTCATCCGCATTACCGCTGCCAGTATGGCCGAAAGTCATCCGCACGATATTGTTATTACCAAAGAAGCCCCCAACTACAGCCGATAAATAACCAATAGCTAAATATTGATACCAATCGTATTGCCTGCATGTTTGTAATGCAGAACGATACGCATATATTTGGATAAAAAAACCGCTATACGTATGAAGCACTTACTGAAAATTGCTTTGGGTACTGCTACTTTCTTGGCTGCTACCAATACCTATGCAGGTGCCGGTAGCCGGTACGACAATGAGAGCCCGGTACCGGTAGCCACATTGGGTGCAAGAGTGGGAATGCAAATGCAAAATCTGTACGGCAGTACCCCTTGGAACAAAAAGTTCAACACAGGAATATTGGGAGGTGCATTTTTTGGCGTTTATCACAAGTACATTGGCGGCCGGGTAGAAGTTACAGCGCGCTCGGTAGAATATAAAAATGTCAACACAGGCGCAAGGGTGAAAATAGGCAATGTAGACGTACCTATATTGTTCGAAATACGCCCCATACGCGAAATAAAAATACATGTAGGGCCACAGATATCCGTATTCCCATTGGTTGAAGACCGGGGGGGTAATGATGCCAAACGCTTCTTCAAATCGCAGGAATTTTCATTTGTTGCAGGCGTTGAAGGTGATCTGCCATGGAAAATTGTTGCAGGTGTGCGTTTTATAAAAGGACTGTCAGACATAAACGACTCTTACATACCGGGGAAATGGTCAACCGCATCCGGGCAGTTTTATGTAGGTTATCGTTTATTTGATTAAGAACCCGTATAAAACACATTGCTTGTGTTTATTTCAAAAAATGCCTCGTTTTGCTGAAAAAACAACCATAACAAAAGCCATGTATAAGTCTTAAACCGGCTCTTAAACTGGCCCTAACAGTAACCTAACAGTAGTGTACATAAGAATAACGTACATTTGCAATTCGGGAAAAGTACTATATGAATAAAATATTTATATCTATTGGTGTAGCAATGGGCATGTCCTACGCGGCAGATGCACAGGTAATGAACATTCGCGAACCACTTTTCAGAGCTGGCGTAAAGGTAGGCGGGCAATTTATGCGGCTGTCTTCGGCACCTGTAAAAAGCTCACCAAGCCCTATCGTTGGTCTGTTTGCCTATAACAATATGGGGCGTATCGGCATCCGATTGGAGGCCATGGGCTCTATGGTAACACATACTACAAAATATGCAGCATCGTACTATACGTTGTATACAGCTGGTGCCGATACTGTTACCCCGGCAGAATTACAAACAATCAGTGTATCGGTACCCTTGCTGGTAGAATACCAACTTACCGAAAGAATACAACTGATTGCCGGTCCTCAACTTTCGTACCTGGTATCTATTACCGACAAAAATGAAGCCTACACAAAAGTATACGGAGATACCAAATTCTTGAAAAAAACTGACATTGCCATTGTTGCAGGTGCCGAGTATCAAATTGGTGCCAACATAAAAGTGGGCGCACGTGTAGTGGCTGGCGTAACCGATGTAAATGCCAGCACCTACTACCTGGTGCCCCGTTCGTGGTCTTCATTGGCAGGCCAACTAAGTATTTCATATAAAATATTATAACAATCGGCAATCTACAAACCAAATTGAAAACTATATTTGCAAAAAAGTTGATTATGAAGCGCATATTTATTTTGGCCACACTAACGGCACTGCTATTTGCTACGGGTGACAGCTATGCGCAGAATAGCAAGAAAACCCCAAAAAGTAAAGGAAGGGAAAACGACAAACATCGCAGGCACGAGACCTATGAGCCACGTTTTTGTATGGCCATAAAAGGTGGGTTGAACATGCAAATGATGGAAGACAATACCAAACAATACGACAACTGGATAAAACCGGGGTTTATGGGTGGTATATTCTTCAATGTGGAACGGAGCATGTTTGGCTTCCAGGGCGAGGGCATTTTAAAAACATGCCGCTACTACGTAAAAGGGGCTTCATATATACATATGCGCACGGTAAACTTTGATGTTCCGCTGTTGTTATCATTCCGCCCTCTGGGGTTTGTACCCATATTAGACCGCGTAAAAATTGTAGCCGGGCCTCAGTTCTCTTTTCTGGTTTCTGCCGTCAGGGCAAACCGCGTAGAGATAAAGAACGACTTTACCAATGCCGATGTTGCCGCTGCTTTGGGTTTGGAAGTAGACCTTCCTCTGAATCTCCACGTAGGTATACGCGGTCTCAAAGGGTTAGTGAACATCAACAATACCAAGCCAGCCGCAGAATGGTACAACTCATCTATTCAGGCTACTCTGGGTTTCCGGTTCCTGAATTAGCAAAAAATCAAATAAAATCTACATAAATAGCAGCTCTTGTAGCTGCTATTTTGCTAATAACAAATTGTCAGTTTGTATTATCTTAGCCATTCTGCATTTCAGTACTTGCAATCATTATGAATATAATACCAAATAATGACAGCAGGTGGCACCTCGTCATCCGCATATTGTTTCTTATTACCCTATCTGTAATGTGCATATGGGGGCTGCTGTGTGTAGTGGCCGAGATACGACCATTTTGGATAGACGAATGGCGAATAATTTACAACCTCAAATACCGCAACAATACTACCATTTGGGGAGACCTTGCCTTTATGCAGCAGTTTCCAAGAACATACCTCTACATCATAAAGCAACTGGCACACCATTACAGCTACTGCTACCAATCTTTAAGAGTAATACCGTACATAGCTGGCATAGCCACTATCATATACCTGCAATTATTGTCTCGTAAGCTATCAACCAATCTCTTGCTCAGGTATGTATTCGTATTGATGCTTCTTTCATCAAGTACATTTACCCAGTATTTTGTTGAAGTAAAACAATATACAATGGAACTGTTCCTGAGCGTAGCGGCAGTGGGGCAGCTCGTATACTTGCTCGCACTTGGCAACAACGAACGTACCAACATACTGCTATACACATCCTTTTGCATATTCATGACTGTTGCACCATTTTTTAGTTACACCTACCCCATAGTTATTGCTCCGGTATACATAGTAATACTCACAAACCTCGCAGTAAACGCATTAAATGGTCAAAAAACGGCCTACCCTACCCTCATTAAGCAATGGGTACCATTATTCCTATCCATTTTTGGCATTACCGTATTTTATGCAATAGACGTAGTACATGTTACAGCCGACAATGATATGCGCAAATACTGGAAACATTTGATAGGTGGCACAGCCCCCTTGCATCAACTGCCAGAACGCATTTTTCACTTTATGGCACAACCCGGCTCCGGATTCATTTTCTGGTGGCTATTCGGCATTTGCGGTATAGTATCATTAATAGTTATTACCCGCAAAACCTTGCACCATTTGCGCATCAAACTAATGCTGCACGAAAACTACATGAGCCTGTACGGGCTACTAACCATATTATTTATTATTACACTAAACATTGCTGGCAAACTTCCACTGGGCGAACCTCGCCTCAATGCATTTGGTATACCTTCTATAGCACTCATAGTTATTGCAATGCTTCAGCAAATAGGCATTAAGTATAAAAAAGCAACAACAGCACTTACAACGGTACTGCTTGCCGGCCTGGCGGGTAATATTTATACCACCATCATTGCATCATTTACCGACGATAAGTACAACAAAAGAATGGCCATATACAAGGCTACAGAAAATGCCATCATCTTGGCACAAAAGACACACACACCTATTTTGGTAACACCCGGTGTAGCCTGGCCATACGACCATACACAAAACTATCCGTTTGAAGGAGATGTACCCGGCGACTGGGTGCTTATGAGTTGGCCGGCCTACCCTGCCGAAAATGGTGTAGAAGTCTATGCAATACCCACTATGGCCAACGTACAAGAGTATAGTATGCGCCTGCCTGCTGGCATCAATCAGGTTATAGCCGGCGATGGCTTGCACTATACCATGTTCCATCTTGCATCACGCTGAGAGCCTCTTCAAGATCTGTTGCTTGCATCTATTATGAAAGTTGTTTTTGAACGAAACACATTTTGCAGCCATAGATAGCCCTTCCTGTGGCGAAAAATGTAACGAAGTTGCAGCCAAACACAACCATAAGAAAGGCAAAGAATAAATCTTCAACCGGCGCTACAATCAAATACTCGTTTTAGGAATTCCTTTAACATTGATACCTTAATTTTACCCCTCAAAAATCTGAATTCCCCCCAGATGGGTGCAAAGGCAATTTATACAGGCATTTTGTTGGCTGCTACACTCTGGTTGGGTTTAGATACGTACGCCCAATCCGAAACAGATTTCAGAACAGAACAATTTTCATCAGACCGAGTGGTAAAAGCATGGGAAACCTACAACAACCAGCTCCGCCAACTGTTTACCGCCAAAAACCTGCAATGGCCCGCAAACGACATTTTCATACGTGCGTTCAAACTTCAGAACGAACTGGAAATATGGGCCCGGGACAACCCTTCTAAAGCCTACAGACACGTTAAGACATACAGAATATGTGCCATGTCGGGCAGCTTGGGGCCCAAGCGCAAAAAAGGCGATAAACAGGTGCCTGAAGGGTACTATTTCATCGAAGACTATAATCCACGCAGCGACTATCATTTATCGTTAGGTATCAACTACCCCAACTATACCGATGTGATACAGGCAAAAAGCGATCACCCCGGTGGCGACATTTACATTCATGGTGGTTGCCTTACCGTTGGCTGCTTACCTATGGAAAACGAGGGAATAAAAGAAATATACACTCTATGCCTCAATGCAAGGCTAAATGGGCAGTACTACATTCCGGTACATATATACCCGCTACGCCTTACAGATAAGGGAATAACCATGCTGCAAAAAGAGGTAGCAAGTAGCAGAAAAATGCCATTCTGGCTCACATTAAAAGAAGGTTACGATTATTTTGAACAAAACCATAAACTACTGCCTGTTATGTATACAAACACAGGCAACTACATCAACTAACACACATACAAAATGAAACACTACCAACAACCAGCACTATCGCTTTTTGCATTTTTGGCCATTATATCGCTACTATTGGCTTCTTGCGAAAAAGAAGTGAATATTAAATTAGAAAGTTCCTCGCCAAGAGTAGTGGTACAGGGCAGTATAGAAACCAATCAGCCCCCGGTAGTGCTGCTTACATCTACCATGGGCTTCTTTTCTAAGGTAGACCTTGGCACATTGCAAAATAGCTTTCTGCACAATGCAATAATAAAGGTAAACGATGGGGCAAAAACCGTAACCCTGAAAGAGTATACTGTAGATAGTAGCAGCTTCAACTTTAGTGTGTATACCGTAGATACTTCTTCTCTTGCCAACCTCATGTTTGGTGAAAATGGAAAAACATATACACTCACCATAGAGTATGACGGAAAAACCTACCAATCGGTTACCAAAATCCCTTATCCGCAAGGGGTCGATACCATGTGGTTTGCCGACCCCCTTTTTGCAGGAAACAATACCCCCGATAGTGCTTTACAACTTTTTGTAAACTACAAAGACCCCGATACCGCAGGCGACTATGTACGTGCCTACACCAGCCGCAATAATGACCCGTTTTACTACTCCTCCAACTTTAGCGATGAGGTAGTAAACGGAAAAACAATAAACAACATTGGATTATCAGCTGGTTACGAAAATACTGCCAACATCAAAAATAGAGATTCATTAATATATTTCTTTCCGGGGGAAACAGTAACACTTAAATGGTGTGCCGTAGACAAAGCCGTATACACATTCTGGAACACGCTCGACTTTGCCAAGGGCTCCGTAGGCAATCCGTTCTCATCACCCATCAATCCCACTACCAACCTCACCAACGGTGCACTGGGTGTTTGGGCGGGCTATGGCGTATATATGCGCACCGCTACAGTACCACACAAATAGCTAAGAAAATAATGCAGATGCATTGCTTTTCGGCAAAATTTTGCATCTTAGCACTTCTTACACAAACTTCGAACACAGACAAATAATAGATATAAACATGAGTGCGAACGAGAAAGTACATTGCCTGATAATAGGATCGGGCCCTGCAGGATACACAGCAGCTATATACGCAGCACGTGCCAACTTGAAACCCGTATTGTATCAGGGTATGCAACCAGGCGGCCAGCTCACAATTACTACCGAGGTAGAAAACTATCCCGGCTATCCCAATGGCATTATGGGCCCGCAAATGATGGTAGACTTCGAACAACAGGCACAACGCATGGGTGCCGATATTCGCTGGGGTATGGTAACCAAGGTCGATTTTTCTTCAAGACCATTCAAAGCAGAAATTGACGAAGAAACGTGGATTGAAGCCGACTCAGTAATTATTGCCACCGGAGCATCGGCCAAATGGCTGGGGCTGGAATCAGAACAACGCCTGAATGGCCATGGGGTATCGGCATGTGCCGTATGCGATGGTTTCTTCTTTAAGGGTAAGGAAGTAGCCATAGTAGGCGCAGGCGATACCGCTTGCGAAGAGGCCCTCTACCTGTCTAAACTATGCAGCAAGGTACATATGCTGGTGCGCCGGGGCGAAATGCGCGCCAGTAAAGTAATGCAAGCACGTGTACTGAAAACCGAAAACATACAGATATATTGGAACTCTGAAACGGCTGAAGTACTGGGCGACGACCACGTAACAGGCTTACGCATCAGAAATACAGAAACGGGTGCCGAGTCAGACATTGCATTAAGTGCTTTCTTTGTGGCCATAGGTCACGAACCCAACTCATCACTTTTCCGTGGTATACTGGATATGGACGAGCAGGGCTATCTGATAACACAACCCGGCACCACCAAAACCAATATCGAGGGCGTATTTGCCTGTGGCGATGTGCAGGACAAAATATACCGGCAGGCAGTAAGTGCAGCCGGTACCGGCTGTATGGCAGCCTTAGACGCAGAGCGTTACCTCGGTGCTATGGACTTACATTAACCCACAGAATCATATCATTCAAAACGCAAGTGTAAGATCGTGTTGCACTTGCGTTTTTGCGTCATAACAAGGCATGTACCACTACATTGTTTGCTGTTGTGGATGCTAACAGCCATATACTCCACCTTTTCTTTGCCCATAAAATTGGGGGAAACACAATCGAATATGAATTTTTCAGTTGTTTTTCTTCCGCCTATTTTTTGTAGGTTTGTACAATTGTAACCATTGTTTTAACAATTGGCTGGCAATACCCCGTGTAGTGTAGTAGGAGCAACGATAGTTGGTGTCAGTAATATATAAAAAATGCCACAACAACTTGTCTGAAACAGGCAAGCAACATTATGCGGCAAAACACAAAAGGAATACCGGGATAGAGCCTGCTCGATATAAAATTATTTTGTAGATGGGATGTGGTAATTGCGGCACCGGTGCCAATGGGAAACCGGGCGGCTGCAAAGGTAATGGAGGATGCAGCACTGGCGGCTGCAATCGCTTGAATGTGTATGATTGGCTACAGGCAATACCGTTGCACGACGGCGCAAGGCCATACACCGTAGTAGAAATGACCTTTAATAAGGGTAGCCGGAAAGAATTCTTCAGAAACAATACCGGGCTCATACTGGAAAAAGGCGACTGGTATGCAGTAGAGGGCACATCGGGCTTTGACGTAGGGCAGGTAAGCCTTACAGGAGAGTTGGTGAAACTACAAATGAAAAAGTATGGTGTAAAAGAAAATGACGTAACCAAACGGATACTACACCCCGCTACCGAAGAAGAACTGACAATTGCCGGCCGCACCAAAGAAAAAGAGCCGGAAATGCTCATCAGATCAAGGGCTATTGCCAAAACACTCAACCTCGACATGAAACTATGCGAGGTTGAATTGCAGGCAGATGGAAAAAAAGGCACCTTCTTCTACACTGCCGACCAGCGCGTAGACTTCCGCGAACTGATACGCGTATTTGCTACCGACTTCAAGCTGAAAGTAGAAATGCGCCAGATAGGTGCCCGGCAAGAAAGTGGCAAGGTGGGCGGTATTGGCTCCTGTGGCAGAGAGTTGTGCTGTAGTACTTGGCTCACCGAGTTCAAGTCGGTAAATACTACCGCGGCCCGCTACCAAAACCTATCTATCAATCAGGCAAAACTATCGGGCCAGTGTGGCCGTCTCAAATGCTGTCTGAACTTTGAGCTGGATACCTACATGGATGCACTGGCAGGTTTCCCCGACCATGCCGACTCTTTGGAGACAGTGAATGGAGTAGCCCACCTACAGAAGAAAGACATCTTCAAAAACCTCATGTGGTATAGCTTCCCCGGCAACAGCAAGCAGTACCCGTTATCCATAACACGGGTACGCGAGATACAGAAGATGAACAAAGAAGGCAAAAAAGCCGACGAATTGCAACCTGTAGAGCTGGAAACACGTGATGCCCGTGGCACCATCAAAACGGCAGACATGGGCTTCGTGAACGATGTGGGGCAGATAACACTGAAAAATCTGGAAAAAAACAAAAACAAAAACAAGAATAAAAAGAAGGGAAACGAGCGGCCAAAAGGCGAAGGTAATAATGCGCCAGCACCCAAAGTGCCAACCAACGACAAACCCAACAACCCGCAACAAAAACCACAACAACCCAAACCCCAACAAAACAAACCACCAAGGCCCCAACAGCCAAATGGTGAAACAAAACCACAAAACAACGAAAGACCACAGGGGCAACCCAAACCGCAAAACAACAACGAACAACGCAACAAACAACAGTCACAACGCCCCAAAGAGCCTCAGGCTAATGATGGGAACCGACCGCAGAACGACCGTGGTACGCAACCCAACCGCCCACAGGGGCAGCAAAGGCCACCACAAGGCCCAAGGCCCCAAGCCGACCAAAAGCCACGCGAGAAACGTCCGCAAAACGACAGACCACCCAAAGAAGGAGGACAACAGGGCCCGGCCAACACGCCCCCTGCACCAACAGCCTCATAAAAATATGCGAGCCGGTAAGTACTACTTACCGGCTCGCTTTTTATAATGCATCCACCATCCCAAATACTCAGGCTGAATATTCCATACCCGTAACAATCAGGTTACTGTTGGCACGGGCCAGTATTCTGCCATTCAGGTCATATACATGGCACTCTACATTAATTATTTTTTTACCCACACGCAGCACCTTCGATACCGCCCGCAACTGTTCTCCATCCTTTATTGCATAGAGAAAGTCTACATTCAGCGTCAGCGATGTGTAGTGTAGCTCGGTATCCATACTCACCACTGCCCACCCTATTGCCTCGTCTATTACCAAACTCATCATACCACCATGTATGTGCCCATAGGGGTTGGTCATTTCCGGCCGCACCGTCATCAGCAAGCTGGCAGAGCCCTTGTCTATATCTTCCAGCGTAAAGCGCAACCAATTGCCGGCCGGAGAGCGGGAATCTGTTACTTCTTTCCCCAAATAGGTATCTTTTATATACTCC
>JAGKWS010000085.1 GCA_021151685.1 Chitinophagaceae bacterium
CCTTCCTTACTTCTTTTTGTAGGCAGTAATCAGCAATGTATCATGCTGCCAGTTACTGGTGGCATTTACACGCTGCACAATAATTTTGCCTACCATTTGGCCCGCCGACTGTACACGACACCAGCTACCCGTGCGAATGCGGAAGTGATCGTAATACATATTGAGCGGATTGGTGGTATCGAACCCGAAAATAGCATTGTCCATGCTATCTATACGGCAAATGATGTTGTTATAGTATTGGTTGTTGTCGAAATTATGCATCATAAAGGTGGTGTTGCTACCACTCTCACGCAGGTCTACATCGTAGGTGGTTTCGGTACCTACCAGGTTGGCCGAGTCGCTGCCCTGTACATAGGCACGGAAAGACCACACACCAAGGAACTTTGTTTTGGTGGCAATACCGCAATCGGTACCCTCATAGCCTACAGGGCATTTGCATTTGGCACTATCGCACTTGCCACCATTCTGGCAGTACACATAGTTGCACTTATAAGGGTTGTCGGGCTTGGTTTTCTGACACGAAGTGCTGTATAATATTGACAGTAGCGCAGCAGCCGTGCTGAATGCAGCCACTATCACGCCATTCCGTTTCTTTATCATGGCATAAATTTAGTTAAAGTTTCCAATTTTCCTGCGTAGGGCAGATGTCAAAATAAAATCTATCATTCATATACATATGGTTGCCTGTGTACAAAGACTGCTACAGCGTGGTGTATGGTTGGCTACCCGCAATTGATTGCGGTTACATTTGCTTCAGCTCCGTTACCAGCGATTGCAGCATCTTTTTGGCATCGCCAAACAACATAGACGATTTGGGGCGGAAGAACAACTCGTTTTCTATACCTGCATAGCCGGGCTTCATGCTTCGTTTGTTCACTATCACATGTTCGGCCTTTTCTACCTCCAGTATGGGCATTCCGTATATGGGGCTTGCCGGGTCTTCTTTGGCAGCGGGGTTCACTACGTCATTGGCCCCCAAAATCAGTACCACGTTCACACCGCTCATCTGGTCGTTGGCATCTTCCATCTCCAGCAGTTTTTCGTAGGGCACATCGGCCTCGGCCAGCAGTACGTTCATATGGCCGGGCATTCGGCCTGCTACCGGGTGTATGCCGTAGCTCACCTCTACCCCTTTTTCGTTCAGTACTTTCTCCAGCTCGTGGCAGGTATGCTGGGCCTGTGCTACTGCCAAGCCATAGCCCGGTATTATCATTACCTTGCTCGCATAGGCCATCAGCGTAGCCGTGTCGTTCAGCGATATTTCTTTATAGTTGCCCTGCTCTTTGGTGCCTTGTGCTCCGCCTGTTTTGGCCGCACCAAACGAGCCAATCAGCACATTCTTCAGAGATCGGTTCATGGCCTTGCACATCAGTATGGTAAGTATAGTACCTGCCGAACCTACCAGAATACCACCGGTAAGCATTACCGGATTGTCGTACAAAAAGCCTCCAAACGCTGCGGCACAACCCGTAAATGAGTTGAGCAGCGAAATAACCACCGGCATATCTGCACCACCAATGGGCATTACAAACAAGATACCATACATGGCTGCCAGACCGGCAATGCCATAAAATACTGCTGTACCGCCAGCCATACCGCCCAGCATCATTACAGACAGTACCACTATGCCGCCCAGAATTATGAAATTGAGTATCTGTCCGGCGGGTATGGTGCGGTCTTTTATGCTGCCATTCAGTTTGCCCCACGCTATAATACTGCCGGCAAAGGACACTGTACCAATAATCATACCCAGTATTATCACCAGCATAGTACCCGTACCCGCAGCACCACCACCGTGTTGCATATGGTTGTACTCTACCATAGATATGAGCATGGCGCAGGCACCACCCATACCATTGAAGAGGCTCACCATCTCGGGCATGGCCGTCATTTGTACCCGCTTGGCAGCCAATGTACCCACTATGGTACCTACAGCAAGGCCGGCAAAAATCCACCCATAGTTATGTAGGCCCTCGCCTGCGCTGTTGCGATACAGGAAAATGGTAGCGAAAATGGCAATGGTCATACCTACTGCCGCCACAATGTTTCCTTTACGGGCACTATCGGGATGCGACAACATCTTGAGGCCCATAATGAATGTGATTGACCCAATGAGGTAACTAAGCTGAAGAATTATGTTTTCCATCTCAGGAATTTGGATTTTGGAATTTGGGATTTGGAATTTCCCTCTTTGGATTTTTGGAATTTTATTTCTTCTTTTTCTTGCTGAACATCTCCAGCATGCGGTCTGTTACCACAAAGCCGCCTACCACATTCAGTGTGCCGAGAATGACTGCCAGAAAACCAAGCACCAATGCCAGATAATCATCAGACGGAGCCTGACCCATCACAATGATGGCACCAATAATTACTACCCCATGTATGGCATTGGCACCACTCATAAGCGGCGTATGCAGCACCGATGGCACACGCGATATGACCTCTATGCCAAGGAATATAGACAGGATAACAATAGTAAGTAACCGGTATGTAGCCGGGTCGTTGAACAAAAAGCTGAGTGTATCCATGAGTTGTTACATTGTTAGTTGATTGAAGAAAAGGCGCAGTGCATATTTATGCGGTAGCACCTGCCACAGCAGCCACACGCTCATTCACAATGGTACCATTATGCACTATGGCCGTACCCTTTACCAAATCGTCCTCCCAATTCAGGTTCAGGCCACCATCCTTATCAATGATTAGTTTGGCAAAATTCAGCACGTTTTTGGCGTACAGCTTGCTGGCATCAGATGGCGTGGTAGCTGCCAGTGCCGAATTGCCTATGATGGTTACACCATTGTGCATTATGGTTTGCGCATCTTTTGTAAGGTCGGTATTACCACCGGTCACAGAAGCTATGTCTATTATTACAGAACCGGCACGCATGTCCTCTATCATAGCCCTTGTAATGAGTATAGGTGCTTTTCGGCCGGGTATCTGTGCAGTGGTTATAATAATGTCCGACTTACGGGCATGCTCATGAATTTTCTCCCGCTGGCGGCGTTGAAAGTCTTCAGACTGTTCTACCGCATACCCTCCCGCTTTCGATGCATCGGCAGCACCTTCCACCTCTACAAATTTTGCCCCAAGGCTCATTACTTCTTCTTTTACTGCCGGGCGGGTATCAAATACCTCTACCACTGCACCCAGCCTGCGGGCTGTGGCTATAGCTTGCAGGCCTGCCACACCAGCCCCCAGTATCAACACTTTGGCTGGTGGTATACTGCCCGCTGCAGTCATAAACATAGGAAAATACCGGCTGTATGAGAATGCTGCCAGAAGCACCGCCTTGTAGCCGGCAATATTTGCCTGAGAGCTCAGCACGTCCATGGCCTGCGCACGGGTGGTACGGGGTATGGTATCGAGACTGAAGACTGTATAGCCTTCGTTTGCCCATTTGGCCATCAGCCCTCCATTAAACAGTGGTTGATAAACGCCCATGAGCACGGCTCCCTTTTTGGCGGTACCGGTTATGCCCGGCTGTATGGCCAGCACCACATCGGCCTGTGCATGGATGTCGGCTGCCGGTTTAATGACTGCACCGGCCCCGGTGTACAGGTCATCGGCAAAAAAAGCCTGCTCGCCTGCACCGCTTTCTACCCATACGGTCACATTCATTTTGGTAAGAGCTGCTACCACTTCCGGCACCAGCGAAACGCGTGTTTCGGGAGCCTGTTCTTTTAATACGCCTACTATCATAAACGGTCGAACTGGTGTTAAACTTTTTGAAAAATAAGAATATTTACGGACAAAAAGAAATATTTCTATCTGTTTGTAATAACGAAATACAACCGCAACTAACATTACCTGCACACTGCACAGGCATTTAGCATTGTGCGACACTGCCACCTCCACATTGCCAATGGTAAATAAATAGCCACCATGCTATTACAAAAAATTAAAGACAAAAAAATTCAAAAAATGAGTTATATTTGAAGAGAGACCTCAGCACCATATATTTCCTTTTCTGCCGCCCTCCGGCACTTTGTAGCTGACAATCGGTTTGGGTTTGTGAAGAAAAACTAAAAATCTTTTTGTTTAAGTTTTTATTTGTTTTTCAGAACAATATTTACATATTTTTGTTGTCGACACACTTTTGTGTATCAATTTTGTAAAAAATATAAACAAATGGGCAGGGCTGTAGTTATAGGTGGAGGATTTTCGGGACTGGCAGCGGCCTCTTTTGTAGCGCAGCAGGGGCACAAAGTAACCCTCTTAGAAAAAAATAGTACGGTAGGTGGCCGTGCACGTTCCTTTAGCGCAGGTGGTTTTATGTACGATATGGGGCCCAGTTGGTATTGGATGCCCGATGTTTTCGAACGTTTCTTCCGTCAGTTTGGCCGCACTGCCGGCAACTATTACGAACTGAAAAAGTTGGACCCCGGCTTTCAGATGATTTTTGGGGCCAATGATGTGATGCCCGTACCTGCCGACATACAGGAACTGATGAGCCTGTTTGAAAAAATGGAAAAAGGTAGTGCCGCCAAACTGAAAAAGTTTTTGGACGAAAGCGAATATAAGTACCGTGTAGCTATGAGCTCGCTGGTATATCGCCCTTCCTACTCCTGGTTAGAGTTTGCCCGGTACGACTTACTGAAAGGTGTTGCCAAACTACATGTCTTTCAGTCACTTAGCAAACATGTACGTGGCTACTTCTCCGACGAACGATTGATAGCTTTAATGGAGTTCCCGGCATTATTTCTGGGAGCCATGGCCGACCGCATACCTGCATTGTATAGCCTAATGAATTACTCGGCATTGGTACAGGGCACATGGTACCCAATGGGCGGTATGGTGAAGATAGCCGAGGGCATGCGCTCGCTGGCTACAGAACTGGGCGTGCGGTTTGAAACCGACTGCAATGTGACTCATATTGATGTACGTGGCCGTAAGGCTACAGGGCTGCAAACCAGCAAGGGAAATATAACTGCCGATGGCATTATAGCTGCTGCCGACTACAACCATGTAGAGCAAAAGCTGCTGGATGCACAATACCGCAATTACAATACCGAATACTGGGAGAAGCGCACCTTTGCCCCATCATCGCTCATATACTATGTGGGTGTCAACAGGCGCATCAAAAAACTGATACACCACAACCTATTCTTCGATACCAGCCTGCAACAACATGCCGAGGAAATATATGTGAACCCATCTTGGCCGGCAGCACCACTGTTTTATGTATGCTGCCCCTCCAAGACCGACCCCCATGTGGCTCCCGAGGGTATGGAGAATCTTTTCATACTCATTCCCGTGGCCCCAGGCCTGAAGGATACCGAAGAGGTGCGCCAGAAATACTTCGCTACCGTAATGGAACGCATGGAAGCATTATTGGGCGAACCCGTAAAAGACCACGTGGTATACCAGCGTAGCTACTGTGTAAGCGATTTTGAACAAGACTACAACGCCTACAAAGGCAATGCATATGGGCTGGCCAATACCCTGCGCCAGACGGCGGTACTAAAACCAACGTTGAAGAACCGCCACATAGACAACCTTTTTTACGCGGGCCAGCTTACCGTGCCGGGGCCGGGTGTGCCACCGGCACTCATATCGGGCGAGATAGCCGCAAACGAATTAATCAAAAAAATTAAATCTCCTGTTCATGAAGCAATTGTTTGACAAGATTTCTGCTGCTTGTAGCAAGTCTATAACAACAACGTACAGCACCAGTTTTTCGCTGGGCATCAAATTTCTGGGCAGGCACATGCATGCGCCCATCTACGGCATATATGGCTTTGTGCGTTTGGCCGATGAAATTGTGGACACCTTTCACGAGTACGACAAAGCGGCACTACTGGCCGAGCTACGTACCGAAACGTGGAAGGCCATAGAGCGTGGCATCAGCACCAATCCCGTATTGCAGTCGTTTCAGACCGTAGTGCATAAATATGGTATAGAGCGCGAGCACATAGAGTGCTTTCTGGACAGTATGGAGGCCGACCTGGGCGTGTCATCGCACACAAGAGACTCTTACGATAAGTATATACTGGGCTCGGCCGAGGTAGTAGGGCTTATGTGCCTGCGCGTGTTTACCGAGGGCAATACCCGCCTGTACGATGAGCTAAAACCGGCAGCTATGAAGCTGGGCGCAGCCTTCCAGAAGGTGAATTTTCTGCGCGACATCAATGCCGACTACAACCAACTGGGGCGCACCTACTTTCCGGGTGTCAACTTCCGGCACTTCTCAGAGTGGGAGAAACAGCAGATACAGCAGGAAATAGAAGCCGACTTTGCCGAAGCACTGGCGGGTATTCGTAAATTGCCCGCATCCTCTCGCGGGGGGGTGTATCTTGCCTACTATTATTACAAAGAGCTGTTCAACAAAATAAGAGCAGTGGCACCAGAGAAAATAATGAATACCCGTGTACGTATACCAGATCACAAAAAACTGGCACTGATGTTCCAGTCGGCAGTAAGGCTACAACTGAATATGTTATGAGATATCCACTGGCACTGATACCGTTTTGTATGAGCGTGGCAAATTGCCAGGCCAACGATGTGAACCACATACGCACCCTGTACTACCGTGCCGCAGAGCTGGGGCAAACACGCCAGTTTATGCAAACAATGGAGCGTACCGATGTAACTAAAAGCCCCGTGTTGCTATGCTACAAGGGCATGGCCTGTATGATGGCTGCCAAAGAAGGTATTAATCCCTACACAAAGTTGCGCGAGTTCAACCGGGGTAAAGCGATGATACTGGAAGCCGTGAAGCGCGACCCGAAAAATGCAGAAATTCGCTTTCTGAGGTATGGGGCACAAACCAATGCACCATCGTTTTTGGGTTATAACAAGAACATAAAAGAAGATGAAGCATTTTTGATAGAGCAACTCGCCTCTGTTACCGATGCCGACCTCAGGAAACGAATAGCAGGATACCTGAGCAGAATAAGCGTAACCACTGAGTAAAACAAACAAACTATGTGGATGAATATTGCCATAACGGCACTGGTGTTTCTGGCCATGGAAGGCGTGGCCTGGATGACGCACAAATATGTAATGCATGGCCTGTTGTGGCATCTGCACGAAGACCATCATAAGAAAAACCCATCATCGTTCTTTGAAAAGAACGACTACTTTTTCCTCATTTTTGCCATACCGGGTATTATAATGCTGGCTGCCGGCCTGTATACCGAGGCACACAGGCTCTTCTTTGGTGGGTTGGGCATCACCATTTATGGCATGGCCTACTTTTTTGTGCACGATATCTTTATTCATCAACGCTTCAAGGTGCTGCGCCATACCGATAATGTATATTTCCGAGCCATACGCAGGGCACACAAAATGCACCATAAGCACCTTGGCAAAGAAGATGGCGAGTGTTTCGGTATGTTGTTTGTACCATTCAAATATTTCCGCGAGGCTGCGGCCCAAAAAGTGAAAGCGAACTGATGCCGATACCTGAAACGTGGTTGTACCTGACTGTAGATTTTTTCTGCATCATATTTCCGTTCCTGTTTTCATTTCACCCAAGGCTGAAATTTTACAAACAGTGGCGATACTTTTTTGTGCCTGGAGCAGTAACAGCTACACTGTTTGTACTGTGGGATGCCCTCTTTACCCATATGGGCGTTTGGGGGTTCAATCATAGATACGTGTGCGGAACATGGTTGCTGGGCCTTCCGCTCGAGGAGTATTTGTTTTTTATATGCATACCCTATGCCTGTGTGTTTACGTACCATTCGCTTACCACGCTCATACGGTTCAGGCCGCATAGCCAATGGGCCACCTATGTGTCTGTGGTATTTATAGTGTTACTGCTTGCAGTAGGGCTTACGCACTTGCCGCAAGCCTATACATCGGTTACCTGCCTGCTGATGGCAGCGGCACTGGTACTCACAATTGTACTGAAGGCACCATACATGGGGGCTTTTTATGTGCAGTATGCAGCTATATATCCCATGTTTCTGCTATCTAACGGGGTACTTACAGGTTCGTTTACCGAAGAACCCGTAGTATGGTACAACAATGCCGAAAATTTGGGGTTACGCATCTTCACCATACCGGCCGAAGATACTTTTTATGGCATGTTGCTACTGCTGATGAACATTGCAGGTATGGAATACCTAAAGGCACGTGCAGCACGTCAGTCGCCTGCCGCAGCCGCCTGAGAGCCACCCGCAGTGTACACAGTACGTGTAGGATAGGCTATGCTGATGCCCTCTGCGGCCAGTAGCTTCAAAATGGCCAGATTGATGCTTTGCTGATTGTCCATAAACTTCACATACTCGGGGGCCTCTACATAATAGACAAATTCAAAATCGAGACTGCTTTCGCCAAAGCCTGCAAAATGGCCCCTGTCGAAGGTAACCAGTTCGTGGGCTTCTATAATGGCCCTGATCTTTGCTGGTAGGTTTTCCACTACTTCCGGCGCTGTCTGGTACACGACACCTATTCGCAGCAAGGCTCTTCGGCGGCTCAGATTGCGAAAGTTATTGACACGGGCATTCGTAAGGTCTTTGTTGGAACATACCAGCAACTGGCCATTCAGGGTACGTATTCGGGTAGACTTTACGCCTATGTATTCTACCGTGCCAACTTCCTTATCAAACATAATGCTGTCGCCTATTTCAAACGGCCTGTCGAAAAAGATGATGAAATAGGCAAACAAATCGCCCAGTATGGTTTGTGCCGCAAGGGCTATAGCTATACCACCCACACCCAGGCCTGCTATGATGGCCGAAACATTGAAGCCCAGATTATCGAGCACAAAAACAAACCCTACCACCCACACTACAAACTTGGCAATAATGATGAAGCCACGAGCCTGTTTCTGCTTGGTGTCGCCTCCTTCCTGTCGGCTGAGGAAAGAAGTGACCATGTATTGAATAATGGCCGTAATAATGCGTAAGATAAAGTAGGTATACAGCAACAGTAGCAGCAAGTGTATCGCCTTGTCGGCCCTGGCGGGTAGAGACAGATACGACAATGCCAGATAAATGCCACCTACATATAGTAGTGGGAAGATGAATTTTTCTATAGCCAGTACCAGAATATCGTCGTATTGGGCCTCGGTACGGGCTGCGGCTACCTTCAGCCGGCGTATGAGTGCAGCACCGGCTACCGCTACCAATATGAATGTACCCAGCACAATAGCACCGGCTATCAGCCAGTCTTGCAGGGAGTTGCCCCAAAAATCAGTTTTCAGAAAAGAGTACATAACAATAATTGCCCTGTGGGTAAGGCAAAAATAGACAATACCAAATGCGTAGTGCTGTTAAAAAAATAGCAACCATACAGCCCCCCTAATGGCGCAGACTACAATAAAATCTATAACGAAATACATATAATGAATAAGTTTGTAGTTTCTATTCACGGCCAATTTCCCCTACCTTTGCACCCGTTTCAAAGCCTTAGAATTTTACTATTTCATCTTTTTTAGCTTTTGAATCAGCCGAAATATGAAGATACTTGTTTGTATTTGCCCGGTGCCGGACACAACCACCAAAATCGCCTTCAGCGATAACAATACAACGTTGAACACTCAGGGTGTTACGTTCATTCTCAATCCGTATGACGAGTGGTACTCTCTGGTACGCGCGCTTGAACTGAAAGAAGCAGGCACTGCCACCGCAGTACACCTGATAACCGTAGGCAAGGCCGATTCTGAAGCAGTGATTCGCAAGGCACTGGCTCTTGGTGGCGACGAGGCCATACGTATAGATACCGATAGCAACGATCCATGGGTGATAGCATCGCAGATAGCTGCCTATGCACAGAGCGAAGGTTACAGCATGGTATTGTGCGGTAAAGAATCTATAGACTATAACAATGGTACCGTAGGTGCTATGCTGGCCGAGTTGCTGGATATGAACTATTTGGGTTTTGTATCTAAAATAGACGTAGCTGGTAATACAGTAACCGTGAACCGCGAAATAGACGGCGGCGACGAAACTGATGCCTGCGATATGCCATTGGTAATATCTTGCCAGAAAGGTGTGGCCGAAGCACGCATACCCAATATGCGTGGCATTATGGCGGCCCGCACCAAGCCGCTGAAAGTGGTAGCACCCGCAGCAATAAATGCGCTCAGCAGCATTGTAGCCTACGAAATGCCACCAGCCAAAACCGGGGTGAAGATGATAAGTGCTGATAACATGGACGAACTGGTGCAGTTGCTGCATGCCGAAGCCAAAGTGATCTAATTGCCTTTGTTGTTATTCAATCTTTGATCGTTTTTAACTCTTTTTGACTTTATTATATGTCAGTTATAGTATTAGTAGAACACGCACAGGGCGTTTTCAAGAAAAAATCGCAGGAGGCTGTACAATATGCAGCACGCATAGCAGCAGCCACCGGCACCACCGTTACCGCTGTAGCATTGGGTACCGTAAGCAACGAAGAAATGCAGACACTGGGTGCCTATGGAGCCAATAAGGTATTGCACGTAGCCGATGCCCGTTTGGATGCGTTCAGCTCTCGTGCCTATACCCGTGCTGTAGTAACTGCTGCACAGCAAGATGGTGGCAAGGTAATTGTATGCCTGCACGACACTACCGGCAAGGCCGTAGCCCCACGTGTAGCTGCCCGTATGGGCGCAGGCATGGCGGCAGGTGCCATAGCCAACCCCGATATGAGCAACGGTTTCACTGTAAAAAAGAACGTATTCTCTGGCAAAGCATTTGCCCACGTCAGCATCAATAGCGAGGTGAAGGTTATAACCCTTACCCCCAACACATTTGGTGTAACCAAAGGCGAAGGCAGTGCCACAGTAGAAATACTGTCTGTACCGTTTGAAGATAAAGACTTTGGTGTGAAGGTGGTAGAAGTAAGCAAGGCAACTGGTGCCGTGCCACTATCTGAAGCCGAACTGGTGGTAAGTGGTGGCCGTGGCCTGAAAGGTCCTGAAAACTGGGGACTGATAGAAAATCTGGCCGATGCGCTGGGTGCGGCAACTGCCTGCTCTCGCCCCGTAGCCGATTCTCATTGGCGTCCTCACCACGAGCATGTGGGTCAGACTGGTGGTACTATCCGCCCCAACCTGTACATAGCTGCCGGCATCAGCGGTGCCATACAGCACCTGGCGGGTGTAAATGGTTCTAAAACCATTGTGGTTATTAACAAAGACCCCGAAGCACCATTCTTCAAAGCTGCCGACTATGGCGTACTGGGCGATGTATTTGAAGTACTGCCCCGCCTTACCGAAGCAGTGAAGAAATTCAAAGCGTCTCACTAATTCTGATATTCGAGTGATATTCCCCCAACAGCCGGTACTTGGTACCGGCTGTTCTATTTGAAGCGGCACACCAGCCAAAATGTGAAAACCCTTACCACCGGTGCATCGCTTGTGCCAGTTAAGTAGCAAAACAGTATCTTTGAATACTATTATCGGAGTGCGAACGTTGATACGATTATGAAACAGATAAAACTGATAGCACTGAGTGCCATATTGACGCTGGGTGCCGTTTTTGCTATATTCAATACCTCTTGTACCAAAAACGTATGCGGGGCCACTACCTGCCAGAACCGTGGTAAATGCATTGGTGGCATATGCGTTTGCCCCACAGGGGAGGGCAAACCGATAGGTGTAACCGGTGCCAATTGCGAAATAGTATACCGCAATACCTATGTAGGCGTATACGAAGGGCCCGCCCCTATAGATACCGTGGCCGATAGTACCCACCTGCTGCAGTTTATACCAGACGAGGTAGACACCATGGACTATACCACCATGTTTGTAATATGGCAGGATACTGCCCGCGCCCCATTGGTGAAACTGCCGCTGCAATTGTACAACATTACCGCATCAGCAGCCAGCTTCTCGGTAGTGCCTACCCGCAATGGCGATTTTAGCTATCGTGGCGAGGGCAGTGTAAACGGAGTGACTGCCAACATGCGCCTGATAGAAACACACGATACAGGTACGGTACATACCTACATCTTTAGCAACTACATAAAATAGTAACCGCCTGCGGGCATTACTGTCAACTATATAAAGAACGCTTATGCATATTTCTACAGACAAAGCACCCAAACCAGTAGGCCTTTATCCGCACGCACGCCGTGTGGGCAATTTATTATTCCTTTCTGGCGTGGGGCCACGCAAGGCGGGCACCGATGAAATACCGGGACTTGTAACCGACAAACACGGCAACTTCAAAGAATTTGACTTTGAAGCTCAATGCCGCTCGGTGTTCGATAATGTGCGGGTAATATTGGAAGAAAGTGGCAGCAGCTGGGACAAACTGGTAGATGTAACTGTGTTTCTGGTAGATATGAAACGCGATTTTCATACCTATAACCGCATATATGCCGAATACTTTAAAGACAACCAGCCCTGCCGCACCACGGTAGGTATAGATGCACTGCCTACGGCTATAGCCATAGAGCTGAAGTGCATAGCCACTATAGACTAAGCTGCCGTCAACGGGCAAACAATATTGCGACACACTTGTCAACTATTATTTGCCTGTACACTTTACAATTCGGATATTTGTTTTTATCTTTCCTGGCTACTTAACAAAACTTTAAACGTGAAACGGGTACTACTCTTATTGGCACTGCTTCCGTTATGCCTGCGGGCACAGGATACGCACCACGAAATAGGTCTGGGACTGGGACTGGCAAACTACCAAGGCGATTTGCAACCAAAGATGTTTGCATCAGAAGGTTACAGACCCATGGGTACCATTGTGTACAAGTTTTTTATGAGCCCGCGTATAGGCTTGCGTACTGGTGTGTCGTTTGCACAGGTTACCGCTGCCGACAGTAACGGACGCATAAGCAACAACATAAAACGCAACCTTAGCTTCGGCTCCAATATATTCGAATTTCATGGTGGGCTTGAGTTTAACTTCCTGCCTATAGACATACTGAAGCGTAAGGTAACACCCTACATCTTTGGTGGTGTGGGTGTCTTCTACTTCAACCCATATGCCGAGGATAATGCAGGCAATAAACACTTCCTGCGTCCGCTCAGTACCGAGGGGCAGGGGTTGCCTATGTACCCCGACCGCAAGCAGTATAGTTTGGTCAATATGTCGTTTCCGTTTGGTGGTGGTTTCAAGTTCTTTATTGGCAACACCATCCTCATTACGCCGGAAATTGGCTTCCGCTATACCAATACCGACTATCTGGACGACGTGAGCAAGTCTTACGTGAACATGGATACCCTGAAGAAATACAAGGGCAATCTGGCAAAGAGCATGTCTTACCGTGGCGACAAGCTGAAAGAGTGGGATGGCAACAACCCCAACTATGGCTACCAGCGTGGCGACAGCAAGGCCAATGACTGGTATTGGTTCACCAACATTACGGTTACGGTATACTTCCGCTCGTTTGGCAACAAGCGCGCCTACACCAAAACCAAGTGCCCCAATTTCTACTACAGATAATCATCATCACACATCATATCTTACAATGCCGGCCGCAAGCCGGCATTGTTCTTTTAGTACCATATTATGTCATTTTAGCAATATATCAACCCAAGAAATACCCTCAAACAAATGGACATTTTGCTGCGAGGGTACACAAAAAGAGTGCGAACCGCAACTACCTTCCGTTCATTTTTCATAATGTGCCCTATCATTCACGGTTATTGTCATACAGGCAGTATCTATGCATATTGCCGCATCGTCCTACTTTTGCCGAAATTTTATGAAGCAGTTGGAACACCGGTATTTTATGTTGAACAAACCGTTCGGTATGGTGTCGCAATTTGTGAGTGTAGAAAAAGTGCGGCTTCTTGGCGACCTCGGTTTCAATTTTCCAGAGGGTACGCATACCATAGGGCGGTTAGATAGTCTTTCGGAGGGGTTGCTGTTGCTTACTACCAACAAGCGGGTAACCAAGCTGTTGTTTGAGGGCACAATACCCCATAAGCGCACCTATCTGGTACGTGTTACCAACAAAATAACAGCCGATAAGGTGCAGCAAATGCGCAATGGGGTAACCATCAGTGTACGCGGGCGCGGCCATTATGTAACTGCCCCATGTGAGGTAACACTGCTGGACGCACCACCAGATGTAATGGCCCACCAACTGGAACAAAACCCCTATATTCCTCATTCGTGGTTGCAAATGTCGCTGTACGAGGGCAAGCGACACCAGATTCGCAATATGGTAGCGGCTGTAGGGCATGAGTGCAGGCGACTGATACGCATATCGATAGAAGACATGACACTGGGCAATTTGCCCCCCGGAGCTGTGCAAGAGATGGACGAAGAATGTTTCTTCAGGTTGTTGCACATTGACGATTGGAGGGCGCAATGAACAATAACAGGCTGATTGATTCGTACTATCTTGTTACAGGCGGTGGTGTGTTGCAGCTACTATCACCCCAGCATGCTGTCCAGCTCGTCTTTTTTCAGGAGAACGAATATCTTTTTGCCATCTGGTGTTAGCTCGGGCTGGGTGCAGGCAAACAACTCGTCTATGAGTGTCTGCTGATTGTCGGTTTGGGTCATGGCCTGTACATTGCGGGCCATACGCTTGGCCATAGTAGCCAGCAGGGCATCGGTACGGCCACTTACGGCATCGGGGCTTTCGTGTTTCAGTTGTTCTATTACCTCATCTATTACCTGCTTTTCGTCGCCGGGGGGCAGGCCGGGCGGTATGCCTTGCACGGCAAAGGCATTTTTGCCCATGGGCGATATATCCATACCTATACGGGCCAAATGGGGCAATGCTTCCTGTAGCAGCAGGGCATCCTGTGCTGTCAGCTCGCACGTCATGGGGAAGAGTACTTGCTGCGATGGTGCCGAATCGCTGTTCCACGAGCGCAGCAAACGCTCGTAACAGATGCGCTCTTGTGCCCGCCGCAGGTGAATGAGCATCATGCCACTCTTTACCGTAGTAGCCAGCATATAGCCCTGTATCAGCATCATATTGCCGGGGCCCTTGCCCTCGGTGCTGTTGCCATATAGCGATGCCGGGGCCGTAGCATATGCCGTAGGGGGCAATGCACCTGCGGCGGCATCGGGCGTGGGGGTAGCGGCTATCTCGTACAGGTCTTTCCAGTGTTTCAGGCTGCCGGTGGGCTCTATAAAGTGGGCTTGTCCTTTTTCGGTAAATGTATTGAAGAGGTAGCCACGACTGGTTTCGTCGCGTCTGCGCTCGGTTACGGGCATGTTTACCGCAGGCATGGCCTGTATTTCGGGGTTCAGCGTAAAGTCGAGCGAGGGGGCAATATTGTACCGCGCCAGCGAGTGCCTGATGGCCGCACTGAGGTAGGAGTACATCAGGCGGTCGTCTTCAAACTTCACCTCTTGTTTGGTGGGGTGTACGTTCACATCTACGCGTGCAGGGTCGGCCTCCAGAAACAGCACATAAAACGGATAGGCTTCTTTTTCTATGAGCCCCTCATAAGCCTGTACCACTGCATGGTTGAGGTAGGCATTGCGAATGAAGCGACCATTGATGAAAAAGAACTGCATGCCCCGTGTGCGGGTGCTGGCCTGTGGCTTGCCCACAAAACCATATATATTCAGCAGGTCGGTACGTTCTTCTACCGGTACAAGATTTTTCTCGTTAGAGCTGCCCAGCAGGGCCACTATGCGGGCTTTGAGGGTGCCGGGTTCCAGCCGCTGCTGCTCGGTACCGTTGTTCCACAGGCGAAAACCGATAGACGGATTGGCCAGTGCTACACGGGTAAATTCGTCGAGCACATTGCGCATTTCGGTAGAGGTGCTTTTCAGAAAGTTGCGCCGGGCAGGTACGTTGTAAAACAGGTTCTTTACCGCAATGCTGGTGCCGGCGGGGGCAGCGCAGGGTTCCTGCACCTTTACATCGGTACCTTCTATCACTATGCGGGTGCCCATTTCGGCATCGTGGGGGCGGGTTTTCAGCTCTACCTGTGCTACCGCCGCTATAGAGGCCAATGCCTCGCCGCGAAAGCCCATTGTGCGTATGGTAAAGAGGTCTTCTATACTCTTGATCTTGGATGTGGCATGCCGCTCGAAGCTCATACGGGCATCGGTGGGGCTCATGCCCTTGCCGTTGTCGGTAACCTGTATCAGTTCCTTACCTGCATCTTTTATGATGAGCTGTATATCGGTAGCACCCGCGTCTATGGCATTCTCCAGCAGTTCCTTTACGGCCGATGCAGGACGCTGCACCACCTCGCCGGCGGCAATCTGGTTGGCAATATGCTCTGATAATAATTGAATAACGTCGGGCACGGGCAAGTAAGCTTTTTGCAAAGTTAACGCCATGCGGGGGAATAATGCAGTGTGCGTGTGGGAGCGGGAAAAGAGAGCGGGAAAGAGAGCGGAGAGCGGGTTTTGCCCACAGCCCGCATGTGAGTAGCAATGTGGCGGGTAATGCCCCATTTTTTTGTGGTGCTTTTTTCATTTTTTGGGGTGTGGGTGGTGTGGGAGTATTGACTATCAATTGATTGTGTGGTTTTGCAGATGCCCCATGGTGTGAGAAATGGGGCATTGTAGGGCAGTGTGGGTGCGAGTGTGGGTGCGAGTGTGGGTGTGGGTGTGAGTGCGAAGAGAGGGAGGGCGGCTTTTGCTTACAGCCCGTATGTGAGTAGCAATGTGGCGGGTAATGCCCCATTTTATGTGGTGCTTTTTTCATGGTTGTTGGGGTGTGGGTGATTATTGTATGTTGATTGTCAATTGATTGTGTGGTTTTGCAGATGCCCCATGATGTGGGAAATGGGGCACAGTAGGGCAGTGTGGGTGTGGGTGTGAGTGTGAAGAGAGGGAGAGCGGCTTTACTTACAGCCCGCATGTGAGTAGCGATGTGGCGGGCAATGCCCTGTTTTTTGTGGTGTTTTTTCATGGCTGTTGGGGTGTGGGTGATTATTGTATGTTGATTGTCAATTGATTGTGTGTTTTTGTAGATGCCCCATGATGTGGTAAATGGGGCACTGTAGGGCAGTGTGGGTGTGGGTGTGAGTGCGAAGAGAGGGAGAGCGGGGTTTGCTCACAGCCCGTATGTGAGTGGATATGTGGCGGGTAATGCCCCATTTTTTGTGGTGTTTTTTCATGGTTGTTGGGGTGTGGGTGGTTATTGTATGTTGATTATCAATTGATTGTGTGGTTTTGCAGATGCCCCATGGTGTGGGAAATGAGGCATTGTAGGGCAGTGTGGGTATGGGTGTGGGTGTGGGTGCGAGCGTGAAAGCAAGGCGTAGGGTGATAAATACATAGGATGGTGGTATGGCTTTATAGTAAAGATGGGGCATGACTACCAGCCCGCCAACTGTACATTATACGGTATGGCACACAGCCGGTATGATAACCCCTGTGGTGTATATGATGTAACTGCAAATGCCTGCCGGGTGCGGGTTTGAGGGGTAAAGTGTGAAAGAAAATGAAGCCGGACGGAATATGGCGGCCATGCCTGCCGTAGGCAAACATTTTTCTCTGGCAAACTGTGCTGTATAGTAAAATTTTGCGAGATAAAATACCGTATTTTTCACGTATTATCTTATTGTCTTTGTTGTTAAGTTTGTTTTGGCAAGCATAGATGGCTGGGCATAGCTTTTGATTGGTGTTGCTACTGGTGAAAATCTTGTGCGTACCGCAAGTGAAAAACGCTTGCCGAAAGATGGACACAAGTGAAAAAGACTTGCGCCCAAATGGGGTTTGCATTCATTCAATACATAAACTAAATACTATGAAACTTATTTTTACTTTGTTGACACTTTTTTTCTCATGGTCTAACGTTGAAGCACAAACGATTAGTCTGATAACAAACGGAGATTTTTCTGCACTCGGCTCATCTTGGACAATTTCAAGCCCTTATTGGTGGATTTCGAGTTCTTTTAGCTGCTATAGTTCTCCAACAGGCTACGCTTATGTCGGCAGCAGTTCAGGTACGGGTGCAAATAGTACCTACGGTAGTATGTATCAAACTGTAACAATTCCTTCAAGCGCGACAAGTGCCTTGCTTACACTTGAAATGTCGGCTAATACAGATGAAACTACCACAAGCGCAATTAATGACATATTAGAAGTTCAGATACGGAATTCCAGTATGTCCCTTCTATATATTTTTCAAACTTTTTCCAATCTTGATGCATCATATCCATCAACCGGTTGCCAATCATATTCTCTTCATGCTTACTCAATTCCTTCTGCTTATTTTGGAATGCCGATACGATTAAATTTTCAGACAGCAAGCAGCGCATCATTACCAACAAGGTTTAGAATTGACAACATAAATGTAACAGCAACTGTCCCTTGCACGTATTCGCTTTCGCCAACAACATATACATGTCCGGATGCAAGTGGGAGCACCTATTCCGGTGTATCGACGTTAACAGCACCCGTTGGATGTAGTTGGTCGGCATTAGTTACGTCAGGTAGTAGTTGGCTGTCTACGAGTTCTTCGGGGAGTGGTAGTGGTAGCATATCAATAACGGTTACAG
>JAGKWS010000086.1 GCA_021151685.1 Chitinophagaceae bacterium
GAGATGGTGAGCCACGTGGAAGGATTGGTGCAGTCGTTGGAATTACCTTACCGCATACTGCGCCTGTGCGGTGGCGACATGGGCTTCACATCGGCCCTTACCTACGACTTTGAGGTGTACAGTGGTGCTCAGGAGCGTTGGTTGGAGGTGAGTTCTGTATCGAACTTCGAAACGTTTCAGGCCAACAGGATGAAGATACGCTACCGCGATGAGCAGGGCAAGGCACAAACCGCCCACACCCTCAACGGCAGCTCGCTGGCATTGCCACGTATTATGGCCTGCCTGCTGGAGAATAACCAAACACCCGAAGGTATACGCATACCAGCGGCATTGCAGCCCTATTTTGGCAGCGACATGATTCGCTAATCCATTGCAGGAAAGGCTGTACTGTTTACCAAGAAAGAAGTGACCATGACTCAAGAAAAAAAATCGAACGATCTCATATTTCGCAAGCAGTCGCTATGGCTGTTGCTGGCTTCGCTGCTGAGTGCCGGTGTATTTGTTTTCGACCTGTATAGGGCCGATGGAATAGACCCATTGCGCGTGGCCAATCATTATCCGGCACTGTTGCTGGCTGTAGTAATGGTGGCCCTGCCATTCATTACCATTTTTATGTACCGCGACCGTAAACGGCAGGTGCGTATGACGGCTATGAGTATGTTGTCTTGCTCGGTATTTGTGTCTTACACATTGTCGCGCGTTACCCGCCTTAGCGATACCGTACCTGCCCCCGCCAATGGCATCTACTGGATAGGTTCGGTAATACCGCTGGCGGCCATGATATTTCTGATAATGGCCCTGCTGCGTATACGCCACGACGATAAGCTGGTGCGCTCTATGGATAGGTTGCGCTGATAGGCTGTTACTGCCCATCGGTAAATGCTACCTATTCCAAACCTGTGTAGATAACGGTTACATTGCTACAATTTATAATTGAATCGGGCAGTTCGTAACCCGGTCGCGAAGCAAATGCAACGATAGGTGTATTGTGTTGCATCAAAGAGTCCCATACTTCCGGGTATGGCAGGTGCTCATACACGCGCAAGTTGGTATTGTAGAACATGGCCAGCATGTGTTCATTCTTATTGGCATTTACCAGAATAGTGGCCCCACGGGGAATGTGTTGGGATAGGTTTCTGTAGACAACAACATTGTTGATTTTTGTTGTGCGATTTGTGCTTTGGGGGTTGTGTATCGATAGTATACGTTCCGGATTGAATATAGATAGGATACATGCGGTGAGCAATGTGGGCGTTAAGATACGGGCCAGTCGGGCCTTGCCAGACAACTGCAATTGTCTTTGTATCTTATAGCTGGCAATTGCCATCATTGCCATGCCTAATGGTGCTACTATATAAAAGAAACTGATTATTTTGGTGGCGGCCACATAAGAGAAAAACACAAAGGCATACAACAGGGTTTGGGGTGACAATTGATATATGGCAAACGAAGGCTAAGTCTAAAATTGAGGTGCTATGCCTGTACCACTCTGATAGGAGTGAAAGCTTTGTAGCTGCGATAAGTAAGCGCACATACATGCACCGTCAGGAGCATAACGAAAAAGGGGGGCATTATTCAGCAATTGGATGCGGACATAGTTTTGCTCCTAAAGGAGCAACGATAAATGTGTTTTTTCTACTACAGAGCTTGCGCCCCGCTGGGGCGGCATAGCACCTCAATTTTAGACTTAGCCCAAACAAAGAGAGAGCGACTACCCCCTACAGAATGGGAACAGTCGCTCTCTCACAAAATCAAATACCATGCCACACAATTTGGTGGCTGGTTAATGGGATGTATTTAGAAATAGCCTTCCGGCTACGCTTACATACAAATCTTGTTCACACGCTTTTCATGACGGCCACCTTCAAAGGCAGTCGTCAGAAACACATGGGCCATCTGCTCGGCGGTGCGGTAGGGTACAAAACGAGATGGTACACACAGTACATTGGCATTGTTGTGCTGGCGGGCCAGCGATGCCAGTTCTTCGTTCCAGCACAGCGCAGCACGTATACCCTGATGTTTGTTGGCAGTCATACATACACCATTGCCACTGCCACAAACCAGTATGCCTGCTGTAGCGGCACCACTTTCTACCATCTCTGCCACCGGGTGGGCATAGTCGGGATAGTCGGTGCTATCGGTACTGTAGGTGCCCTTATCGGCTACCTGCCAGCCATCGGCCAGCAGCATGGCTTTCAGTTGTTCTTTGTACTCGTAGCCGGCATGGTCGCAGCCTATAGCTATTGGTAGTTCTTTGGTAAAGCCCATGTTATTCATAATCCATTGCGTTTCTTTTCAGCTCCCTCAGCTTGCGCGCCTTTACTGCACGGCCACTGATGGCTACCGATATTTCGAAAAGTATATATAGCGGGAAGAATATAAGCAGACAGCTAAACACATCGGGCGGGGCGATGAGCATAGACAATATGAACAGGATAAGGAAGGCATAGCGGCGGCGTGCCCGCAGAAACTCGGGCGTAAGCACCCCTATGCGCGACAGGAAGTACACCAGCATTGGCAGCTCAAATACCACACCCAATGCCAATATCAGGTTGCTTACGGTGTCGTAATAGTTGTCTATAGTAATAATGTTCTCGAATAGCGGGCTGAGGCTGTAATGCCCGAAGAAGTTGATAGTGTAGGGTACTACAATAAAGTAGGCAAATGCCACCCCTATCAAAAACAGCAAAGAACACCAAAATACTATCCCTTTTGCTGCCTTTACTTCGGATGTGCGCAATGCAGGCTTGATGAATTTCCATAACTCGTACAGCACATAGGGGAACATCATGATGAAGCCCACCATGGTGGCCACCGAAAGACTCATCATGAACTGGCCGGTGATGGCCGTGTTCTGGAACTTCATTTCTATCTTATTCACACACAGGGCCTCGGAGTGGGCCAACCGCCCCAGTTTGCAAAACCAGCCGTACGAAATAAAATCTTCATGGGCTGGGCCCAATATAATGCGGTCGAATATCCACTCAACTTTCCAGAACGCAAAACACGCCCCTATGATGATAGCTGTTGCCGACCGAACAATATGCCAACGCAACTCCTCTATGTGGTCGAGGAAGTTCATTTCGGCCTTGGGGTTTTCTACCCGCTTGCTCAGGAATTTGTTGACGATACTCAAACAATCGTTATTTGGGCTGCAAAGTTATGGCATATGGGGTATCGGTAGCCCATCGCTTTTCGTTAATTTCCAGTGGGGCATATAGGGTGTGCCTACAAAAAATGGGAACCAACACATTGCATTGGTTCCCATTTTTCAGCAAGTGTGTCTGCATATACCTCTTACAAGGCCGCCAGTTGTGCCTTTATGTAGGGTAGTGTCTGTTCGGTAGTATAGGCATCTATCGAAATGCCCGAACCTACAGTAAAGCTGGCCGACTGATAATAATAGTATTTATTATTCCGCTTAGAGATAACCACAACTACAGCACTAACCCCGTCTGGTATATCGGTGACGTTTAATGTAAGTGGTGTAGAGCTGTTGTATTGGAAGTTCGCACAAGCATTAATAGAGGGTATTACTAAAAATGCCTGTGTGTTGGCATTCGTAACGTCCAAATCGGGTACCACCAGCTTGATGGACGAACGAGACCCTGTATGAGCATAGGCACTATCGCACCCCAGCCATGTAAATGTATTACAAGAATCAAAACGGTACCAAAGGCCGGTTCCCCATGCGCTTGGTGTTACCGTGTCGCGTGTGCCGGGTATAGGGCTGGCAATTGCTCCCCATGTTACTACAGAGTCGGTATTGCGGCTGTTGCCGGCATACAGCCCCATGGGTATAGACGACGGTGCAGGCTGCTTGAAGGCAATGGCATATTTATTAGGGAAAACCTTTTCGCCATTGCGCGATGCATAGATGAGCACCTGCCCGCCACTGGCCAGCAGGGTGCCACCCTCCATAGTGGTAACGCGGTTAGCTATCATATCGCCCGTTTTGTATATCTCGGTTAGTTCTATGCATACCTGCCCTGTTGTTATGAGGTTGCCCGCACCATCCTTAAAAGAATTGGGGTAGAATGTGAGTCTTGTACCCCGGCTAAATGTAATGGTAGTGAGTTTGCCTGCGGCTACACATTTTATTTCGGGCACGTAGCGCAAATCGCGAAAAAGGCTATTGAATGGTGTGCCGGCATATACTGTGGGCGCACCTGCAGGGGCTGCATATCCCGGTTTCGTTCCGGCAACATTGCTATTGTCTTTTTTGCACGAGTGTAGCAGAAACATCAATGCCACAGATAGTATCAGGTAAACAGGTCTCATGTTTTGTGTTGGCAGATTTTTTTTGAAAATTACAATATCAGGTTTTACAGACGTGAAATTAATAGAAATTGTTAGATATTTTTCATGTTACCTTCTGTTTAATGGTTGAGCAGGTTCGCTAATGAATTCTTGTAACTGCTATATGTATAGTGCCAAAGTTGTTCCATTCAAATCCGGGAACATCGTTGGCAAAAAACGACATGGTTCCGGCAACTGGTATGTCACGTATCTCCCGGCCACTGCCAATGGGTATCGTATCGGTATCTTGTTCGTTGAAGGCAGCGCAAAGGCACATGCACCGGGCAGATGGTACGCGCATGCCTACCCATTTTGCAAGCGGATTGGTGTAGCCGGCAGGCGACGAGGGTATTACTAAATCTATCCATCGTTGCCCGGCAAGGGGTGTCACTTTGTAGCATTCACCCGGCACTACCGCTATCTGCGTTGCCGAATACCGGGCCCCTGCCTTTACGGCTATTGTCATCGTTTCTCCGGGCAACAATCGTAGTATTACTGGTGCAGACATGTTGTGGCCATTTTCCTTAAAGATAAAGCAATAGGGTAGTGTGTATTGCTTTTCTTAACTTCAATATGTGGGTGCCGATACCCACAATATAATGTACCTATGCAACCACACTGGCAACCAACACTAAGGGGACAATTGCTAACGCTCATTCCAATGACCACAGCACACCATGAACAGCTATTGAAAGCCGCTGCCGACCCGCTTATATGGGAACAACATCCCGAAAGCGACCGTTACAAACCAGAAGTTTTTCATAGGTATCTGGATGGGGCTATGGCATCGGGTGGGGCATTGATAGCAACAGACAACCAAACGGGGCAGATAATAGGCGCATCGCGCTACTACGAACACGATGCCGGCAACCATAGGGTGGCGGTGGGGTACACTTTTCTGGTGCGGCAGTGCTGGGGCAATGGGTACAATAACGATATGAAACGGCTGATGCTGCATCATGCCTTTCAGTATGTAGATACTGTTGTATTTCATGTAGGCGCATGCAACTATCGGTCGCAAAAGGCTGTAGCAAAAACAGGTGCTGTGCTGCACCATGCTGCCAACGAAAAGTTGGAGTATTGGCTACACAAACATACATGGCCGCAATCGGGTTACTAACGGCTACACCAGCGGTAGTGTGAAATAGAAAGTAGCACCCTGCCCCGGTAATGACTCTGCCCATATGCGCCCTCCGTGGCGCGATACAATGCTATCGGCAATGGCCAAACCAACGCCTGAGCCCGAGAAGTCGGCCTGCTTGTGCAGCCGCTGAAAAACTGTGAACAGTTTGTCGGCATACTTCATATCGAACCCGGTGCCATTGTCTGTTACCGAATATGTGATTTCTGTAGGGCTCATCTGCGAAGACACATGCACCATTGGTTGTGCCTGCCCCGACGAGTATTTGAGCGCATTGGAAACCAGATTCTCCCATACCTGCCTTATAAGTGCCTTGTCGGCCATGGCTGGGTGCAGGTCGTCTACAGTTAGCCTTACCGTCTGCGGTGTCAGCAATAGCTGTTCTTCACATATGTGTTGCAGCAATTGCCGCATATTCACGGTTTCTTTATTCAGTGTTGTTTTACCAGCCTTGGCAAATTGCAGCACATCGTCTATCAGTTTGCCCATACGCTGGGTGTTGTGTCGTATCACTGTCAGAAAACGGTTACCCTCACCGTCCAGTATTGCAGCATAGTCTTTTTCCAGCAGTTGGGCATAGCCGTCTATGGCTCTGAGTGGCGAGCGCAGGTCATGTGCTACCGAGTACGAGAACGTTTCCAGCGTTTTGTTCAGTGTGGCCAGTTCCTGCGTACGCTCTGCTACTTTCTCTTCCAGCAATTCGTTGATGCGGGCCGCAGCCTGTTCGGCCATCTTGCGCTCTTGTATATCTACCGATAGTATAAATATACCTTCGGGCACAGGTTCTATCCGCAGCTCGAACCAATTGATGTCGCCATTGGGGTAGGTAAATTCGTTCTCTATCTGGCAGGGCACACGGTCGTTCATACAACGTTCAAAGAGTGCGAACGCCGGCGACTGGTCTATTCCGGGGAAGCAGGCCATCATGGTATTGCCCATCAAAGCCTCGCGCGGAAGGCGGGCTTGTTGCACCACCGCATTGTTCACATACAGGTATTGCCAGTTATAGCCTATTATTTGCGCCCCCTCCAGCATACTGTCCATCGTTTGCCGCAGCCGTTTTTCATTTTCTCTCAGGTGGCGTAGGGTAGCCATGCGGTCGTCTATGCAGGTGCAGGCCACCAACAGGCAGGCTACCCCGCCCAGTGTGGCGGGCTGCACCTGTAGCAGCACCCAGTGCATATGCCCCATATGGTGCATCAGCGATACTTCCAGTTTGCTTTCCCGCCCGGTAGCGGCCAGCTTCAGGGCCTCTGCAATGCGCACACCGGTATCATCATCAGGCACGGAGCCCGCCACCGGAAAATGCATGGTAGCCAGTGTAGCTGTTGTGTAGCCCGTCAGGTCTATGGCGCGGCTGTTGGCAGCAGCTATGGCCATAGTGTTTCCATTCAGTATAAACAGTGCATCGCCACTCAGCCAGAATAGTTGTGCAAAGTTGCTGTCGGCCAGCAGCAGTTGCTGCATGGTATTCCGTAGTTTTTCATCGGTCAGGTTCATGTGTGTTTGGGGTGTTATACAAATGTAATGAATGTGTGCTAAGTAGAGGTATGTAAAAACAACAGAATGTAATTTGTGAATCAACTTTGAACATAGTATTTTGTTTGCCGTTGTGGGGCAATGATGGTTTTGGGGCTAAGTCTAAAATTGAGGTGCTATGCCTGTACCACTCCGTAGGAGTGAAAGCTCTGTAGCTGCGATAAGTAAGAGCACATATATGCTCCGGTCAGGAGCATAACGAAAAAGTGGGGGCATTATTCAGCAATAGGATGCGGACATAGTTTTGCTCCTGACGGAGCAACGATAAATGTGGCTTTTTCTACTACAGAGCTTGCGCCCCGCTGGGGCGGCATAGCACCTCAATTTTAGACTTAGCCCAGAACCGACATTTTTGATATCACAATCAACTTTGCGTCAAAGCAAGAGTCAATTGATTTGGCAGTTTTGGCCTGCGAAGGATTTTATATGAGAAAGAAAACTTTATGAGTATTCCCGATAGATTGCCACATGCCCTTCACAACGAGCAATTATGTAGTCATTTATCGGTTGTAGGAGGGTACAACGACTGGGTTGTAACCACGGCATTTTAGAGCCGGTTTAAGATTCATTCATTGTATTTCTTATGGTTGTTTTTGGCTGCAACTTCGTTACATTTTTCGCCATAGGAAGGACTATGGCTGCAACATGTGCCTCGTTTCGCTCAAAAACAACTTTCATCATAAACACAAGCAATAAATCTTAAACAGGCTCTTATTCTGCCTTACATTTTGTGCAGAGCAGAATGTTCCCGATGACAGTTGTCAATCCGCACACGGGTGCAAATGTTACTTTGGATAATTTCCCAGCCTATTATGGTTTGTTCAAGTCTGTACACAACCGAAGTAAACATGCGGTAACGCTTATGCTGGTGGCTGGTAAGTTGCCTGCAACCTACAACGCATATAAACGTTTGTATGATGCTTGTATGTCTGCCCGCTACAATAATTATCAGGTTTCTGCGGCTATGGCTGCTTTGGCACAGAAAAACCTATTAGTAGTAAAGGGGGCTTGTATACCCCTTGTTGTGCCGGTTTCAAACGTGAGCCCGGGTAGCAATACCCCCTGATGAAGAAGAGTGGTATCATTCCGCACTTCTCCCATTACACCACCTCCAGTACCTCCAGTTCTTGTTTCCGCTTGGTAAGGGCATCAATTATTTCGGTCCATATGCGGGTTAGCTTTATGGCCTTGGGGTGGTCTTTCAATATTTGCAAGTGCGGTTCGGCCAGCAGCAGGCAGCTACCCAATACTGTATTGGCGAAGTAGCTTATGGCAGCCGCATGGCGTTCTTTCAGCTTTTCTTCATTCCCCCCGGTAATCAGTGTTTGTAATTGCCGGCCAAACCCCGCCACGTGTTCGTTGGCTGTTGTCAGTGCGTTCATTATCTGCTCGTACAGCTCCAGACTTTCTGGTTTGGGGCCATTACGTGCTTTCATTATCTGGTCCAGCTTTTCGTGCAGGGTTTCCTGTAGTGCAGCCAGAGAGAACTGTTGTTGTAACTGCTGCGCACGGGCTTTCATTACCCCACCTGCAAGCGTAGCCGCCAGTTCGTCGCCTTCCTGCTCGTACTGGCAAAATTCCACTACCCGCTCGTCTACCATTATATTCTGCATACGCAGTGGGCTGCGCAGCACTATGCCCTGTAGCGATGTGCATCGGCTCAGTGCCACATACACCTGCCCCGGTGCAAAGGCACGGTTCAGGTCTATCACGGCCTTCTCCAGCGTCAGTCCCTGACTTTTATGTATGGTTACTGCCCATGCCAGCCGCAGCGGGTATTGGGTAAAGCTGCCGGTTTCCTCCTCTTCTACATTGCCGGTAGTGGCATTCAGGCGGTAACGTACCGCCCGCCATGTTTCCAGCGGCACCACTACCTCATCGGGCTCATTGTCAAACGCTACCCTGATGCTGGTTTCGTTTACGCTGCTCACATGCCCCGTTTTGCCATTGTAGTAGCGGCGTGGCACTTGCAGGTCGTTTCTGATGAACATAACCTGCGCCCCCTTTTTTAGTTGCAGCAACCGCTCGCCCGATATGTTGCGCTCGTTTATCTCGCCTGTTATCGTGGCTTCAAATGTGTACAGGGGTTCGTCTATCTCCCGCAACCCCCGTTTGTTTATATCATCGGCTATGTGGTTGTGGGTACATAGCACTATGTAGCCATCCTTGCGGTCGGTACCGGGCTCATAGCATTCGTTCAGCAGGTCCACATCTTCTTCGTGGGCGGTACCGTTGCGCACCCGGTTCAGCATGCCTATGAATACTTCATCTTTTTGGCGGTATATCTTTTTCAGCTCTATATACACTGGTGGGTACTGGTGTATGATGTGGGCATCAAAAAAGTAAGCACCACGGTAAAACTGTTTCAGAATCGTCCAGTCCTCCTCGCGTACCACCGGTGGTAGCTGAAATGGGTCGCCTATAAATATCATCTGCAACCCGCCAAAGGGCATCAGGTAGTTGCGGCGCACATGGCGCAGCACCAGATCCATAGCGTCCAGCACATCGGCCCGCACCATGCTCACCTCATCTACTATCAGCATATCCAGCCGGCGTATCAGCTTGCGCTTCAGGTCGTTCATGCGCAGGTTGGTAAGCAGCGAGTGGCGGTCTTGTATCTGCTCATCGCCCTGCAAATGCACCGCACTACCCGGCACAAATGGCCCCAATGGCAGTTGCAGAAAAGAATGTATGGTTTCGCCCCCGGCATTCATGGCGGCCACGCCCGTTGGTGCCACAACCGCACACCGCTTGCGGGTATGCTGCTTTATGTACCGCAGAAACGTGGTCTTGCCCGTACCTGCCTTGCCCGTTACAAACAGGGGCTCGTTGGTATTGTTTACAAAGGCTACTGCCTGTGTAAACTCGTGGTTCGATGTATCTATGGTAGCAGTATCGGCAGACATGGCAGCGATGCGGGCAGTAATTGCCGGGCTGCAATACTACAATATTGTTACCGCAGTTGGTGACAATGGCTGCTATCCACATCATGAAAAAAGCCGCCCATGCATTTGCAGGAGCGGCTTTCTATATCGAAATTATTATCACCGAAGGTCTACTACCTCTACACCGGGGTGTGCCTTGGCATTCCATGCAAAATATGTGTCGGGCAGGTCGGCATTTTGTTTAATGTCGCTCACCGATATAGCATACTGGTTGCCATTCTTTTCCCAGTAGGTGCCACCCGCTATCAGCGTATTGGCTTTGTCTACCAGCAGTTCTATTTTGGCTATTTGTTTGCTTTTGTCTTTTGGTGTCAGCTCTATCACATCACAGCTTTTACCAGCTACGGTGCGGGCACCCTTGTAGCTATAGGTATATTCCTTATCGAAGTAGCTGGGAGTAAACAGCTTGGCAGGCGACAAAGATTGCTCGGCCGGGTTGTATTTAGACACCTGCACCTCTTTGGCTTCCTTATTGTACGTCCACACGGTAGCATTGTCACACATTATTTCCTGCCCACCTATAGACACAAAGTACTTCTGTCCCTTCAGTGCTACACTGCCCTTGCGCGAGTCGTTTACAGAACCCTTGCCGCCTGTCAGTTTCAGGGTAAAGTCGGCCTTCATGGTTTTGAGGCCACCCACTTTTTTGCTTACAGCATCCAGAATGGTCTTTGCCTTTGCAGCATCGGTTTGGGCCATAGCAGGCGTTGCGGCACACACAATGGCCAGCATACCTGTTGCGAACATTTTTTTCATTGAGTTGAGAGATGTTATGAATGAGTGTTATTCAAGCGGGGCAAATGTATATAAATAAATGTGTGCGTTTTGTTAAGGTAGGTTAATCCAGGCTAAGTCTGATTTTTAGGTGCTATGTCTGTACCACTCCGAGTGAAAGCTCTGTAGTGTCGTTAAGTGCCGGCACACGCATGCTCCGAGCATAACAATGTAGCAGGATTTTTTGCGATTTTGATGTGAACATCGTTTTGCTCCTGCCGGGCAACAATAAATAGCGATTTCTGTGCTACATAGCTTACACCCCGCCAGGGCAGCATAGCACATCAAAATCAGACTTAGCCGTTAATCCAGCGTTTGCAGAAACTCCTGTAGTTCTGCTTCGGTTTTGAAGTACACCTCGCGTGGCTTGCTGCCCACTGCAGGGCCCACAATGCCTGCGGCCTCCAGTTGGTCCATAATGCGGCCCGCGCGGTTGTAACCCAGATTCAAGCGGCGTTGCAGGTTGCTGGTAGAGCCCGATTGCATTTGCACCACCAGCCTTGCGCAGTCTTCAAACAACTTGTCGCGGTTCGATAGGTCTACCACCTTGTCGTTTTCGGCATCCTCGCCCTCATATTCCGGCAGCTCGAATGCCGACAGATAGCCACGCTGGCGGCCTATATAGTTCACCACGTCCTCTACCTCGGGCGTATCTACAAAGGCGCATTGCAGGCGCAGTAGCTCGCTACCGTAGCTTATCAGCATGTCGCCACGGCCTATCAGCTGCTCGGCACCTCCGGTATCCAGAATGGTGCGGGAGTCTACCTTGGCCGATACCTTGAACGCAATACGTGCCGGGAAGTTGGCCTTGATGGTACCGGTAATTACGTTTACCGATGGTCGCTGTGTGGCAATAATCAGGTGTATACCAATGGCACGCGCCAACTGTGCCAGTCGGGCTATCGGCATTTCCACCTCCTTACCTGCCGTCATTATCAGGTCGGCAAACTCATCTACCACCAGCACTATAAACGGCAGGTATTTATGGCCACGTTCCGGGTTCAGCTTGCGGCTGATGAATTTTTCGTTGTACTCGCGTATGTTACGGGTGCCCGCCTCCTTCAGCAGTTCGTAGCGGTTGTCCATCTCTATACACAGTGCGTTCAGGGTGTTTATCACCTTTTTGGTATCGGTAATGATGGCTTCCTCCTCGTTGGGTAGCTTGGCCAGAAAGTGTTTTTCTATCACCCTGTATATCGATAGTTCTACCTTCTTGGGGTCAACCATCACAAACTTGAGCTGCGATGGATGCTTTTTGTACAGCAACGATACCAGTATCGCATTGATACCTACCGACTTACCCTGACCCGTAGCACCCGCCATCAGCAAGTGGGGCATGGCTGCAAGGTCTACAATGTAGTTTTCGTTGTCTATCTTTTTACCCAGTGCTATGGGCAGGCTCATTTTGTTGTTCACAAACTTCTCGCTGCCCAGCAGGGTACGCATAGACACTATCTGTTTGTTGGTGTTGGGCACCTCTATACCTATGGTGCCACGCCCCGGTATGGGGGCTATAATACGTATACCCAATGCCGACAGGTTGAGGGCAATATCATCTTCCAGATTGCGTATTTTAGATATGCGCACCCCCTCGGCCGGTACTATCTCGTACAGGGTTACGGTAGGCCCTACAGTGGCACTGATGCGTTGTATTTCTATGCCAAAGCTGCGAAGCGTTTGTATGATTTGTGTTTTGTTCTTTTCCAGCTCTTCCTTATCCAGCGGAATAGTTTCGGTGGCACGGTCGGCTATCAAATCCAGCGTGGGGAACTGATAGTCGGGCAGGTCCAGCTCGGGGGCATAGGGTTCGTTGCTGGCTATAGATATGTGGGCTCCATGCCTTATGGCTGGCTTCTCTTCTCTGGTAGTTACTTCAAATGAAAATTCGGGTTGTGCGGGCTTTTCAGGCTCGGGTGCCGGTATGTCTCCGGCCAGTTTGGCGGCCTCCATTGCATTGCGTGCGGCAAGGGCTTCGGCCTCTCTTTCTGCCAAATACTTTTGGTATTCCAGAAAGTCGGCATCGCCCTCCTCGTCATCATCATCATTTTCATCGGCCTCATTGGCCTGTTGCAAGGCCAGTGGGTCGGGCTCTGTTTCGTGTAGTGTCAGGTCCCATTCCTTTTTCCCTTCGGCTACTATGGGGGCGGGTTCTGGTGTTACATCGGTTTCGGTCACAGCGGCAGCTGCCGCAGCAGCAACTACTGGCTCGGGCTGTGGTACCGGTTGGTTAAATGTAGGTTCAGGCCCTACATCTGCAGCCATACGGGCGGCTTTGGCCCGCAGGCGGTTCATCATCGGGCGAATGTCCAGAGAGAATATGACAAACACAAAAAACAAAATGGTAGACAAAAGCACCATGCCAGTACCGGCAACACCCATAAAACCGTTCAGATAGGTAATGGCACCCGTACCCAACCTGCCACCCAACGGAAAAGCCGCATTGGGGAAAAGATAAGTAAGCGTGGGGGCCACCAGCAGCAGCAAAATTGATACCCACCTTATGTACCGTAGTACAGGCACAACCCTACTGTCATATACCACATGCAGGCCCAACCCGCCCGTAAACAAACCCAGTGCCAGCGATGCTATACCCGCTCCCTTGTACACAAATATGTGCGACAAGGCAGCTCCAAACCTGCCACCCCAGTTGGCTACAGGTTGGTCGGTACCCTCCCATGCAAACTGCCACATGCTGCTGGCTGCAAATAGTTTATCCTGGTCGGTGGTCCATGAGAAGAAGTAACTAATGATAGATAACGTTACAAATACACCGGCAAGTATCAGTGCAATGCCAATGCCCAGCCTTATTTGCCGTTTTCTTTCGGCAGTGGCAAGTGCAGGGTCTACTTTTGCAGGGGCAGACTGGGCATTACTTTTTTTCGATTTTGAGGATGCGGTAGCCATGGGTGGAAATCGGTGTAAAAATACGAGGAATACACCACCCAATACAACAAAGAAAACCGTTGTATGTGCAAGAGCCCTCCTGGACTGCATTGCGGCTTGCAGCCTTTTATTTTTTACACTGCTTGCGTTTATAGGTGGTAAAATGGCATTATTTTCGCTACATGGGTTCAGAATATCTCAAGCTGCCATTTTATCTGCGTTTGTCGCTGTCGCTACTGTCTCTGGTACTCATGTTCATCATCTTTCGCTATGCCGCCAATATATTTATTCCGCTCATATTGGCATTGCTCATGGCCATTATGTTGTTGCCGCTCAATAGGTTTCTGGAGCAGAAGTTGCGTTTCAGCCGGACAGTAGCACCCTTGGTATGCGTTACACTGGCGGTATCGGCATTGGGTATGTTTTTGTACTTTTTGGCTACACAGCTGGCCATTTTTTTCGACGATATACCTGCCCTTCAGCTGCGCATGACCGAATTGATGCATGATGCACAAAAATGGCTTGCCGCACGCATGCACATTACCACCGTGCAGCAGAACGAATATGTGAACAAGTCGCTGGAACGCATTATGGAAATGCTGGGCCACTATGCCAGTAACATAGCGGTATATGTGCTGGGGTTGGTGTTTCTGCTGGTATTTGTGTTTCTGTTCGCCTTCTTCATCCTCTATTATCGCCGCTTGCTCATGCGTTTCCTGTTAGAATTGTTTGGCGAAAAGCATGGCGAAAAAGTAAATGAAGTAGTGCAGCACACCCGCGACATGATAAATGGCTACATAGTGGGCCTTGTGCTGGAGATGCTGCTGGTGGGCGTATTCTCTTGCGCATTGCTACTCTTGCTCGATGTTCGTTATCCCTTTCTGCTGGGCATAGTAGTAGCCGTGTTCAATGTAATACCCTATGTGGGGTTCTATACTGCCATGGTGCTATCTATGCTGGTAACGTTTGCCAATGCCGATGCCAAACTGGCTCTGGAGGCAGGTGCAGCACTTTTTACATTGCACATGATAGATTCCAACGTGTTATTCCCCCGCATCATGGGGCGCAGGGTACGGGTCAATCCGTTTGTTACCATACTGGCCGTAATAGTAGGGCAGTACTTGTGGGGGGTAGCGGGCATGTTTTTGTCGGTACCGGTTGCCGGCACCATCAATCTGATATGCGAAAAGGTGGGCCGCTTCCGGGTGTGGAGCATACTCATGGGTACCGAAGATTAGCGTTGGTTACACATCCAGCGCGGCATTCACCCACTCGGGGTCGAACCGGGCACCAAACTTCCGGTAGAAGTTGAAGGCGGGTTCATTCCATTCCAGTACCTGCCATACAATGCCTGTATAGCCTTTCTCTTTTGCCTCTTCTTTCAGGGCTTCCATAAGGCGTGCCCCCAACCCTTTGCCTCGTGCCTCTTCGGTAACTATTATATCTTCCAGATACATACGTTGCCCCTTCCATGTAGAATACCGGATGTAGTACAGCGCAAAACCCTGAATAACACCGTTTTCTTCGGCCACAAATGCCCACCACACAGGGTGGGGGCCAAAGCCACTTTCTACAAAGTGAGCCATGGTTACGGTCACTTCATCAGGTGCCTTCTCATATACAGCAAGTTCTCGCACCAGTTCCATCATTCGGGCACAGTCGTTTTCTGTAGCCCGGCGCACCTGTATAGCGTCAGCCATTATGTTTAACGTTTTGTTACGCAATAGTAGTAGCTATCTGCCGTTATTCCAACATACTGCGAAACTTGCGTTAAACATCGCAACGTTCCTGCAGTGCAGTGGATATTTGTAATATCTTTAATGCCTCACACACCAAAATCAATTACGCTGAATGAACACACAGGCCGAAATATTGTGGGTAGACGACGAAATAGAATCGCTGAAATCGCAGATACTCTTTCTTAAAAATAAAGGATACGAGGTTACCCCCCTCAGCAACGGATACGATGCACTGGAACTGCTGAAAGAAAAGCAGGTAGATGTGGTATTGCTCGATGAAAGCATGCCCGGCCTTACAGGGTTGGAAACACTGGCCCGCATAAAGGAAATATACCCCACGCTGCCCGTGGTAATGATTACCAAAAACGAGGCCGAAAACATAATGGAAGATGCGCTGGGCGCACAGATAACCGACTATCTCATAAAACCGGTTAACCCCAATCAGGTATTGCTGGCACTGAAGAAGATAATGGAGGGCAAACGCCTGATATCGGAAAAAACCAACATTGCCTACCAGCAAGATTTCCGAAACCTGTTTATGGCCATGAGCAACAACCCCAACCACGAAGAGTGGAAGGAGCTGTACAAGCGACTTGTATATTGGGAGCTGGAAATGGGCAAGAGCGATAGCGAAGAAATGATGGAGATACTGCAAACGCAAAAGGCCGAGGCCAACCGCGAGTTCTTCAAATACATATCGCGCCACTATGCCAACTGGATAAAGGACAACAGCAAGGCACCCCTCATGTCGCACCAGTTGTTTGCCAAAAAGATAGCACCCTATGTAAAACAGGGTAAATCGACCATATTGGTGGTGATAGACAATCTGCGTCTCGACCACTGGAAGGCCATACAGCCCATCATCAGCGAGTCTTTCCGGGTTACCGAAGAAGATATGTACTATAGCTTGCTGCCTACGGCTACCCAGTACTGCCGCAATGCTTTGTTTGCCGGTATGCTGCCAGCCGATATTGAGAAGTATTTTCCGCTGGAGTGGAAGAACGACGATGAAGAAGGTGGCAAGAACCTGTATGAAGAGAAATTTCTGCGCAATCAGCTAAAGCATCTGAAACTGGATGGATTGAAAACGCAGTACATCAAAATAACCAACAATGACGATGCCAAGTCGCTGGAAGACAATATGCACAACTGCCTGAACAACGACCTGACAGTGGTGGTGTACAACTTTGTAGACATGCTCTCGCATGCACGTACCGAGATGGAGGTGCTGAAAGAACTGGCTGGCGATGAAATTTCTTACCGTTCGCTCGTTACCAGTTGGTTCGAGCATTCGCCCCTGCACCGTGCCCTGCGCAAGATAGCCGACAAAGGTATACAGGTGTTACTCACTACCGACCATGGCAGCGTACGGGTAAAGAACCCAAGCAAATGTGTAGGCGACCGTACCACCACCACCAACCTGCGCTACAAGCACGGCCGCAACCTGCAGTACGAAGACCGCGATGTGCTGGCCTTCCGCGACCCCAAGCTGGCCGGCCTGCCACGCCCTAACGTGAGCTCTACATTCGTTTTTGCCAAAGAAGATGTTTTTCTCTGCTATCCCAACAACTACAACCACTTTGTCAACTATTACCGCAACACCTTTCAGCATGGTGGGATCTCTCTGGAAGAGATGATCATCCCTATAGTGCGTATGGAGAGCAAGTAGCTGAATTCAAATATTATCGTATTGTTAATTGGGCCAGATTTTCTGGCCTTTTTTATTGTTCGATTGTATTTAGATGTAATTTTGGTATCAAATTGATATCAAAACAATTTTGACCAACAATTATGGAAAAAGTAATCAAACCAATGAATGGCTATCTGGCCTTGTTTTTGTCGCTGGTATTTATTGTAGTGGCATTATTCTGTTTTGCACTTTCCGGCGAGAGTCCGGTATTGGTACTGCCGGGTATACTTTTTCTGCTCACTTGCTTCGTCATCTGGAAGGGGCTCATGATAGTACAGCCCAATCACTCGCGGGTGTTGTCGTTGTTTGGTAAGTATGTAGGCTCTATCAAGGACAATGGTATGTTCTTCGTCAATCCGTTCTACGCCAGTCAAAAGCTATCGTTACGGGTACAGAACATGGCTACTCCTACCCTGAAGGTGAACGACAAAATGGGTAACCCCGTAGAAATAGCCGCCATTGTGGTGTGGCAGGTACAGGATACCTACAGAGCAGCATACGACGTGGCCGATTACACCGCCTTTGTGCGCATGCAAAGCGAATCGGCAGTACGGGCCCTCACCATGCGTTTTGCCTACGATAGCATAGAAGACGAAAATGCCAGCATCACCCTGCGCGAGGGTGGCGACAAGATAATGGAGCTGCTGTGCGATGAGCTGAACGAACGCCTTGCTACGGCCGGTATAGTGGTAACCGAAGCCCGCATCAGCCATTTGGCCTATGCACAAGAGATAGCAGGTGCCATGCTGCAACGCCAGCAGGCAACCGCCATAGTGGCCGCCCGCTACAAGATAGTAGAAGGTGCCGTAGGCATGGTAGAGCTGGCACTGGAGCAACTGAGTAAAAAAGATATAGTGAAGCTGGACGAAGAGAAGAAGGCCACCATGGTCAGCAACCTGATGGTGGTACTCTGTGGCGAAAAAGGCGCACAACCCGTACTCAATACCGGTTCTTTGTACCAATAAATATCTTTGCCCGATTGGCCCCGTAACACGGGGCCAATCAGTTGCTTTTGCAGTAGTTTTCAAAATGTAGTTCCATATTTTTTAGATAATATCAACTGTGGCCACAAAGAAAAATTTTGTGCTGAGGCTGGATGAAGAGGTGTACAAGGCACTGGAACGGTGGGCTGCCGATGAATTCAGAAGTGTAAATGGTCAGTTGGAATGGCTGATTGATGCCGCACTGAAGAAAGCCGGCCGTAAG
>JAGKWS010000087.1 GCA_021151685.1 Chitinophagaceae bacterium
TGCAGCCAGCTTTGCAGTGAGCGGTCAGGCAGGGTATACTTACGCCATCACATTGCCTACATCATGTGTTATCAGCGATGGTGCTTCACACACCATGACAGTTGACAACTTCACATCAATGCCATCTACAACCGGTCTGCTGAGTGCAGGCGGTACCGAAACACTGAACGTAGGTGCTACCCTGAACGTAGCTGCTGGTCAGGCAAGTGGTTTGTATACCAACGCTACAGGCGTACCGGTAACAGTAAACTATAACTAATAAGACATTATAGCACGAAGTTGCAACTACCAACCTCTATGCTTCAAGATACATTGTAGTGAGCCGAAAGGCATCAATTAAGCACCCTGTCCAGGGTGCTTTTTTTACATGTGTCATATTGCTTTTTTAGTTGCCCCAACTTTCAAGTCGGGGAAGATGAGTAATTTTTTTTTGCTAAAGCCAAATCAGAGATAAAACCCCGGATGACTGTGACTAAACATATACTTTCGATAAGTAGTCGAATTAGCCATTGTCTTTGGACATGCCAAATCGTAACTATCAATAACAAAAAGAAATCAGAAATGTCTGAATTCAGGTATTCCCGGCCGTAGTGGATTCCGAAATTCTCTTCGGGACCGATTGAGACCGCTGACCTCTTTCCCGAATGCATTCGGGAAAGCAAGCACTCTAACCAGCTGAGCTAATCAGCCATTCAATATGCTTTCTGCTTTTTTACTTTTAATTTCTTTCTCCCGCTTCCCCTGAAGGGAAATTTTCAGCGTACTTCAGCACCCAATCGTTCGCTTTTGCCGTGAATGTTGAAATGCCAGAGTTATGTTGTACCAGTCTGACCAAAATATCTTCTGTGTAGCCTGTGTAATTCTACTTATCCAAATAAGCAGAGTAAGCTGATGTAAGCTACGAAGGTCATAAAAATAAAACAGCCTCACAAAAAATGTGAGGCTGTAGTGGAGAATACCGGAGTCGAACCGGTGACCTCTTGCATGCCATGCAAGCGCTCTAGCCAGCTGAGCTAATTCCCCAATTGGATTGCAAATATAAGCGCATTTCTGAGATTATGAAACCACAATGCCCCAATACTCAAAAAAAGATGCTGCTGCGCTTTTTTACCTTTGCGTATGGATTATTTTAAGCGGCTGCAAACCCTGCTGGCTATAGAGCAGGAGGGCGATAAGCAGGCATGGCTGCAAACGGCCCTATCTACCACCGTGGCGCAGCGGCGCAACACAGGGCTGGCATGGTACCCCATAGCCATCCGCAATACCGAGCTGAACCGGGCCGAATACCTGAGTGTAGAAGTAGAGCGCACCACCCATACCGATGTAGTACACCAGTTGCGCCCCGGTATGCCGGCCATGCTCTTCTCGAACCACGACCCCAAGAATGACTTTATAGAAGGCACCATAGTATGGGTAAATGGCAACCGCCTGCGCTTGCAGTTACGCACTGAGGAATTGCCAGACTGGGCCGATGATGGCAAACTGGGTATAGACCTACAGTTTGACGATAACAGCTATGACGAAATGCACACGGCCCTGCGTACTGCAGCCACCCTGCACGAGCAACCCAAAGAGGGGCGACTGATACGGGTGCTAACGGGTAACGCGCAGCCCGAGGCTCTGGACGATGCGCCCCACTACACCAGCAACACCCTCAATGAAAGCCAGCAAACAGCGGTAAACAAGATGCTGCAAGCGCGCGATGTAGCGGTGGTACATGGCCCACCCGGCACGGGCAAAACCACCACCATAGTGCAGGGCATAAAGGAGATGGTGGCCCGTGGCAGTAGCCGCATACTGGTTACCGCCCCCAGCAATGCTGCTGTAGACCTGCTGTGCGAGCGGCTGAGTGCCGAAGGGCTGAACGTGCTGCGCGTGGGCAACCCGGCACGGGTGAGCGAGCGGCTGATGGCACTGAAGCTGGATAGCCGCATAGCCGAACACAACACCATACGCGAGATAAAACGACTAAAAAAACAAGCCGCCGAGTTTCGCGATATGGCGCACAAATACAAGCGGCAGTTTGGCCGTGCCGAGCGCGAGCAACGCAAAGCCATCTTTGCCGAGGCACACAAAATAATGAAGGATGTGGGCCGCATGGAGCAGTACATAACCGACGATATACTGGCCCATACACAGGTAGTAGCTGCTACGCTGGTGGGTGCAGCCCACTATACAGTGCGCCACCTGCAATACGATGCCGTGGTGATAGACGAAGCCGGGCAGGCCATAGAACCCGCCTGCTGGATACCCATACTGAAAGCCCCCAAGGTGATACTGGCCGGCGACCACTGCCAGTTGCCACCCACCATCAAGAGCGACGAGGCCGCAAGGGGAGGCCTTTCCACAACGCTCATGGAAAAATGCACCCAACTGCACCCGCAGTGGGTAAGTATGCTGCAGGTGCAGTACCGCATGCACCAGGCTATTATGGGCTACTCATCGCGCATGTTTTATAACAATGCCCTGCAGGCACACCATAGCGTGGCGGGCCATACATTGCCGGCAGCGAATGCCCCCCTTGTGTTTATAGATACGGCAGGCTGTGGTTTCGAGGAGCGCGAAGACGATAAGAGCATCAGCAATCCCGAAGAGGCGGTGCTGCTATACCGGCATCTTGTAGCTACACTGGCCGAACTGAAACCTCATTTGCCAGTAGGCCAGTACCCATCTGTGGCCGTTATTGCACCCTACCGACAGCAATTGCAGGTACTGCAAGAACAGCTGATACACATGCCCGACCTGCAACCATGGCTGCCACACATAGCGGTGAACACTATAGACAGCTTTCAGGGACAGGAGCGCGACATTGTATACATCAGTATGACGCGCAGCAATAGCGATAACATCATTGGGTTTCTATCGGACATACGCCGCATGAATGTGGCCATGACCCGCGCCCGCAAAAAACTGGTGGTAATAGGCGACAGTGCCACCCTGTCGGTACACCCGTTTTATGATGGGTTTATAACCCAGGTGCAGGAGCAGGGCGGTTGGCAAAGTGCGTGGGAGGTGGGCTGGGAGTAGCCACTGTCCACTATCGGCGTACATACCACCCGGTAATGCCATCTACCATACTGCCCATATCCAACAGCAGTGTGTCGTGAACAAAGGTGTAGGTATACTTGTTGGTGGTATTGGCCAATAGCAGATAGTTTACAAGCTGGCCCGTATTGGCATCGGTAACGGTATTGGTACTGTAGGTAGTGCGGGTAGTATTGCCGTCGGTGGTAATAATGCAACGGCCGTTGTTGTAGAACTGGTAGGTTTGGTGCTGGCCATACTGGTCGGCCGTCATGCGGATGCCGGCAATACCACCTGTCACCAATACCATATCCCACTGGCCGGGCAAATAGCCGGGAACAGTGTTAATTACTTTGGTTTTGCGACAGCCACCTGCCAGCAGTGCGGCAGTGGCTATAATTATCATCACTCTCATGGTTGTTATCACAATTGGTTTGTTATCTATAGACACCCAATAGCTACTAAACATTGCAGTGCGTTTGCAATTTTATTCAGCAATTGCAACCTAAAGACTCTTTCCTGTTGATAAGCAACTGTTTGCATTGTTTTGAAAATACACTTGAGCTATTATTAATTCTCCGGGCTTTTGGTGTGTAAAGTAGTATTGCAAAGTTCATCATCCTTAGTTCCCAAAGCTGACGGACAGCAACCACGGCACATGTTGCATACACAAATATTGCTTTTCAAGACAGGGTAAATTATTTGTCGGGCATGCTTCCATGTAAAAGTATATTTTTGTCGACACAAGCTATGCGTATTGCGGTAAATACACGCCTGCTATTAAAAGGTAAATTGGAGGGAATTGGCTGGTTCACGTATCAGACATTGTTGCACATGGTGCAGCAACATCCCGAGCATGAATTCATCTTCTTCTTCGATCGTCCGTACGATCCTCAGTTTGTATTTGGCCCCAATGTAACCCCCGTGGTGGTACATCCGCAGGCGCGCCACCCCGTTCTATTCTATATGTGGTTCGAGTGGAGCATACCCATGTTGCTACGCCGCTACAAGGCCGATTTATTTCTATCGCCCGACGGTTATTTGTCACTAAGCACCAAGGTCCCCACCTGTCTGGTGGTACACGATTTGGCGTTCGAGCATTATCCGCAGCACTTTGTACTGAGCCACCGCACCTATTGGCGGCATTACTCGCCATTGTTTGCCCGCAAGGCTACACGTATTGCTACGGTATCTACCTTCTCTAAAAACGACATTGCCGAGCGGTATGGCATTGCCCCGGGCAATATAGATGTGGTCTATAATGGAGCACATGCAGAGTATAGGCCATTGACACCTGCCGAAAAACAAGAGGTAAAAGACAAGTACACTGCCGGTTGCGAATATTTTGTGTTTGCCGGGGCCATACACCCCCGTAAGAATATTGTGAACTTACTGAAAGCCTTTGCCATCTTCAAAAAACGCCAGCCTACCAATATGAAACTCATTATTGTAGGCCGCCCGGCATGGAAGTATGATGAGGTAGAGGAAATGCGCTACACCATGCCCTTCAAAGAAGATGTGAAATGGGTAGGGTATATGAATGTAGACGAACTGAGCAAGGTAATGGGTGCTGCATGGGCATTGGTATATGCCTCTCTGTTCGAGGGTTTTGGTATACCCATACTGGAAGCCCTGCAATGCAATGTGCCTGCTATAGCCAGCAACACATCGTCTATGCCCGAGGTAGCCGGCGATGCTGCCCTGCTGGTAGACCCTACCAGCCCCGAAGACATTGCCGCCAAGATGCACACCATGTACAAGGACGAAACCCTGCGCAATCGCCTGATAGCCAAGGCACCCGAACAGGTGCAGAAATTTACGTGGCAAGGCGCAGCCGACCGCCTGTGGGCCTGCATGATGCAATGCGTACAACAATAACGTTATCTGTTCCATTTTATTGCATATAGCCACCTTCGTACCTTTAGAGCCTGTTTAAGATTTATTTCTTGTGTTTATTATGAAAGTTGTTTTTGAGCGAAACGAGGCACATTTTGCAGCCATAGCCACTCCTATGGCGAAAAATGTAACGAAGTTGCAGCCAAAAACAACCATAAGAAAGGCAATGAATGAATCTTAAACAGGCTCTTAATGTATGAAGCGTGCTTACCTGTTACTGTTGTGTATACTATGCTTGTTGCCCTTACTAAGGGCGCAACCATTGCACCTATGCAAGGGACGGGGCACTGCTGCATTACAGGGTAAGGCCACGGTAGCCTCGCCGCAGGAAGATTTGTATGACATCAGCCACCTCCGCTTTCAGCTACAGATGTCCGATACCACGGCCTACATAGCGGGTAGCGTTACTACTACGGCACGGGCTGTTGCGCCCATGAGCCAATATACCTTCGAGCTGGATACTGCCCTTACCATAGATTCAGTTACTATTAATGGCACCCGCACATCTGTGTTTTCGGTGGGCATTGTGCATATGGCGGCATTGCCCTCACCTGCCGATAGTGGCACCACCTTTGCCGCACAGGTATACTATCACGGCCACCCATGGAAGGAGTGGGAAGTATGGCAGCCCGGCCTGCATTGCGATAGCGATGTGCATATTACGTTCACCATATCGGAGCCGTTCTATGCCCTGCGCTGGTGGCCCTGCAAGCAATCGGTAACCGACAAGGCCGACTCGGTAGATATGTATGTAACCGTACCGCAGGGCGTGCGGGTGGGCAGCAACGGCCTACTTGCCGATACCCTGCCGCTGCCGGGCGGCATGATGCAGCACCACTGGCAAACCCGCTACCCTATGGCCTTCTACCTTGTATCGCTGGCCATAAGCCGGTACTACGAGTATTCATACTACATGCACTTCAATGGCAGTACCGACTCTATGCCCATTGTGAACTACATACCCGATAAGGAGGCCGACATCAACCGCATCAGGCCGTGGCTCGACTCTACGGCGCTTCTGATAAATGACATGTCTGACCAATGGGGGCGTTATCCATTTTGGAAAGAGAAGTACGGGCATTGCTTCACCACCTCAGGCATCAACACGGAGCATCAAACCATGACAACAACCCGGTTCAGTAACCTATCGGTAGTGGTACACGAGCTGGCCCACCAGTGGTTTGGCAATCTGGTGACCTGTGCCTCTTGGCGCGATATATGGCTGAATGAGGGTTTTGCTACCTATGCCCAGTACCTTGCATATTACCGATATTCGGGCCCGGCATCCGGCAGGCAATACATGACATCGCTACATGCCGATGTAATGAAAGAGCCCGGTGGCTCGGTATATGTAGATGACACCACGAGCTCCGACCGCATTTTCAACGGAAGACTCAGTTACAGCAAGGCCGCAGCCGTCTTGCATATGTTGCGCTATAGCATGGGCGATGCTGCCTTCGACACGCTAATACACCGCTGGTTGCAGCGTTATGCAGGGGGCAATGCCCATACAACCAAGTTGCAACAAATGGCCGAAGAGGTGACCGGCAAACGTTATTATACTTTCTTCCGCCAATGGATATATGGCACAGGACACCCCGTGGCACAGCTGGCATGGAATCAGGTAGACAGTCAGATATTCTTCCGCCTGCGGCAAAAAGGCACAGGCAATATAGCCGTATATGATATGCCCGTAGAGGTGACGCTGCGCACCGCCACAGGCGATACTACACTGATACTGCATACCGACCGCCCCGAACAATACTACACCCTTAGCAACATGGCCCCTGTTACCGAGGTGATTACCAACCCCAATCTGTGGCTGCTACTGCAATGCAGCACGCAGCACACGCCGGGTCTGGATCTGCGCGATGGCGCGGTACATCTGAATCCCAATCCGGCCACAGCAACAGTATGGGTATTGTATGCGGCCACTACCACGCCATTGTTTTCTCTGTTTGATGTTACAGGCCGTACCGTATTGCAACAATGGCTACCGGCCGGGCCTGCCACACAAGAAGTATCGGTAGCGCATTTGCCGCCCGGCACCTACCTCTATCGGGTTACTGCCAATGGGGTAAACATTGGCCGGGGTACCTTTGTACGGCAATAACAGGGTGCCCAAACCACGGGCACTCAACAACTTTTCCTACTTTTAACCCATGGCAAGTTCACATGTGCGGCCCTCAGACCAGCTGAGTAAACAAGAGCGGGAATACGAGAATACCATACGCCCCCAGTCTATAGAAGACTTTGCGGGGCAGCCCGGTCTTATAGATAATCTGCGCATATTCATAAAGGCGGCCAATCTGCGTGGCGAAGCGCTGGACCATGTATTGTTTCATGGCCCGCCCGGCTTGGGTAAAACCACGCTGTCGCGCATTGTGGCCAACGAACTGGGCACCAACATCAAGGAGACCAGCGGCCCTGTAATAGAGAAACCAGCCGACCTTGCCGGCCTACTCACCGGTTTGGAACCACGCGATGTATTGTTTATTGACGAGATACACCGCCTCAGCACCGTGGTAGAGGAGTACCTCTATGCGGCTATGGAAGATTTTAAGATAGACATTATGATAGACAGTGGCCCATCGGCACGGTCTATACAGTTGTCTATCAATCCGTTTACACTGGTAGGGGCTACCACCCGCAGCGGCTTGCTTACGGCACCGCTATTGTCGCGGTTTGGTATCAAATCGCGGTTAGAGTACTATACGGCCGATGTGTTGCAGCGCATCTTGCTGCGCTCTGCGGGGGTGTTGCAGGTGCGCATTACCTCTGATGCTGCATTGGAAATAGCCCGCCGCAGCCGGGGTACCCCCCGTATAGGCAACGGCTTGCTACGCCGCATGCGCGACTTTGCACAGGTATTGGGCAATGGCGTTATAGATATGGGCATTGTAGAACATGGCCTGCGTGCGCTGAATGTAGATGAAAGCGGGCTGGACGATATGGACAACAAGATACTCACCACCATTATAGACAAATTCAAGGGTGGGCCAGCCGGCATAAGCAACATTGCCGCTGCCGTAGCCGAGGAAGCGGGCACCATAGAAGAAGTGTACGAACCCTTCCTCATTCAGGAGGGCTACATTATACGTACCCCACGCGGCCGCGAAGCCACAGAAAAAGCGTACAAACATCTGGGCCGCCCACGAGGGCCACAGGCGGGTACCTTGTTCTGATGCTAATACGCACCCCACAAGACGGATACAAAATAACAAAGGCCGGCAGGGAAATGTTTCCTGCCGGCCTTCATTGTACTATCTGTAGTTGGGTGTTACTTCACCAATACTACTTTGCCCGTATTCACACTACCGTTGCTGCCCGTAAGCTGCACTGTGTACATACCGGGGGCCATGCGCTGCAAATGCACATCGGTTTGCCCGTTGGCAAATGTATGGTTGCCATTGTACACCTCTACGCCCAGTGCATTCATCACACGCACCTTTACAGGTCCGTCTGTAGCATCGGTTATAGCAACAGTTACCGTACCCTCGGTAGGATTGGGGAACAAGCTCATGTTGCTGCGGAAACGGCTAACCATGGTATTGCTACCACCTATTGCAGGAGCAGTAACGGCCGCTCTGCTTTCCTCTTCTTCTGGCCCACAATACACAGGGTCTGGCAAAGAGCCACAACCAGAAACGTCTATCAATGTGCCCGATGCGAATGAGTAAGCTGGTGAACCCTTTATAGATGGTGGTGCCCATGTTGAAATGTCACGCAAGTAAATTTTAGATAATGACGGATTGACGTCGTCAGCAGACTGTATTGCATAAGTTGTACCAGTCCAATCAGGGAATGTTCCGCATCCAGTACAAGAAGGAGCACCGCTGCAAGAACCTGAAGTCCAACGATTATCTGTCGGCTCACATGTATTACCCTGATCACCTATGAAAGTATAGGAAGGCGAATTTAGGTTCATCCCTATGTTGCACCTTCTCATTTCATTTTTAGTCCATTGTACAAAATTGCCGAGCCTAAATTCAAATCCGACGCTGATGTCCATAGCAAGGTTACAAGAAATGTCACTTGGGGTCCCCGACCTTCCTGCACTATCGGTACGATAAGCGATTGCAGAACCAGTACAATTGTATCCTTTACCGGAAACCTTGTTTTTTGTCATTCCCAACAAACCAGCCGCTTTCTGTACAAATATACCATGGTTGACACCTCCATAATTTATGACGCTTACGTAATTATTTTTTACATATAACTTTTCCTGTACACTGAATGCTTCAATGCCATTTATTGCCCCGACAATAGTATTACTGTCTATTGTTATAGTGCCATTGCCAGCACTTACTGGTGCGTTCAGCCCATTTTCTACGGAAATGGCAAAATATGTCACCTCTGTTCCGCCGCTACTTGTTCTACCAACAACATAATTTTTACGAATGCGAGTTGTTCCTTTAGGCAATGCGGGCGAATTAAGATTGGCAACTTTTATGCCATAAACAACATTACTTATAAAGTTATTCTCAATAACATACTCGTTATGCCCATTATGAGTAGCCACTTTCAATGCGTATCCGGCACCTCCAGACTTAACAACCAGGGCGTTTTTGAACGTAAAGTCCCACGGTTCATATGAGCCTCCCGAACTTGAAAGTTCAACATTCTGGTTGTTAAAATAGAAACGATTATTTGTATGATCAGAGCTATCCCCTTCAAATGCCACTTTATAATAACGATTAGCAGTATTGCCTTGCATTATTGCTCCTGTGTGCGTCATTTGCTTTATCGTATTGTTATACAAAGACACATTGGCATCCTGCAAAACTATCCCCATAAACATACTATCCAACAAATTGGTGCTATCGTAACTCATGTCACTGCTTTGGCATCCGATAATCATTTTATTGTACTCGTATTTAGCGGAAGTTGTATCATCGCCCGTTGCTACTAAAGACGAAGTACCAACACTTTTCAGACCAATACCTATTCCACTGACTCCAGCCACTTTATACGTAGTGGTCGCGAATTGAGGTATACTACCTGAAGATACTACCGTCTTTAGATTTTGGGCTGAAGGCCAGCTAAACGGATAATTGCCAGCAGATGTAGCGGAATTATCTTTCGATGCAAGCTCTCTATTGATAAATACACTATTCTTAATTGTAAATGGCAATTTGGTTCCCGGAGTTGCAATAGCGATAGACGGCTTGTATTCGGCAACGTAAATACTGTATGAGTTTTTATTATACACCACACCATCACTATTAACAATATCCTGCATGCCTGATGAATAATAGCTACTACCACTTATAGTACGATCAGCCCTTACTGCGGTAGCCTGATTGACGTATCCCGAGTTATAGGTTGTATTGGCATTTTCAATCAACGTATTGTTGATGATATTTACATGCCCCGACGTCGTGGTACCATGTTTCACAATAATGCCCGCCCATTGTGTACATGCAAAGAAATGGCAATGACTGATGGTGGTAGATCTGTTGGAATCGATGATGATTCTCGAATCCTTTGCCATGTAGAACACATTACTGTCAAGTAAATCCATTTCGCATTTTACTTCAGGCCCTACAATGTAGTAGTTTGTCTTCCGGCCTATGTTGGCTGTAGTGAGGCGATTACCGATAATAGTCACGTATGGCTGAACCGTGCTACAATCGCTACAAGCAGCTGCGCTCAATGTATCGAGCCCCTTCTCTTGGCGGTAGCGGTTTACGGTAAAGTATGTCTCAGGTGGACAGTCGGTAGATGGTGGTACAATAATGGTATCGGGCACCGAAGCACTACAACCATTGTGGGTTACAGTAACAGTATACGGATACACACCCACTACACTGTTGGTAGGGAAACCACTGGTGGGCGCAAAATACTCGCTACTACCCGGCACATAACCCGCCCATGTGTAGGCGGTGCCAGACGATGGAAGTGCCGGCGAAGTAACTGCCTGTAGCGTAAATGCCGATGAAGTGCGTGTATGCACCCGCTGGCCAACCAAGGTAAACGGTGCTGTCTGGTTTACAGATACAGTATAGAAACTGCTGCTGTGTACTGTGGCACTCAGTGTATAGGTACGGCTACAAGATTCGGCAGTTATTGTCAATGTATAGATTCCATTGGCACTGGTGGTAGCACCGGTAATAACAGGGGTGCGAGCCGTTGAACTGAAACTGTTGGGGCCTGTCCAGGAATACGTATTTGCTGGTGCCTCGCCGGTATCGCCTGCGTACAAATTCAAATTGCCGCCTGTGCAAACCATTGTATCGTAATATGGTGCGGCAACGGGTAGTGGATTAACCTTAACAGTTTCGGTATAAACAACCACATACGATATAGTGGCCCAACCAGCCGAAACACCGGTAATAGATCCTGTACTGCTTACGGTAGCAATAGCTGAGTTGCTGCTGGACCACGAGCCAACACCGCCTGTAGCGGCTGCAGCTGCATTGAGACAACTGCTCGATGTAGTATCGGGTATGCAAACATGCAACCCGGGGCAGGAAACCTGCGCATTGGCTTGCCCCCACAGCAGAGCTGCGGCAGCCAATGTAATTAGCTTTTTCATTAGTTTTTAGTAATTGAGATGAATAGAAAAGGAGTAAATCGTTAGCGTGCAGGCACGCAGGTACTCATGCTGATAGCTACATAGGCATATGTTTTTGAAGGTGAACAAAAAACGCTTGAAGACAGGAAAACAATAAGGTAGAAATTTTTCAAAACGACAATTAAGTTTGCACACAGGCACTCTTTCGTCTTTTTGTGTACATTTCAGCACTTAGGGTGCTCAGTGTCGGGTATATCATCATCGCTCGGTATAGGGCAATAATCTTGGGCCAAGGTATAGCTATTGGGGCAAACGTGCAAGCAGATGAATATTAAATTATGATACACTTCTAATCGGGAAAAACAAAAAACGGTATACCCTCCCGTTTAGTATTGCCAGATGAAAGATATATCCAAAGCAACACTTCTTCCTGACAGTCATGGTGTTACATCAATTTTAGTACAAAAAGAATGCACTGCTTGTATATTAAAAAACTAAAACATATTTTTTTAATATCTTGGAATCTTTGTCTTTTCAATATCCGGGCAGAAAATGTAGCATTAATTTTCGCACAGAAAATTCAATACCGATTTCATTTTTTGAAAAAGCTAAGTTCTATGAACGGTGTAATACCACATTACATACCCATAACAGACTTAGAGGAATGACAAGTGTCACCATATTTTCTCGCCACGAAAACAGAGATAATTATCGTAACCACATCAGGCTTGGCCTTGGCAGGCTGGCGCAGGTGCAGCATCTTTATCATACAACCATCCAGCTACCCTATGAACAAACCTCCTCTACACCCCACTCTTCATGCCCCATTACGCCCTAAGAAGCCCCATTCTACACACCATGGGACATCTTAGGATATATACAATCTATTAACAATCAACCACATTGCACAACCAATACCCGGTGAAACTATAAAAATGCATACCCACCTAATGGGGCATGCCACCCTATCTACAGCCATCTAAACGCCACTATTTGCAATACGCCTCTGCTCATCTTTGCCTATCTTTCTGCCGCCTATGACACGACAAACACTCATTACTGCACTCAACGACTATCTGACTACACTGCCGCCCGAGCGCGATATGGTGCAGCGCACACTGGAATTTGTACTGCAACATACCGATTGTTTTGAACGCACTCTGCAGGAGGGGCACATAACAGGGTCGGCCATGATAGTGAACGAAGCCCGCACGGCTACCTTGCTGATACACCACGCCAAGCTGAACCGCTGGCTACAGCCCGGTGGCCACTGCGATGGCGACCCCGATTGCCTGCACGTAGCCATAAAGGAAGCCACCGAAGAAACCGGCCTTACCGTACACCCGGCCACCGGCCACATACTGGATGTAGACATACACCTGATACCCGAACGGGGCACCATACCTGCCCACTATCACTACGATGTGCGCTATTTGCTGGTAGCCGATGATAGCCAAACAGCATCGCTGGCCACCCGCGAGGTAAAGGATGCACGGTGGATAGCACTGGATGAGGTGGCCAATTACAACAACGAAGAATCGGTAATGAGAATGGTGCGCAAGGTGCAGCAACAACAGTTGTGGGCACAGGCTAATGCATAGCTTGCAGCAGCGATGCCGCCCACTGCGCCAGTATGGGTTGGTATAGTTGATGCCCACCGGCAGGTACCGTATTTCTGCCAGCCATTGCACCCCAACTGGCAAATGCCCGCATGATATGGGTTGCAGATTGTGAGGTAGCCGTGTGTTGGCCTATAGTTGCGGTATGCCTTGCCAGATACTCCTGTTCGGTTTGGCCGGGGGTAGGTATCAGCAAGGCACGGTTGCCGGTAGCGGCAAGGTCCATAAGGGTAGAGTAGCCACTGCGGCATACCACCAGTGCAGCCTGTTGCAGTGCATCTTGCAGGGCCGCACCAGCAAGGCGTGCATGCCACTGTACGTGGGGTGGTATGTGGGCAGGCTGCACCGCACTATCAGTGCCTTCGGCAAATATCACCGGGCCCTGGTGCCGCAATACTTGCTGCCATAATAGCCGAGACAATAGTGTACGCTGCGGCTCTGGCCCCGATAGCAGTACCAGCACTGGGGCATGGGTAGCGGCTGGGGCCGATGCCACACCCGCGTACCGGCTCAGCCAGCCTATATAAGTAGTGTGTGGCGGCAGTGCTGCCGGGTGTGCCAGCTTGCCTGCCAAAGAATCGCCCCCCGGCACATCGGGCACCCATACCTGCCCAAAACGTGCCAACATACGGTAGTGCAGCTGGCGTACCGCCGCATCGGCCACGGCCCCCGCACCTGTCAGAACCTGCAACTGATGGGTAATAATGACCGATGGTACCGTTGGGTGCCACAGCCCATATCGGTTGTCCGATATAATGCCATCTATGCCATTATCAGCCACCTTTTGTAGCAGCCAATTATGTTCGGCTTTTATGATGGCCAGTATGCGTGGCAATTGCAATAGAAGTCCGGCTTGCAATATCCTGTTCAGAGAAGAATAGGTAATATTATATCCCTCCAGCGGCAACATAGCCACATCATGCCCCATATGGCTGCGCACTATGGCCTGCTGGGCAGCATTGCCGGCAAACACAGCCTGGTGCCCCAATGCCTGCAAATGGGCTATAAGCGGCAGACAGCGGGTAGTATGCCCCGCACCCCAATCGAGGGGCGCAATCAATATTTTTCTGGCTGAAGGTTGGGGCAAAAAAAAATCCTATTTTTACAAAAGTAGATTTTATGAAAACAAGATTGGCAAAACGCCCGGTATTATGGTTGTTGGCACTATGTGGCATATTGCTGATGGCCGAAAGTTGTAAAACCAGCCGCAACTGCGGTTGCGGGTCCGATATATTGGGCAACTACAAACCATCTAAGCGACACAGGTATTGACAGACAGTAAGTAGACAGATAACCTACAAACGAAGATATATGTGGTACAGGGATAGAGAGTGGATACAGTATCTGAAAAATGTACGGGCTACCGACGACCAGTCGGCCCGCTTTCTGGACAATTGGCTAAAGCGCATGGTAATGACCCGCGAGCATGCCACCACGCTGGAGATATACGACCTGCAGCGGTACAAGATTATTCGCCATAAAGGCAAGGTAATAGACATGCTACGCGAAAAAAAGAACACCCCCTTCATATTTGTGGCCTGCCGCAACTGATTCTCAAAGCCTTTCACATCGCTCATTTTCATCGCACACATGGGTGCGATGTCCTCCTTTTGTTTACTGGTTTATGATTGTGTGGCACTACTGTCAATATATGACTTATGTTAATGTAGTGGGTTAAAATAGCCAGCAACCTTGTAAATTTAATATTTCATGTTAAATTTGCAAGGATGATACAGCGAAGGTTAGCCAAAACACTTACTAAAACGCTTCAGCGCAGCCCGTCTGTTGCGCTGATAGGGCCACGTCAGGTAGGCAAAACAACCCTTGCGCTCAATGTAGCAGACGACACTACATCCATCTACCTCGACCTCGAAAATAGTCTTGATGTAGCAAAGGTGAGTGACATAAATGCGTTTCATGCCCAAAACAGAAACTCGTTGATAATACTGGACGAGGTGCAGCGCATTCCAGAGATATTTGCTTCGCTGAGGGGAATTATAGACAAGGAACGCCGCCAAAACCGCAAGGCCGGATTGTTTCTGTTTCTGGGTTCAGCCTCAATAGAATTGTTACGCCAATCGGGCGAATCGCTGGCGGGGCGCATAGCCTATCTGGAATTGTATGGTATTGATGTATTAGAGTTTTCCGATAACAGCATAGGTAGTATCAACCAGCTTTGGTTGCGGGGTGGTTTTCCCGATAGTCTGCTTGCCGACACCGACAGGGACAGCATAGATTGGCGTCGCGATTTTATTAAAACCTATCTGGAACGTGATATTCCGCAACTGGGGCCACGAATTCCCGCACAAACCCTTGAGCGATTCTGGACAATGTTGGCACATAATCAGGGTGGTGTGTACAATGCATCTCAACTGGCAAGGAGTCTGGATGTAAGCAGCGTAACCATCAATCGCTATCTCGATTTGATGGTAGACCTGCTATTGGTGCGGCGATTGCAGCCATGGGCCAGCAACGTAGGTAAGCGTTTGGTAAAAGCCCCCAAGGTATTTGTGCGCGACAGCGGCATAACACACGCCCTCCTGAACATACCCACCTACAACAACCTCATTGGTCATCCGGTTGTAGGTAGCAGCTGGGAAGGGTTTGTGATAGAGAACATACTTTCTATACTACAGGGTAGGGCCTTGCCATACTATTACCGTACATCGGCCGGTGCCGAGATAGATTTGATACTGGAGTTTTCGGGTCAGGAGAAATGGGCCATCGAAATCAAGCGCAGCAGCAGCCCTTCCCCGTCAAAAGGCTTTCACATCGCCTGTCAAGACATAGCTGCCGAAAAGAAGTTTGTCGTCTATTCCGGAATTGACACATTCCCCGTGGGCGAAGGTATAACCGCCATATCGCTACCCAACCTGATGCAGGAGATTTTGCGCAAGACAGAGGGAAATACTTAGCTATTTTTTTTTCCTACGGGTACATATCGGCCACTCAAAGAGTTGTAGCACACGCCACTTTTTTAGGTATATTGCAGTATGCAGTTCCCTCAGAAACACACAGCCGCAGGCACTACCATATTTACCGTAATGAGTGCGCTGGCGCAGCAGCACAACGCCATCAATCTGTCGCAGGGCTTTCCCGATTTTGCAATAGATGAGCGGCTGGCACATGCGCTGGGGGCGGCGGCCAATGAGGGCTACAACCAATACGCACCCATGGCGGGGCTGCCCGCACTGCGGCAGGCTATAGCGGCCAATTTTGCCCACCGCTACGGCCTTGCCATAGACCCCGATACCGAGATTACCATAACGCCGGGGGCTACCTATGGCATCTATACGGCCTTTACCGCCATACTACAACCCGGCGATGAGGTAATAGTGCTGGAGCCTGCCTACGATAGCTACCTGCCCAATATAGAAATGAATGGAGCCATACCAGTGCCTGTAGCCCTATCGGCACCATCGTTTGCTGTAGACTGGCAGCGGGTGGCCGATGCCATTACGCCCAAGACAAAGGCTATAATAGTAAATACTCCGCACAACCCTACGGGAGCCATATGGAGCCGTGAAGACTGGGACCAACTGGCAGCACTGGTACGCAATACCGACATCTTCATCCTGTCGGACGAGGTATATGAGCAATTGGTGTTCGACGGGCAGCAGCATTACTCGGTATTGAAGCACCCCGAGCTGCGGCAGCGCAGCTTCGCGCTCTACTCGTTTGGCAAGGTATACAACAATACCGGCTGGAAGATGGGCTACTGCATAGCCCCACCCGCACTTACCACGGCCTTCCGCCGCATACACCAGTTCCTGTGCTTTACGGTCAATACCCCGGCACAGTATGCCCTGGCGGCCCATCTGGCACACCATACCGAGCCCATACACCAACTGATGGAGCACAAGCGCAACCACTTTTTGGCTCTGATGGCCTATACGCCCTTTACCATACATGCCCCCACACAGGGCAGCTACTTTCAGGTAGCCAGCTACGAGCGCATCAGCTCCCTGCCCGACCATCAGTTTGCCGAATGGCTTACCCGCGAGCATGGCGTAGCCACCATACCCGTTAGTGCCTTCTACAAAAACGGTAAAGACGACAAACTCATCCGCTTCTGCTTTGCCAAAAAAGAAACCACACTGGAAGCCGCTGTGGAGCGGTTGAGCAGGTTGGGTTAGTGGAAGGGGCACTGTTCGTAGTGCTCATAAGCCCCTTTCAAGCCCATATCAAACGCTTGTTTGAAATCGGCACAAGGATGTTTTTCTTGACGAGCATAAATGAGGACTATGCTGCGCAATGCATGTCGAGGTACGTTTGACATAGAACATGTTAGCACCTGTTACAACAACGAGCAAATACGACTTCAAAAAAATGATTATCTATATAATGCATGGCGTATTGGGTAAAAAACAGCCATACAATCAGTGCCGGTTCGGTAAAACATCTTCGCCATATGCATCCGCAATTTTGGAAAACTGTTCGCGTGTTTCGTGTTATATGGTACGGCACTGGGTGTGTATTGTGTTTGTGTACGTGTTTATTGGGATTTTTTTTGTGTTTACACCCACGCCAATTCGCCAATGTTCGAACGGTAGCGGTCTCGGGTATACTGCCGGAAATACCTGCGGTTAGCAGCTCCTTAGGTAGCCGAAGTGTTGTCATTCGCCTGAAAGCATACCCACAACATGTGTTTATGATAACCGGTGCAGCGTTTGATGTCAGCAGATACGACATGATAACCACCACTATCCACGCAGGAGATACGGTACGCTTACTGACAGACAGCACTGAATTGGCTACCAATGCCTTAGGGGAACAATCGGTAGGCGTTTATGGGTTCAGCAAGGGATCGGTGTGGTACCTCAACCCCGAGAACTATTATAAAGTTGTTGTCAAAAAGTACCGCTTGATAGGCATAGCATGCATATTGGTTGGTGGCTTGCTATTTGCAGCACTCGCAATACACACTCGCAGCATCTGCTTCACTCCAGCCCACAATCCTTACCTTTAACCCATGTCTCGCCGCACGCC